>CAYPTW010000036.1:0-24870 GCA_964413755.1 uncultured Thioalkalivibrio sp. | reverse complement strand
GCCTCGGTACGCCGGATACCCTCCGGCGTCAGCTCCAGCGCCCACCCGAGCACCAGCGCAATCGGGAAACCGAGCACGATCAGGGCCACAACCAGACTGAGCCCCCATTCGGGCACGCCCATCTGCGGCAGCATGATGTCGGCCGCCTGGAGTACCGCGAATGCCGTCGCCACGTAGACAACTGCGACGCGCACCACCTTGCGGCGCTTGAGCTCGGCGAGCAGGCTACTCACGAACCTGCTCCCTGGCCCAGGCCTGGTAGCGAGCTTCCAGCGCAAGATAGCGCGGATGCTCACGAAGTGGCTCGAAATCCGGGTCGATCGAGAACACGAGGAAACGATGCGGGCCGAAAACCTCCACCTGCCGCTCCAGATAATGCATGGCGCGGTCGGAATCACCTGCCCGGGCAAAGGCGGCCGCCAGCCGGGGCTGAATACTGGCCAGGGCCCAGATGTCGCGCGGCGCGTTCGCCAGGAAATCCGCCTCGGCCGCCCGCACGCCTTCCAGGTCACCCATGAAGCCGGGCAGGTCGACGGGTTGGTAATAGGCGTTGCCGAGCCAGCGCGAGGGATAAGGATCGCTGCGCTGGTCCATGCGCGCCTTGATCTCCGCCAGCAGGCGCTCGGCCTCAGCCTTTCGACCCATGACCAGCAGCGACCAGGCCCTGACCATCGCGTAGGCCTCGGGGAAGTCGCCCGGCCCATGCTGGTCCTCCGGCCAGAGCGCGGGCGAAAGCGCGTATTCGATGCGCTCGGGGTCACGGGAGAAGACGGCGATCCGCGCGGGCGTATCAACGAAATTGGGCAGCGGCCCATCGATCGCAGCCCAGGCTGCCTCGACATCGCCTTGCCACTCGTGCAACCAGACCTCGCGGATACTGGATTCGCCCCCCAGCATCTGCGCGCGCTCCAGCCATTCGGCTGCCGCCGCAAAATCACCACGCCCCTGTCCCGTGGTCTCGACCAAGGAGTTGATGACGTCAATCGCCTGCGGATTGATCGCCAGCGCACGCTCGAAGGCGAAGATCGCATCATCAAACCGGCCATCGCGTCGGGCCACATAAGCGCTGGCCTCCCAGGCCTCAGCGTGATCGGGCACCTCCGCGAGTATCTCCTGCAGAATGCGGTCGGCGGATGCGAAATCGAGTTGCGCGAAGTAGTACTGCCGCGCCTCGACCAGACGCGTCTCGATGCTGTCCGGTGCCAGCCGCTTCGCCTCGGCCACGCTGGCCCGCGCCTCCTCCCGGAGGGAACGCGGCCCGATGGCCAGCCAGAAGCTCACCAGCTGCACCTCCGCCTTGCGCGCATAAGCCTCGGCAAAGTTCGGATCGAGCGCGATGGCGCGGTCGAACTCGGCGATGGCCTGCCTGGAGCGCTCCGGCGAAATCCCGGAGAAACCCGACAGCAGCTTGCCGCGCAGGAACGCTTCGTAGGCCTGCAGGTTCCGGGTCGACCCAGCCCGCAACGCGTCGGCCTCCTCGGGACTCAGCACCACCTGCATCGAATCGGCGACGGCCTGCGCGATGTCCGCCTGGATGGCGAAGATGGTCTCGGTAGTTAGCGCGCGGTCGTAGCTCTCCGCCCACAGGTGAACGTCGGTGGCGCCGTCGATCAGCTGCACGGTCACCCGGACCTGGTCGCCGGCCCGCTGGATCGCGCCCTCCAGCACCACCGCCGCACCGAGCTCCCGGGCGATCTCCGGCACCGACTTGTCCGAGTCGGCGTAGCGCATCATCGTGGTACGCGAGATCACCTTGAAGGAGGCGACCTTGGCCAGCCGGGCCAGCAGGTCGTCGTGCACGCCTTCGGCAAAGAACGCGTCGTCTTCCCGGATACTGCGGTTGCGGAACGGCAGCACGGCAATGAGACCTTCCTCGCGTGCCACTTCGATCGCAGGCTGTTCGGCGGCCGCGCTGGGACCATCGTCGCTTCCCGGTGCGGTAGCAGGCGGGGGCGTTGCAGGAATCGAGGACAGCACGTCCGGCGACTCCTCCACGCCAGGCTTCAGCAGCCAGCCGGCGCCCAGCCCGATACCGAGTACGACCAGTAGTCCGGCAACCAACACCGTGCGCTTGCCAAGCAATGCCGGCGTCGCGGCAGGCGCAGCGCCCTGCGTGGCCTGTGCCTCTGTGACTGCTTCCGTGCGCTTGATCCCCTCCGGCGTCAGCTCCAGCGCCCAGCCCAGCACCAGCGCGATCGGGAACCCGAGCACGATCAACGCGACGACGAGGTTCATCACCCAGTCGGGCACACCCATGCGTGGCAGCAGCAGGTCAGCCGCCTCAAGTACGGCGAACGCCGTCGCGGCATAGACCACGCCAACACGGACGACCTTGCGGCGCTTAAGCTCGTTGAAAAGCCCGGGTGAACTGCTCACTGCGGGTCGCCCCCCACGGCCGGCTTGCAGGCGAAGGGAATCGGCTTCGGCGGCGGGCGTTCGATGCCCTGGCGGCCGAGTGTATCGGCCAGCAACGGGTAGTCGGTCGGGTCGAAGTAGGTGTAGGCGAGATAGGTCGAGAGCGAGAACAGCCGGTCGGGCGTGTCGAGCGGACGCAGGAGCTCGCGTGCCTCGGCGGCCCGGCCGAGTGTCTCCAGCAACAGCCACCGGACCAGGTCACCCTCTACGCGCGCATAGATGGCCGCAGCGTCCTCGTCCCGGCCCTCGGCGCAAGCCTGGCGCACCTGCATCAGCGTATTGAACTCGGAGTCGGGATCACGCAAGGCGTAGACGCGGGCCAGTTGCGCAGCGCGGTCGACCTGCCCGGCATACAGCAGGGCGCGATGACCCTGGTAAATCACCTGTGACGAGCCGGGGTCTGCGGCCAGGGCGCGTTCCACCAAGGGCAATGCGGCGTCCGGGCCGACGCGGTGCAGGAACTGGTAAACGTTCTGCAGCTCGGCAGCCGTGCCGCGACCGAGCTCCGCAGCCTGCAACAAGGCCTCTCGCGCTTCCTCGTAGTCGCCGGCTTCGATGAGCGCACGACCAAACTCCAAATGGATATCCGCCTGCCCCGGCCGCAGCGCGACGGCCTGGCGAAGATAGTTCATTCGATCCGCGTAGCGAACATGCACCCAGGCCCGATCGGCCTGGTAAGCCAGGCGTTCGCCTTCGCTACGCGCCTCGCGAATCGCAACCTCGATGTGGCTGTCGTAGTTCGCCCGGATCTCCGCCGGCGCCAGGTCCGTGGCGTCGTATGCCCCTGACACCGGAGTCATCTGGTTGCGCCAGAACGCCGCCAGGTATCCATGCGCACGGCTGAAGCCCGGATCGATCTCGATCGCCCGACCGGCCGCGGCCAGTATCTGTTCGACATCATCGGGGGCCAGGGGTATCGAGGCCTGTTCTACCAACGCCTGGGCCTTCAGCAACGCCTCCCAAGCCTCGACCGACCGGGTGCCGGCATCGAGCATTTCGGCGAGGGCCTCCGGATCCATGGCCGTTTCCAGCGCGCGCGCGATCTGGAAGGCGATCTGTTCCTGGATAGCGATCGCATCCTCGATGGAGCCGTCGAAGTTCTCCGACCACAGATGATAGCCATCACCGGTGCGAATCAACTGGACGGTCACGCGGATCTGGTCCGCTGCCCGCCGCACCGAGCCCTCGAGGATATGGGCGACGTTCAGCGCGGCACCGATCTCCGCGGGTGACTGCGCGGTGTCCCGGAAGGCAAAGGAAGCCGTGCGGGACGCGACCTTAAGATCCGGCGTGCGCGCCAGGGCATTGAGGATTTCCTCGGCCAGGCCATCCGCAAACCAGCCTTGGTCGCCGCCTGGACTGAAGTCTGAAAACGGGAGCACCGCAATCGACTTGTCTGCATCGACTGCCGTGGTCGCAGCAGGCGCAGCGGCAGAATCCATGGCCGGCGTGGCCTCCGGGGCACTGACCGGCCGCAGGAACCACCCGGCGCCGATACCGACACCCAGCACGACCAGCAATACGCTGGCAAAGACGGTGCGCTTACCCAGAAGCGCGGGCGTTGCCATGTTGTTCGCCTCGGACGCGCTCGACTGCGTTCGCTTGATTCCTTCGGGTGTCAGCTCCAGCGCCCAGCCCAGCACCAGCGCGATCGGGAACCCCAGCACGATCAGCGCGACCACCAGGTTCATGCCCCAATCCGGCACACCCATCCGCGGCAGCATGATGTCCGCACCCTGCAGCACGGCGAATGCCGTCGCCGCGTACACGACGGCGACACGCACCACCTTGCGACGCTTGAGTTCGGTGAAGAAACTCATCGACCCCACTCCGCCCGCAGCCGCGCCATGTAATCGCGATAGCCGGCCGCCTCGCCAAACAGCGCGTCGTAATAGGGCTGCAGGCCTAGCATCTGGCCCTCCGAGAGAAACGCCGTGTGCTCACCGGCGTAAGGTTCCATCAGGGCCCAGGCCGCGTCCGGGTCTCCGAGCCAGCGTTGCGCGGTTGCCAGGGCCAAGTCCCGACCGACTTGCTCGAAAGGGATATTTACCGGGACGGCCAGGGCCCGGGTCTGCCACTCCAGGGCGAGCGCACGCTCGCCGGCCAGCGCAGCAACCCGCGCGGCGTTGGCAAACCATGACGCATCGCTGCCCCCGGGTAACGGCCTGCCACTATCGATCCAGCTGCGTACGGCTTCCAAGGCGCGCGCGGCCGGTGCCGCGGCTTCGTCATCGCGCCCCGCCAAGCGCAGGTATTCAGCCTCGGTCGCATCGAGCATGGCGACGTCGAGCCCGCTGGCGTATGTGCGCTGTATCGCGAGCACCTCCAGCGCGCCGTCGACATCGCCCTCGGCAAAGCGGCTGGGACTGAGCAAATCCAGCCATTCCGCCGAGCTGTCCCCGGCACGGGTGCGGCCGTAGGCCAGCATGGCGGCACGGTCACCGTGGAACACCAGCTTGCCGACGGCGATCATCCACGGGTACGCCTGCTCCTCCGGGAAACGCGCCTGAGCCTGTTCGGCCATCGCGAGGTTTTCCTCGCCAAGGCCGTTGAAATACAACGCCAGCAGCATTTCGCTCCAGGTCAAGCTGCTTTCGGGATCCAGGGCCAGCACGCGGCGCGCGACTTCGAGGAATTCCTCACCACGACCAAGCCACTTCAACGTGGTCCTGACCTGCCCCATAATCTCAACGTCGTTGGGATGCTCGGCCAGCAAGGCCTGGAACTCGGCCAGGGCCAGCTCGAAGTTGCGCTCCACCAGGCGGTTGTAATGCGCCAGCGCGAGGCGGCTCTCCGGACGATCCGGCCAGCGCCGACGCAGCTCGGTGACCAGCGCCAGGGCCTTGCTGTCATATGCACCCTGGAGGCCGGCATCGAGGCGATACATCTGTCCGTACGCCTGGACCAGCAGGCTCCTTGCAGCGAGGAAATCCGGGTCGAGCTCGACGGCCGGCTCGAGCAGCTCGATCATTGAGCGAAAGCCCTCGGCGCCGCGCCATACGCGCGATTCTTCGCGCGCGCGCAAGTAGAGATCGTAAGCGGCCGGATTGTCGGTGGGACGCGCCTCGATGCTGGCGCGCAGCTGCGGGTTGAGGCTGGCCTCCAGTTGGGCCGCAATGGCCAGCGCGATGTCCGACTGGATCGTAAAGGTGTCGTCCAGCGTACGGTCGAAGTTCTCGGCCCAGATGTGCTGGTCGGTGGCGGCCTCGATCAGCTGCACCGTCACTCGCACTCGGTCGCCGGAACGGCGCACACTGCCCTCCAGCACATGGCTCACCCCGAGCCGCCGGCCGATCTCGGAAACCTCGAGGCCGTCGCCGGCGATCTTTTCCATCGAAGTGCGCGAAATGACCCGCAGTTCGGGAATGAGCGCGAGCCGGGTCAGCACTTCCTCGTGCACACCGCTGGCGAAGAAGGCGTTATTCGGATCCGGGCTCAGGTTGGTGAACGGCAGCACGCCGACGCCGCGGGCCGGCGCAGCTTCCGCGACCTCGACGCCCTCATTGGCCGTTTCCACCTTGGCTGTCTCCGCCGCTTCCTGCTCGGGCGCGCCAGGCTTGAGCAGCCAGCCGGCCGACAACCCGGCGCCGAGCACGAGCAACAACCCTGCCACCACGACCGTGCGCTTGCCGAGCAGCGCCGGCGCCGCGACCGTACTGCTCTCGGCTGGACTCGACTCCGTCCGCTTGATCCCTTCCGGCGTCACTTCCAACGCCCAGCCGAGCACCAGCGCGATCGGGAAGCCAAGCACGATCAGCGCGACCACCAGGTTCATGCCCCAATCCGGCACGCCCATTCGCGGCAGCATGATGTCCGCACCCTGCAGCACGGCGAATGCCGTCGCCGCGTACACGACGGCGACACGCACCACCTTGCGACGCTTGAGTTCGTTGAAGAAACTCACGACAGCGGCTCCATGCCGAGCTTGGCGCGCTCGATATTGATCAGTTCTGTCATGCGCGCAGCCTGCGCGAGGAACTCGGCATCGTCATGCCAGGGCTCGAAGGCCGGCGCGCGATCGAGGAAAGGGTCGCGAAAACCCATGTCGATGGCCTCGGCCAGCAGCGCGAGCGCCTCCGCCCGCTGACCGCTGAGCGCCGCATGGGATGCCTGGGCGTAGCGGAAGTACCCGGTGGCGTTGCCGTTCTCCGCGAGGAACTCGAGGCGCGCGCCCCAGGTTTGGAGCGTCGCCTCAAGCTCGCTGGTGCGACCGGTCGCGCGCTGTGCTTCGGCGAGCGGCGTCAATTCGTTGCCAAACGCGCCCGCGATAAAAAACTCCTCGACCCCGTAGCCGCTTTCATCGAACCACGCCAGGAGTTGCTCGTGGCGACCACTGAGCGAGAGCCCCGATAGCCAGCCCCACACGGCCGCCAGATTCTGTGAGCCGACCTCCAGCGGCGCCTGCGTAAAGACCTGGGTATCGGGATCGAGCACGAAGCGGCACATACTCGCCGACCAGCCGACCGTGTGCTCGAGCGCCCCGGCACAATCGCCCAGGTTATACATGGCGAGTTCGGCCATCAGGCGCGTGTAGCCGCTGCTCGGATCGAGCGCAAGCGCCGAATCGATGCTGGTCTTGGCCGCTGCGAGCCGGCCCTCCATGCGCCGGGCGAACGACAGCTGTGCCGGAATGCGTATGTGCTCCGGATAGCGCTGCATCAAGCCCGTCAGCCGCGCCTCGGCAGCAGCGAAATCACCAACGACTGCAAGGTAGTAACCAAGGTTCGCCTGATTGATGACGAACAAGGGGTCGCGCTCGGCGAACTGGATCGCGGCGGCTACTGCGCTCCGCGCCCGACCGCTGCCGGAGTAATTAAGCGCGCGCCAGTGATTGGCATTGGTCAGGCTCGGGTTGATCGCCAGCGCTCGGGCGAGGTGTGCATCGGCGGAGACATAATCCCCGATGCCCATGGACAGCAGGCCAAGACCAGCATGCGCGTCCGCGAGATCGGGATCCAGTTGCAATGCGCGCTCGAGGTCGCTGGTCGCCGCCGCACGTGCCTGCAATACAGGGATGTCGCCATAGGAAGTGACATCGGCGGACAGCAGCTGCCAGAGTTCACCGGAAGCGGCCAGCGCCGGCGCATAGTCCGGGTCCAGTGCAAGCGCACGGTCGATGAGGATTCGTGCTTCCTCCAGGTCACGCAAGGTTCTCTTGTAGATCAGCGCCCGCGCCCGCAGGTAAAGGTCGTAAGCCTCGAGGTTGCTCGCCCCGGCGACCTGGCCGACCAGGCTCAACTGCAGCGCATTCGCGATCGCGCCGGCGATCTCGTCCTGAATGGCGAATATGTCGGCCAGTTGCCGGTCGAAAGTCTCCGACCAAAGGTGAAAACCGTCCTCGGCCTTCACCAGCTGCGCCGTAATACGCACGCGATCGCCCGACTTGCGGACGCTGCCCTCGAGCACATGCGCCACGCCGAGCGTTCTCCCGATCTCCGGAATCGGCGTGTCCTTGTCCTTGAAGGAGAACGACGAGGTGCGACCGCTCACCTTCAATTCGGGCACGCCCGCCAGCAGGTTCAGGATCTCCTCCGCCAGGCCGTCGCCAAAATACTCCTGGTCGCCGGCTGCGCTCATGTCGGTAAACGGCAGGACTGCGATCGATGCCTCCAGCGGAGCCGGCTCGGCAGGTGCGGGCGCCGCTGTATCAGCGCCGAACTTATCCCACGCAAACCAGCCCAGCGCGACCAGCAGCACAACCATGATGACGTAATCCAGCGGCCGGCCCACCGCTGCCCGGGTCGTTTCGTCGGGCCCCAGGTCCTCGGTCCGCTTCACGCCCTCCGGCGTCAGCTCGAAGGCCCAGGCCATGAACAGCGCCACCGGGAAACCCAGCAACAGCAGCGCGATGACGAAGGTCACGGTCCATTCCGGCAGGCCGAGGCGCGGGAAAATCGTGTCGCTGATCTCGATCAGCAGCCACGCCACGACGGCGTACGCCCCGCCGACGCGGAACACGTTGCGCCGCTTGAGTTCGGCGAACAGGCTCACGGCGCATACTCGCTGCAATCCAGCCGCCGGCCCCCCTGGTCATCCACGGGTCGGCAGCCGCCCGGGTAACCTTCGGCTTCCCAATAAGCCTCGGCGCCGCTGTCGCGCATGAACGCGTAGAAGCGCGGATCCTCGCGCAGCCACCCTAGCGAGGGCAGCCAGGCGCCCAACCGCACGAAGTTCTCGCCGCTCCTGTCCGTTCGCTCCACCGCCTCGAACAAGCGGTCGGTGTCCCGAAGCAGCAACGAGAGAACTACGCGAAACGTATTTGGGCCCGCACCCTCGGTAGGGATACGAGCGAACCAGTCGTCTCGGGCATCGGTGTCCCCGACGGCCGCCTCGACAGCCTGCAAGAACTCCTCCGTATTCTCCGGAGCCGCGCCCGCGGCTGCTCGGAGCTCCTTGAACTGCTCGATGTCGCCGCGGTTCAGGGCCTCGATGGCCAACAACCGGGCCCAATATGTGCCCTCGGGATTGAGTTCCAGACCCCGCATAACCTTCTGCAGTGCCTCTTCTCCAAGGCCGGTCACGGCATAGGCGTAACCGACATAGCCTTGGTTTATCGAGACCAGCGGATCCTGGGCCAGTGCGCTCTCGAACCAGGGCAGCGCGCGATCCACCCGCCCGGTCTCCGCGAGTGAAAGGCCGAGCCAGAGCTTGGGCGAGGTGTCCGGGCTTACCTGTCTTGCAGCCCGCTCCAGCCTGGCAAGCCCGTCGGCCACCTGGCCCTGCTCGAAAAGCGTCCGGCCCATGCCGGCCAGGGCGATCGGCATTTCCGGATCCAGCGCCAGCGCACGCGCCAAAGCCTCGCTGGAACGCTTCGAGAGGATGGCAGGATCCAGTTCCGTCGGATAGCCGCCACCCGCAACGACCCCCGTCGAGGCAGCAAGAAATCCCCACGCCTCGGCAAAATTCGGATCACGATCGACCGCAGCCTGCAGGTCCGCAATCGCAAGGTCCATGTCCGTCCCACGCTGGTAGAAGCGCGAGCGGCCGCGCAGGAAGTACTGGTAGGCCTCGAGATCGGCCGTCGGCGCGCTGACCGCAACCTGGCGCGTGCCGAGGATATCCTCCAGCGCAGTGGTGATTGCCACGGCGATTTCTTCCTGGACACGGAAGATGTCCAGCAATTCGCGCTCATAGGTCTGCGACCAGAGATGGGCGTCATTCTCCGCGTCGATCAGCTGGGCAGTAATGCGGACGCGGGTACCCTGCTTGCGCACCGAGCCCTCGAGTACATGCTGCACGTCCAGCAACTCGGCAATTTCGGCCACCGGCACGTTCTTGCCCTTGAAGGAGAAGGCCGAGGTGCGCGAGGCGACCTTGAGGCCCTCGACACGAGCCAGGATGTTCAGCAGTTCCTCGGAGATGCCGTCGGCAAAAAACTCGTTCTCCGGGTCCGGGCTCATGTTCAGGAAGGGCAGCACCGCAATGCCGCTGGCTGATGCCTGGGCAGCGACGGGTGAGGCTGCCGGCCCAGGCGAGTCCGGTGATGCCGGCAGTTCCGCCGGTGTCGTCGAGGCTGACGCCGGGGAGGCTTCCTGCATTACCTCGTCGCTGCTGCCTGCGAACCAGATGCGCTCGACCAGCAGGCCGCCGATCACGAACAGGAGCACCACCACGATGAAGCGGTCGAGGCGCCGGCCGGTATGCGGCGTGACCGAGGAGGTGGGCTCCACGTCCTCCGTACGCTTTACGCCCTCCGGTGTGAGCTCAAACGCCCACGACAGGAACAGCGCCAGCGGGAACGCCAGGATGGCCAGCGCGATCACCAGCGTGACGGTCCAGTCGGGCAGGCCGAGGCGCGGGAAGATCGTGTCGCTGACCTCGATCAGCAACCAGGACACCACGAGATAAGCCGCCCCGACCCGGACCACGTTACGTCGCTTCAGTTCGTTCCAGAGGCTCATGGCAGGCACTCGTAGCCGTCGTCGCCGACGGGACGGCACTGCGGCGGATAGCCGTGCTCGCGCCAGTACTCCGGGACTCCCTGTCGCTCGATAATGCGCCGGAAGGCGGAAGAGCCACGGAAGTCGGCACGGACCGGGTCCCACTGGGACACCAGCGTGGTGACGCGTCCTGTGTAGCTGGCCGCCCGGTCGTTGGCGCGCAGCATGAGATGGAAAGTGGCATTGTCAAAGCGCGGATGACGCGACATCAGTGCGTCCATGTCGCGCGGCGGCTCACCCTGCTCAATGGCGGCCAGCAGTGCTTGCTGCAGCTCCAGCGGCAAGCCCATTTCGCGCATCAGGAGCGTCGCGGTGAGAATGTCGCCATCGCGGACCAACCGTTCCAGGAACGTGTCGGCGCGATTGTGCGCGAAGCCCGCGGCAACGCCCTGCTCGAACAGAGCCATGGCCAGCGCGTCGTCACCCTTGTAGGCGACCGCGAGGGCTTTCCAGCGCAAGCAATTCTGGTATGCAGGGTCGACCGCCAGGCAGGCATCCAGGTCTGCAACTGCCCGGTCCATGAAGCCAAGATTGACCCAGGTAATCGCGCGCCACAGGTAGACCGAGGCCAGCATCGGGTCGGCGTTGAGCGCCCGGTCCATCAGCCCGATCGTCTCGGCGAACGGAATGGGCGTCCGGTATTGCATCAGCAGGGCGCGCACGGCCCAGGGCATGGCGAGCGCTGGATCGATGGCGAGCGCCCGTTCGGCCGCATCCAGGGCCCGCGTGTTCATCGCCTCGACATCGGTCCCCGGGTAAGCCCCTTCCCAGTCGATAATCACTGCAGCGGCCGCCGCCAGGCCCTCCCAGCCGCGGGCAAACTCGGGATCCAGCGCGACCACCTCTTCGTACAGGCGCACCGACTCGTCGAGGCTGGTGCGGGTCAGGAACAGTTCGCGCGCCTTGAGGTAGCGCTCGTAAGCATCGAGGTTGCCGGTGTCGGCGCGCACGGTCACGGCGCGCTCGGCCTGCCCGCTGCCGAGCGTGCCGCGCAGCGCCGCCACGATGGCATTGGCGATCTCGTCCTGGATGGCGAAGATATCGGTCAGCTCGCGGTCGTAGGTCTCAGACCAGAGATGGCGGTCGTTCACCGCGTCGATCAGCTGTGCCGTGATGCGCACGCGGTTGCCCGCCTTGCGCACGCTGCCCTCGAGAATGTGGTTGACGTTCAGTTCCTCGGCGATCACCGCCGCGCCGAGCTCGCGGCCCTTGTAGGCGAACGACGAGGTGCGCGAGGCCACGCCAATGTCGTCGACCTTCACCAGCACGTTGAGCAGCTCTTCCGAGATGCCGTCGGCGAAGAACTCGTTCTCCGGGTCGGCGCTCATGTTGACGAAGGGCAGTACCGCGACGGACTTCTCGGCGCTGGCCCGCGCGGGCACGGCCGGGCGCGGAGCCGGGTCGCTTGTGGCGCGGGCCGCCCCCGCGGATTCATCAGAACCGTCCGCCTCGGCCTGCACCGGCGCCTGCTCCGACTCGGACGTGGGCCACAGCGTCCACCCCAAGGCAGCCGCCGTCACCAGCGCAACGATGGCGTAGAACCGCTTGCTGCCCGTGCGGCCCTCGGTGACCTGCATGCCTTCCGGCGTCACCTCGAAGATCCACGCCAGGATCAGCGCCAGCGGGAACCCGAGGATCACCAGCAGCGTCACCATGCGCGCGGTCCACTCGGGCAGGTTCAGGTTCGGGGCCACCGTGCTGGCCACCTCGATGATCACCCAGCCCACCACGAGATAGGCTGCGGCCACGCGGATGACCTTGCGGCGCTTGAGTTCGTCGAAGAAGCTCATTGCCCGTACCCGCTGCAATCCAGCCGGCGGCCGGCTGGGTCATCGACCGGCCGGCAGCCAGGCGGGAAACCGTCCAGCTCCCAGAAACCCACGGTGCCGATGCGGTCCATGTACGCATAAAGGGCGGGGTCCTCCCGCAGCCACCCCAGCGATGGCAACCACGCGCCGATCGTCAGCATCAGCTGGCTGACTCTCAAGTCCCCCATGCTGATAGCACGCGCACCATTACGGAACATGAGGTCCTTGACCACGGCCCGGAAACGGTCGACCTCGTCTGCGCCAGGCTCGCCGGACACAAACACCGAGTCGCGCTGCGCGGGATCTGAGATTGCGAGCTGCAGCTCGGTAAAGAACTGCCGGTCAACAGGGTTGAGGTCGTCAGCGGCCAGCATGGCGCCGAGCAACTCGTAAGCACGCGCCTCGGCACCGGAGTTCACCAGCTCGATGAGCATCTGGAAAGACCAGAAAACACTGCCGGTGAGTTCCTGGGAGCGCAGGCCGAGAAGAATCGCTTCCTCGGCTCGCCCAGCGGTGACATAGGCAATGCCAAGATAGCCCTGGTTGATCCCCACCAGCGGGTCCAGCGCGTTGGCCTTCTCGAGATGCGGCAGGGCGCGATCGACACGCCCGAGCTCCAGCAGGGACAAGCCGAGCCAGAGCGGCGCAGAGGAATCGGCGGTCACCCGACTGGCAGCGCGCTCAAGCAGCTGCAAGCCTTCCACGATTTGGGCCGGGTCCCTGTTACGCGTCAGCAGCTGGCCCTTGACCGCCATTGCAGTCGCGAGTTCGGGGTCAAGGGCGAGGGCCCGCTCCACAGCGGCCCCGGCCTCGTCCATCAGGCGCGCGCGATCGAGCCCGGTGGAGTAGCCGCCGTTGCCAACCACGAAGCTGGCCGCGCCGAGAAATGCCCACGCCTCGGCGAAATCCGGATCGCGTTCGACCGCAGACCGCAGGTCGGCAATGGCCTCATCCAAGCCGAAGCGCTGGTAGAAACGCGTGCGGCCACGCAGGAAAAGCTCGTAGGCCGTGAGGTCAGTCGTCGTCGCAGCCACCGAAACCTGGCGTACGCCGAGCACGTCTTTCAGCGCCAGGGTGATCGCCTGGGCGATCTCCTCCTGCACCCTGAAAATATCCACCAGGTCACGCTCGAAAGTCTCCGACCAGAGGTGCGTGTCGCTGTCCGTTTCGATGAGCTGGGCCGTGATCCGCACCCGGTCGCCCTGCCGCCGCACCGAGCCCTCGAGGATGTGGCGCACGCCGAGTTCGCGCGCAATCTGCGGAATTGGCGTGTCCTTGCCGCGGAACGAGAAGGCCGAGGTGCGCGACGCGACCTTGAGCCCATCCACGCCGGCCAGGATGTTCAGCAGCTCCTCCGCAATGCCTTCGGCGAAGAACACGTTCTCCGGGTTGGCGCTCATGTTCACGAAGGGCAGCACCGCGATAGTGTTCTTGTCCGGCTCGTCCGCCATGTCTGCCGCTGCCGTCGTCGTGGCCGGCGGCGCCGCGTCGTCAGCCGCGGGCGCGGCAGCAGTCGGGACCGACGCCTCGCCCGGCTCCTCCCCGGCCGGCTTCAGGAACCAGCCCGCGCCCAGCCCGACGCCGACGGCCACCAGCAGGGCGGCGATGAACACGGTGCGCTTGCCCAGCAACGCCGGCGCCGCTTCTGGCGCAGTTGGCTCCGGCAGTTCATCGGTGCGCTTCACGCCCTCCGGGGTCAATTCCAGCGCCCAGCCCATGATGAGCGCGATCGGAAAGCCGAGTATCACCAGGCCCACGATGAGGTTCATCGACCAGTCGGGCACGCCCAGGCGCGGCAGCATCAGGTCCGCCGCCTCCAGCAACGCGAACGACGTCGCGGCATACACGACCGCCACCCGCACAACCTTGCGGCGCTTCAGCTCGGTCCAAAGGCTCATGACCCCGACCCCTTGCGCGAATACTTGGTGGCCAGGGCCTGGAAGGTCGGGTGGTCGCGATGTTGCTTGAACACCGGGTGCAGCATCAGGCCGTCGAAACCCCAGTACTTCATCTCGAGCTGGAGATAGGCTTCTGTGGCAGCTGCCACTGCCTCGGGCGAATCGAGCAGACCCGTCACTACGAGCTGCTGGCGGTTCAGCTCCGACCGGATCACCAGGTCGCGCGACGGGATGCGCTGCGCCAATGCCTGGCGCGCGGCTTCCCGAGCCGCTTCGGCTTCGCCCAGCAGCGCCAACACCTCGGCCCGCGCCATCAGGGCGCGGTAATCATCCGGATGTTGTGCCAGCACCGCGTCGAGCGTGCTCAATGCCATCTTCGCGTGCGCCGTGGACTCGACGCTGTTGCCCTTGGCCCAGGACAACCGGGCCCGCATCAGCTCGGTCGGCACGAGTTCGAACTGGTCCTCGAACCATTTCTCCCCATCATCGCCGAGCAGACGCTCCACGGACGCGTAGTCGCCGGACAGGTAGTACAACAGTCCTTCTTGATACCTGGCCTGGGAGTCAGGCAGGTCCAGGCCCGATGTCGCGACGAAGCGCTCCAGTGGCGCCGGGTCGCCGAGCACCTGCAGCCTGAAACGCGGGTACCAGGCCAGTCCCTGAGCAGTCACATCGCCCTGGACCGCTTCGAGACGCGTATGCCAGCGCTTCACTTCGTCCACGTCGCCGACCAGCCACGCATTCTCGATCAGCGTGGCCAGGATCTGCTCCGACCGCGGCGCCAGCAGCGCCGCGGACTGCATGGTTTCGACCATCTCCTGCACCCGGCCGGCACGCCGCAGGATGAAGCCCCGCAGCGCCACCATCTCGGCGCTGCCCGGCAGCCCGATCGCAGCGCGGTCGAGCTCCTCGAGCGCACCCTCGTAATCCAGGTACGCCCGGTAGAGGAACTCGGCGCGCGCCAGCCGCACCTCGGGATTGTCCGGCTCCAGCGCGAGCGCGCGGTCGATCCAGCGGCCGCCCTCGCGCCGGTCTTCATCGCGACGACTGTGATGCCAGAAAATGTTCGTGTACTCGCGCCCGAGCTCGGCCATCGCCAGCACGAAGTTCTCGTCGTATTCCAGCGCCCTGCGATACAGCGCCATCCTGGCGCGGACCTCGGATTCCGCCCAGACCTCGCGCGTGGCGCGCGCCCTGAGGAACAGGTCGTAAGCTTCGGCGCTCCTGGTCGGCACGGCTGGGCCCGGGCTCGCAGGCTCTCCCGCGCCGAGCGCGCTGCCGAGTGCCGCCGCGATGGCCGCGGCAATGTCGGACTGGATCTCGAATACGTTCTCCGGCGTCAGCTCGCGATCGAAGGTCTCCGCCCACAGGTGCGCGTCGGTCTGCGTGTCGATCAGCTGCGCGTTGATGCGCACCCTCTGTCCCGCGCGCTGCACCGCCCCCTCGAGAATGGTGGCGACGCCGAGCTCCTCGCCGATCTGGCGCACGTTCTTGGTGGTGTCGCGGTACTCCATCATGGAGGTGCGCGAGATGACCCTGAGATCACCATTGCGCGCCAGCTGCGTGAGCAGGTCGTCGTGCACGCCGTCGACGAAATAGGCCGTGTCCGGCTCGGCGCTGCGGTTGGTGAACGGCAAGACCGCGATCGAGCCCGGCAGCGGCTCGAAGGGCGGCGGCTCCAGTCGCGGCCGCTTCGCCTGCTCGGGTGCAGGTTGCGCCGGGACGGCCGCCGCGGGAGGCGCATCACCTGCGCTCGTGGCCTGCTGCGGGCCCTGCAGCGCCGTACCCAGGTGCTGCCAGGCCAGCAGGATCACCACCAGCACCACGGCGCCGAGCGTAATGACGTCCAGCCGGCGGGCCTGCGGGCTGGCATCGCGCGCGTTGCTGCCGTCGTCGCGACGGATACCTTCCGGCCCGACCTCGAATACCCAGGCGATGGCCAGCACCGGCACGAAGCCGAGCAGCAGCAGCGCAATCAGCGCCTTGCCGACCCATTCCGGCGCGCCGATGAAGCCGAGCACGATCTCCGCCACCTGCAGGATCAGCCAGCCGATCACCACGTAAGCCGCCGCAACGCGGAACACGTTCCGGCGCTTGAGCTCGTTGTAGAGGCTCATCTTTCGCACTCCAGTCGCTGCGGGGCCACGCCGACGCGACGGCAATAATCCGGGTCGCCGAAACGCGCCCAGAACTCCAGCAGGCCGTCGCGCTGCGCCAGCTCGGCGAAACGCGGGTGCTCGCGGAAGGGCCGGTCCACGCTCGACCAGGCCATGAGCAGCAGGATCTGTCCGGCATCCGGCTTGCTGCGCAGCGCCTCGCGAATCGCCGCGTCATGCAGGCCCAGCATGAGATACAGCTGGCTCCATTCTCGCTCCGGCCAGGC
This sequence comes from uncultured Thioalkalivibrio sp., assembly GCA_964413755.1. Taxonomy (GTDB): domain Bacteria; phylum Pseudomonadota; class Gammaproteobacteria; order Steroidobacterales; family XN24; genus XN24. The sequence continues at coordinate 8,426 of CAYPTW010000036.1, read as the reverse complement.
CTCGCTCGCCGCGGCCACGGCCGCGCCCGCCTGCTGTCTCAGCGCCGGGTCTGCCATGGCCGGCGCAACCTCTTCGTAGACCGCCCGATGCTCCGGCGCGATGCGCCCGTCGTCCTGCAGCCACTGGCGGAAGCGGCGCTCGGCCTCGGCACCGTAGCCCTCCGCGAGAGCGAGCTTCACCAGCCATGCGCTGGCCGGGCCGCGCCAGCCGAGTTCGTGTGCACGCAGCAGGCTCGCTTCCGCCGCCGCGTGCTCGCCTTCGATCACCTGCGTGGCGCCGATCCAGCCGAAGTGGATACCGCTCAGCGGATCGAGGCCGTTGGCCCGCTCGAACGCTTCCCGCGCGGCCTGCACATGACCGGCTTCCAGCAAATTCAGGCCGTGCCACATCCAGCTGTTGGCGTTGTTCGGGTCCTGCGCCAGGGCGCGTTCCATCAACTGCACGGCCGCAAGGCGCTCGCCTCGCTCTGCCGCCAGGCGGGCGCTGACGGCCAGCGCCTCCGGCAGGTCCGGCACCAGGGCCAGCGCACGACTCGCCGCGGAGCGTGCCTGCTCGGCGGCACGGTCGGAGGGCATGTCGGAAAAATACGACGGTAGCACCAGCATCACGCCCCCGAGCGCGGCCCAGGCCTCGGCGAAGCGCGGGTCGCGGTCCACGGCCTGCTCGAGCAACTCGCGCGCCGGCGGCAATGCGGCGCCGCGCTGGGCGAACAGCTGCCGGCCGCGCAGGTAGAGCTCGTAGGCCTGCAGGTCGTTGGTGGGCTGCCGCACCTGGATTTCGCGCACGCCGAGGGTGTCGGCCAGCACGTCGGTGACGGCCTGGGCGATCTCTTCCTGCAAGGTGAAGATGTCCGTCAGGCGCCGGTCGAAACTGCCGGACCAGACCTGGCGATCCGTGGCGGCCTCGACCAGCTGCACCGTGATGCGCAGCTCGTCGCCCTGCCGGCGCACCGAGCCGTCCAGGAGGTTCGCCACGCCGAGCTCGTGCCCGATGTCGCGCACCGCGAGCTGCCGGTCGCGCAGGCTGAATGACGAAGTGCGGGAGGCCACGCGCAAGCCCTCGACCCGCGCCAGAACGTTGAGAATCTCCTCCGCCATGCCGTCGGCGAGGTAGGCGTTCTCGGGGTCCGGGCTGAGGTTGGCGAAAGGCAGCACCGCGATGGAACGCGGATCGATCTCGCCTGCCGGCACCCACTGCGGTGCGGGCTCCGGGGCCGGCTGCTCCACCTGCACCGCCGCGGTGTCCGGCGCCTCGACTCTCTGCGGCAGCACGAACTGGCGGATGGCCGACAGCCCGATGGCCATCAGCAGCAGCACGATCGTCACCTGGTCCATGCGGCGCGCGGTGCGCGCGTTTTCCGGGTTCTCGTACTCCGGGCCGCGATCGATGCGGATACCCTCCGGCGTAATCTCGATCAGCCAGGCAAAGCACATCACCGGCACCAGCAGCAGGCCGAGGACGATGATGAGCCAGCGCACCGCCGCATCGGGCAGGCCGAGCGCCGGCAACAGCAGGTCCGCCAGCGCGATGAGAAACCACGACAGCGCCAGCCAGGCGAGGCCGGCGCGGAACACGTTGCGACGCCTCAGGTCGGCGAAGAAGCCGGGCTGGCGTGCCGCGGCCGGCGTGTCGGGCCCGGCGCTCAAGGCTCGACCTCCATGCCGGCCAGCTTGGCGCGCTCGGCTGCCAAATGTTCTTCTACCGCAGCCACCAGCGCGATGAAGTCCGGATCCTCGCGCCAGGCCGAAAAGAAGTGATCGTGCTCCAGGAACCAGCGTGACAGCCAGTGATTGGCCTGGGTGGTGCGCAATTCGCGCAGCGCAGTGTCGCGATCACCGCGAATCGCGGCCAGCCGGGCGGCGTCATAGCTGGGTGTGGTGGTGCCCCAGTTGATATAGGCCCCACCCTGCCCAAGCAGGTACCTGATGAGCTTCTCGATATTGGCGGCGCGCTCATCCCAACCTTCCATGTCAAGCTGTCGTTCCACCCACGCCAGTTCGAGCAGCGAGGCCATGTGGATGAGCCGCGCACCCTGCACGGCATCGTAATTGGCGAGCTGCAGCGACTCGAGCAACAAGCGCCGTGCCTCATGCCAGGCGCCCGAACGCGAAGCCGCGAGTCCGCGCAGGAAAGCGCCGACAGGGCCGCCCCTCACGGCGCCGATTTCAGCTACGGTCGCCCAGTCTCCCTCGGCCTCCGCCAGACTGTGGCGCGCGAAGAGCTCCCAGCGGTTGTTCTCGCCTATGCGGCGCGCCTCTTCGATCCAGGCCTCGGCGAGCGCGCGGTCATCGAGGAAGGTGGCGGCCAACACGATCTGTGCCGCTGAATAGGGGTCGCCCGGCCGGGCGAAATGCACGAAGCGAAACTCCCTGATCGCATCGGCGAACCGGCCTTGCTGACGCGCCAGGTTGCCGAGCTCTTCCTTCGCATAGTCGTTATCCGGGTATTCCGCCAGGACCTCGTCCAGCAGGGCCCGCGACTCGTCGTACTTGCCGACATCAAGCAGCTTGGAGGCCAGGCGCGTGCGCATGAACACGGAGAGCGGATCGAGCTCCACCGCCTTGCGGTGCACTTCGATCATGCGTTCGAGGTTGCCGATGTCGCGCAGCACGTCGCCGTAAATGTTGTAGGCGGTGACGTAATTCGGGTTCAGCTCCAGCGTGCGCTCGAAATAACGACTGGCGCCGACCGCGTCGCTGTAGTAGCGATCGCGCACGAAAGCCATGGCGGCATGCGCCTCGGCCGACTGGGGATCGAGCGCCAGCGCGCGGCGGGCGGCCTGTTCGGCCTTCGGAAAGGCCTCGGCCGAGGGAATGCCGCCATAGTCTTCCAGCCAAGTCCAGGCTTCGGCGATGCCGCTGTAGGCGCCGGCAAAGCGCGGATCCAGCGTGAGCGCTTCCTCGTATAATTCGATGGCCTGCAGCAGGCCGGCGCGAGTGGGCTCACGGGCCAACTGGCGCCCGCGCAGGTAAAGATCGTAGGCCGCCACGTTCTGCGTGCGGCCGGCCGTCTCGACGCCGACGTCCAGCTCGAGTTGCAGGGCGCGCACGATGGCCGCGGCGATCTCGTCCTGCACTGCGAAGATGTTCTCCAGGCGGCGGTCATAGGTGTCCGACCAGATGTGGAATCCGCTGCCGACCTCGATCAGCTGGGCGGTGATGCGCACCTGGTCGCCGGCCTTGCGCACGGAGCCTTCCAGCACGGTCTCGACATTCAGCGCCTGGCCGATCTCGCCGATGTCAGCGTCGCTGCCCTTGAACTTGAACGATGAGGTGCGGGCGGCAACGCGAAAGCCCTCGCTGCGGGCCAGCAGGTTCAGCAGTTCCTCGGAAATCCCCTCGGCAAAATAGGCCTGGTCACCTTCGGGACTCAGGTCGTCGAAAGCCAGCACGGCGATGGAGCGCGCTGGGTCGGCCGCTGCCGTCTCACCATCCGGCTCCGCGAGCGTGGCGGCAGGCGCTGCGGAGGGCGCGTCCGCAGGGCTGCCGCGGCCGGCGAACCAGATGCGCTCGGTGGCCATGACGACGATGATCAGGAAGGCGCCGACGAGGATAATGCGGTTGGTCAGCCGCTCGCGGCCGGCCATCCCGCTACCCGGTGTCACGCCGGTTTCCGCTGGCGCCTCATCGGGGGTGCGCTGCAGCCCGCCGGGTGTGAGGTCGAAAACCCAGGCCAGGATCACGGCGGGGAGGAATCCCAGCACCAGCAGCACGGTGAAAGACTTGAACACCCACTCCGGGGCGCCAAAGTTGTCGAGCAGGATGTCGGCGACCTGCAACAGCAGCCAGGCCATGACCGCGTAGGCGGCGGCTACGCGGAACACCTTGCGGCGCTTCAGCTCCCCGAAAAGCGTCATAGGGACGGGGCCCCATGCGGAGACCAGGGTTGCGCGGCGATAAGTTTTGCGCCGGAAATGCCTATGCCGCTAAGCATCCCCGGCTGGTTGCCAAATCATCGAACACCCCCACCTGTTCGTGCCAGCGGAAGATTCTACGCATAATTACTTACTATTTGTGAGGCGCGGCAACTTTTTCGCCGCTTGCGCCATAATCACGGCGACAACCGTCGCAAGGAGACACGGTGGCCCGCGTACACGAAGTACTCGTCATCGGCAGCGGATTCGGCGGCAGCGTGGCCGCCGCTCGCCTCGCCGAGGCCGGCGTAGACGTCACGCTGCTGGAGCGCGGCCCGTGGCGCGACACGTTGCCGGTGCAATCCATGGGGATCGGCAACCGCATCCGCTACCCGGCCGGCATGCAGCTGTACACGCGCGGACTGCGCCGGATGCACGCGCGCTGGCTGCCCCGCCAGGGCCTGGGGCTGTCCCGCTACGGCCTGTTCGAAATCCATGCCGCGGGCGACGTCACCACCCTGTCGGCATCCAGTGTCGGCGGCGGCAGCCACGTCTATACCGCGCTGAACGACCGGCCGCGCGTGGAAAACTATTGGGACGGCCATCACCCCGAAGTCTCGAGCGCGGCGCTGGAGCCCCACTACCAGCGCGTGATGGAGGAGATGGGCGGCCGCCCGCCACGCCTCGAGGATGCCATCCCGAACCTGACGGCGCGGCGTTACCGGGAGTCGCCGCTGTTCGACGCCTCGGCCACGCTCGAGCGGCCGTGGCATGCCGTGCAGTTCCCCGAGACCCCGGGCACCAGCCGGGAAATCGACTGGGGTGAAGGCATCCGTCGCCGCGAGGCGGACTGGAAGGACGGCGGCCCGCTCGGCTCCCGTTTCGGCACCAAGACCACGCTGGACTTCGCCTTCCTGGCGCCGGCCATGCGCCGCGGCCTGCGCGTGCTCGACCTGCACGAGGCCATCTCGGTGCACCTTTGCCGCCAGACCCACACCGCGCGCTACTGCGTACAGACGCGCAACCTCTACACCGGCCGCATCGAGCCGTTCTACGCGCAACACGTGATGCTGGCCGCCGGCACCATGAACACGCTGCGCCTGCTGCTCTCGAGCCGCGACGAGGCGCGCGGGCTGGACGGCATGCCCGCCCTCGGCAGGCGCTTCGGCACCAATGGTGACGCGCTCGCCTGGTGGGCGCTGGACGACCCCGAGGCCGACTACAGTCGCGGACTGCCTTGCCACGGCGTGATGGCGCCGCGCGACGGGCGCAGGCCCGACGATCCCATGCTGATCGAGGTCGGCCTGGTCGGCATCGACGGCATGCCGATGCCCGCACCGCTGCGGCGCAAGCTGCGGCGCGGGCTCATGCTCATGGCCATGGGCGCCGACCGGGCCGATGGTCGCGTGCGCCTGCAAAAGGGACGGCTGCGCGTGCGCTACGACCGCGACGCCAGCCCCGTGTTCCAGCGCGCGGAGCAGATCTTCCAGGAGGTGGCCGAAGCCTCGGGGCGCAAAGTCAGGGTCCGGCGCAAGCCGTTCACGGTACATCCGCTCGGGGGCGCCACGCTCGGGGCGAACGAAACGGCCGGCCTGGTCGACGGTCGTGGCGAAATCTACGGCTTCCCCGGCCTTTTCGTAGTCGATGCCGCAGCGCTGCCGGCAGCGCCCGGCGGTCCGCCGTCGATGACCATTGCCGCCTGGTCGAGCTGGGTTGCGGCGCGCTTCCTGGAGGGCCGGGCTTGAGAGTGGGCACTGAAGTGCATCGCGTGCGCGTGCCGCTGCGGCTGGTGCTGGTCGATGCAGCCGGCGCGGCGCTTGCGGCGATCGGCATCCTCGACCTGCTGGAGACCGGCCCGCAGCTGCTGCCGGAGTCCTGGCCGGAGCCGCTGGCAGCCATCAGCCTGCTGGTGTTCGGCTGCGTGATGATGGCAGCGCTGCCGGTGTGGCTGCTGCGGCGCAGGCACGAGCGTCAGGTAACCGCAGGGAGGCCGTCCGCATGAGTCGCAATCGTCGCCGCTACCTGGTGCTCGACGTGTTCACGGATCGCCCCTACGGCGGCAATCCGCTGGCCTTGCTGCCGGAAGCCGAAGGGCTGTCGACGACCCAGATGCAGCAGATCGCGCGCGAGTTCAACCTGTCCGAGACTGCTTTCATAAGGCCGCCGCGCAATCGCGGCGAAACTCATCGCCTGCGCATTTTCACGCCGACGCAGGAGCTGCCTTTTGCCGGGCATCCGACGATCGGCGCTGCGCTCGCCCTCGCGGATGCCGGCTGGGACAAAACGGAGCTTGTCTTCGGCCAGGCCATCGGCCCCGTGCGCGTCAGCCTGCGGCAGCAGAAAGACCGGCGCAGTGCCTGGCTGTGGGCCGCAAAGCTGCCCGAGGTCGGCCCGCCGGCGCCGCCGACGGCCGCACTGGCTGCCCTGCTGGGGCTCAGGCCGACCGACATCCTGGCGGGCGACTGGGGCCCGGCGGCCGTCTCGGCGGGCATCCCGTTCCTGGTGATCCCGGTGCGGGATGCCGACGTGCTGGCGCGCGCGGAACTGGACCTGCAGCGCTGGAAAGAGATCCTCAAGGACTGGTGGGCCAACCAGGTGTACCTGGTCGCTCCGATGGACGGACCCGGCGGCACCCGCTACCGTGCCCGCATGTTCGCGCCTGCTCTCGGGATTCCGGAGGATCCGGCCACCGGCTCGGCAGCCACTGCTTTCCCGGGCTGGCTCGCGCCGCGGCTGGGCACCACGGACGGCATCCTCACCGTAACCATCGAGCAGGGCGCCGGGCTCGGACGGCCCAGCACCCTGATGATCGAGGCCGAACTCGATGACGGCGACCTGGTCGCCGTGCGCGTGGGCGGCACTGCGGTGGCCATCGCCGAAGGCACCCTGCGCGTGCCGGACTGACGCCAAGAAGAAATAGAGACCAATATGAAACCTCTCAGGACCTCTTCCCTCGCCCTGTGCATCGCGCTTGCCGGCGTGCCCGCCGTGGCTGCCGCCGAGACCGAGGAATACAAGTTCTTCGGCGATGCCCGGATCGCCTTTGCCGCCAGCGAGCGGGAAACCCGCGAAGGCGAGACGCTCACGCGGGAGGAGGACCTGCGCCTGCGCCTGCGTCTCGGCGCGGAGACCCGCCTCTCCGAGGAATGGACCATGCGCGGCCGGCTGGCTGGGCGCTACAGCACCGACCAGGACAACACCCGCTTCTGGCTCAAGGCGTGGGCGCCGACGCGCACCGGCCTGGAGTTCGGCGACGCCACCATCGACGAGCTGTACCTGGACTACGCCCCGGTCGACGGCAACTGGTCGCTGCGCGCCGGCCGCTTCCAGGGCAAGTTCGCGCTGAAGGGTGTCGCGTCGAAGAGCCTCGACCGCAACAACAGCCCGAACACCGACATCAACTGGACGGACGGCCTGCACCTCACTTACGGCACGCAGGCGGCATGGCGCAGTCACCTGGTGCTGCAGTCGAACGCCAGCAACGGTTCCGGCCAGGTCGCCCGGGCACCGCTGACCTTCGACGACAACGGCAGCCACATCACGGTGTTCGCCGCGATAGAGGCCGCCGAGCCGCTCGGCCCCGTCACCCAGCGGCTGTTCACCATGACCTGGATGCCCTCGACCCTGGCGACGGACGGCCTCGACGCCCCGGCGCGTGACGATTATTTTGCGTTCACCACAAAACTGTTCGCCGAGTGGCCGGTGGGCCCCATGCGCGGCGGCCTCGGCGCCGAGTTCGGCTATGCCCCGGAGACCCCGGCGGCGGCCTTGTATGACCCGGCAGACCCCGGCGATGCCGACGGCCTGGCCTGGCAGTTCTCGGTCAACCTGTGGGACTTCGCGCCCGGACACAACATCGCCTTCGTGCACGGCAAGGCCTTTGCCGGCTGGCTGCTGTCGCCGGATTTCCGTAACAACGACAGGTTGATGGAGGTGCGCTACCAGTGGCGCATCTCCAGCAAGTGGACCATGACGGCCAGGCTGCGCCAGCGCCAGGAAATCGACGTACCTGCCGACACGCCGCAGTTGCGCGTCGACGACGACTTCTACCTCCGCTTCACGACGCGCTTCTAGGCGGCGCCTGTGCCACATAATTACGCTCCATGATCGGCGTCGATCCCATCGTCCTGTTCTTCCTGCTCGGCCTGGTGGCCGGGCTGGGCCGCTCGGATTTGCGCCTGCCCGGCTCGATTTACGAGTTCCTCAGCGTGATCCTGCTGCTGGCCATCGGCCTCAAGGGCGGCGCGGAGCTGGCGCGGCAGTCGCTCGGCGCGCTGCTGCCGCAGGTGGTTGCCGTCATTCTCATGGGCGCCCTGCTGCCCCTCGTGGCCTACCCGCTGCTGCGCGGCCTGGGCCGGCTGAAACGCGCGGACGCGGCCTCGATCGCGGCGCACTACGGCTCGGTCAGCGTCGGCACCTACGCGGTCGCGGTGGCCTGGCTGGTGGCGCGCGACATCTCGTACGAGGAGTACATGCCGCTGATGCTGGTGCTGCTGGAGATGCCCGCCATCGTCGTCGGCATCATGCTGGCGCGCGGCGTCTCCTCGCAGACCGACTGGAAAGAACTGGCGC
>CAYPTW010000035.1:0-24956 GCA_964413755.1 uncultured Thioalkalivibrio sp. | reverse complement strand
CTCAATAGGGGGAGAAAAGTTGGACAAATTGTCGCGCTGCGCCAAATTTTCCGGGCCTGGGCGGCACCAGGCTCAGTAATCATACCGCAACGGGGGCGAGGTCAGTGCACTGGCACCGGCCTTGCATGAAGAAAGACCCGGGCGCGCCCGCGAAGTTCACCGCGGCCGCGCGACGCACGGTTCGGCAAGGATACCCCCACGACACGATGAACGACTTCTCCGCCGCTTTCGCCATGGCGGCCCGACTGGTGCTTGGCTTCGACCCCGAGCTGGTCGAGATCGTGTCGCTGTCGCTTTACGTGAGCCTGTTCTCGGTGGGGCTCGCGGCGCTGGTCGGCCTGCCGCTCGGCGCCAGCCTCGGCATGCTGCGCTTTCGCGGCCGGCGCGCGGTCATCGTGATGCTGAACGCACTCATGGGCCTGCCGCCCGTCGTGGTCGGCCTGGCGGTCTACATGCTCTTGTCGCGCGCCGGACCGCTGGGTGAATTCGGGCTGCTGTTCACGCCGACGGCCATGATCATCGCCCAGTTCATCCTCGTCGTACCCATCGTCGCCGCCCTTGCGCGCCAGATCATCGAAGACCTGCACGAGGAATACGACGAGCACCTGCGCTCGCTCGGCGCCGGCCCTCTCGACAGCGTCGCCACCCTGCTCTGGGACGGCCGCTTCCGCCTGCTCACCGCGGTGCTGGCCGGCTTCGGCCGTGCCATCGCCGAGGTGGGCGCGGTGCTCATCGTCGGCGGCAACATCCTGCATCACACGCGGGTGATGACCACCACCATCGCGCTCGAGACGAGCAAGGGCAACCTCGCCCTGGCCCTCGGGCTGGGCATGATCCTGATCGTCATTGCGGCGGCGGTGAATGCGACGGCCAGCGTGATCGCCGACCTGGCGGAGCGCCCGCATGGCTGAGGCCAGGCATGTGAGCACTGCAGCGCAGGCCGGCGCCGGCGCAGGAGACGCAACGCACCCGCTGATGCCGCTGGAGGTGCGCGACGTCAGCTTTGCCGCCGGCGGCAAGCGGATCCTCGCGGACGTCTCCTTCACGCTGAAACACAGCACCTGCACCGTGATCCTGGGGCCCAACGGGGCCGGCAAGAGCGTCCTGATGCGCCTGCTGCACGGCCTGCTGACGCCCACCTCCGGCAGCATCCGGTGGGGCGGCCTGGCACCGGCGCAAGCACGGCGTCGCCAGGGCATGGTGTTCCAGCGCCCGGTGATGTTGCGCCGCTCGGTGCTCGGCAACCTGAAGCACTCGCTCGCGGTCCGCAAGACGCCGCGCGACGAGCGCCGACGGCTGGCCGAAAGCGCCTTGGCCATGGCCGGTATCGAGACCCATGCCCGGCAGCCCGCCCGCACTCTCTCGGGCGGCGAGCAGCAGCGCCTGTCCATCGCGCGCGCCTGGATGCTGGCCCCCGAGATCCTGCTGCTGGACGAGCCCACATCGAACCTCGACCCTGCTGCTACCGCCGCCATCGAACGCCTGATCCGGGAAGTGCGAGAGCAAGGCACACGCATCATCATGACCACGCACGACATCGGCCAGGCGCGGCGGCTGGCGAGTGACGTCCTGTTCCTGCACCAGGGCCGTTTGCTCGAGCACAGCCAGGCGACCTCTTTCTTCGCCGGCCCCGCGACGCCGGCGGCCGCCAGCTTCATCTGCGGCGACCTGCCGCTCTGAGCCCGGGCGCAGCGGGCGCCGAAAGCCCTTATCATTGCCGGCCGGCCCGCTATCATGCAGACCCCATGGACGCGCAAGAAAAACGACTGCCTGTCACCGCGGTGATTCTCGCCGGCGGCCGCGCCACGCGCATGGGCGGCCAGGACAAGGGGCTCATCGAGCTCGCCGGCCGGCCCATGATCGCCCACGTGCTGGCGGCGCTCGCGCCGCAGGTGGAATGGCTGGTGATCAACGCCAACCGCAACCTCGATCGCTACGCCGGCTTCGGCTGGCCCGTGGTGCGTGACGACGACACCGGCTTTCTCGGCCCCCTGGCGGGGCTGGCTGCAGGCATGCGTGCCGCCTCGAGCGCGCTGGTCATGACGGCGCCCTGCGACTGCCCGCTGCTGCCGCCCGACCTCGCCTCCCGGCTGCACGATGCGCTGGAGCGGGAAGACGCCGAGATCGCGGTGCCGCACGACGGCGCGCGCCTGCAACCGGTGTTCATGCTGGTACGGCGCGCGCTGACAGACAGTCTCGAGGCGTACCTCGCCGGTGGCGGCCGCAAGATCGATCGCTGGTTCGAGCACCATCGCCTTGCACAGGTGGACTTTTCGGACCGGCCGGATACGTTCGTCAACGTCAACGACCCGGAGGAGCGACGCGCGGTCGAGGCGCGGCTCGCCTCCGCAGGAAGCACGCAATGAAGCACAACAACCCCGGCTGCGGCGGCGGCCACGACGATCCCGCCCAGACCCTGCAGCAGGCGCTGGCCAACATCAGCGCCGAAATCCGTCCCGTCGAAGGGTTCGAGTGCGTCGCCACGCGCGACGCGCTGGACCGCGTGCTTTACGCTCCGGTGCACTCCACCGTCGACGTGCCGGCGCACAGCAACTCGGCCATGGACGGCTACGCCCTCGCCGGCGCCGGCCTGCCCGCCGAGGGCGAGCGCGCTTTTCGCGTCATCGGCACGGCGTTCGCCGGGCATCCCTTCACCGGGACCGTCAGCGACGGGGAGAGCGTGCGCATCATGACCGGCGCCCCGGTGCCGCAAGGCGCCGACACCGTGGTGATGCAGGAGCGCGTGCGCCGTGAAGGCGACCAGGCGCACATCGGCAGCGGTCACCACCCGGGCGACAACGTGCGCATGGCCGGCGAGGATCTCAAGGCCGGTGAAGTGGCACTGGAACCCGGCGTGCTGCTGCGCCCCGCGCATCTCGGCCTGATCGCCTCTTTGGGCATCGGCGAAATCAAGGTACGGCGGCGGCCCCGCGTCGCGTTCTTTTCCACCGGCGACGAACTGGCGTCCATCGGGGAGCCGCTCGGACCGGGCCAGATCTACGACAGCAACCGCTACACCCTGTTCGGCATGCTGACCCGCCTCGGGGTGGAAGTCATCGATCTGGGCGTGGTGCGCGACACGCGCGAAGACCTCGAGCAGGCGTTCCAGCTCGCCGCCGCCCAGGCGGACGCCATCATCACCTCCGGCGGTGTTTCCGTAGGCGAGGCGGACTTCGTCACCGAGACGCTGGACAAGATCGGCGACGTCGGGTTCTGGACCGTGGCCATCAAGCCGGGCCGGCCCGTGGCCTTCGGCCGGGTACAAGGCGCGCTGTTCTTCGGCCTGCCCGGCAACCCGGTGTCGGTGATGGTGACCTTCTACCAGCTGGTGCAACCCGCGCTGCGCATCCTCTCCGGCATCGCCGCCCCCGAACCGCCGGCGCTGGTCACGGCCGTGCTCGAATCGCGCCTGAAGAAAAAGCCCGGCCGGCGCGAGTTCCAGCGCGGGGTGCTGCGCCAGGACCCGGACGGCAGTTACCGTGTGGCCTCGGCAGGCCGCCAGGGCTCAGGCATCCTGCGTTCCATGGCGGAAGCCAACTGCTTCATCGTCCTGCCCGAGGACTGCGGCAACGTCGATGCCGGTGCAGAGGTTACCGTGCAGCCCTTCGCGGGCCTGTGCTGAAGCGGCACAAAAAAAGGCCTGCGGCGCCGTGAGGGATGCCGCAGGCCGGAGGGCTCCAGGCCCGGCTCAGAAACTGTACTGGGCGCGCCCGATGAGGATGTTCGGGGACTCGTCGCCCACCACGACGCCGCCCACCGTCGCGCCGCTGTCCTTCACGTCAACCATGATGTAGTTGAGCATGAAGCGCACGTTCGCGTTCGGGTAGTAGTTGACGCCGAAAGTGATGTTGTCCTGCTGGCCGCCCTGGAAGCCGGCGTCGTTCAGGTCCACGGAGCTGTAACGCAGGGCGACTTCCCAGGCGCCGCGATCGGGGCTGCCCGGCTTCAGGCTGCGGAACACGCCGTTGCGATAGCCACGCTTCTCGCCGGTCACGGTCCAGACACCGTAGACGTGATAGCCGGAAAAGGTCGGGTCTTCGCCCGTGTTCCGATCCACGTCGACGTTGAAGTACTCGGCGACCATGTGGAAGGGACCCGCCTGGTAGGCGGCCTCCAGACCCATCTTCATGGTGGTGTCGACGTCGCTGATGCTGCCGGTATCGATCAGGCGGTTGCCGTCGGCGCGCGCCTCGGGACGGTCACGGTAGCGGTCGACGTTATAGTCGCGCACGTCCTCGTAGGCCACGGACGCCGCCAGGTGCAACTGGTTGCCGCCCAACTGCGGCGTGTAGAGGAAGCGCCCCGCGATGCCGATCGGGTCGTCGCCGGCCTGGTTGCTGCCCATGCCGCGGCCGTAGACCATGCCCTGGAAGCCCATGACATCACCGTAGTAGTCATAGCCGATACCCAGGCGGCGGGCGTCCACCAGCGTGGTGTTCGGCGAGTTGCGCTCCAGGAAGATGATGTTGTTGGTACTGGACACTTCTTCCATGCCCATCGGCACCTTGAAGTGACCGAACTTCAGCGTGCCGCCCTGCCACTTCCTCCGCAGCAACACATCCTGCGCGTTGGTGCCGTTCTCGGCGAAGTCGTACTCGATGATGCCCGACCAGTCGTCGTTGATGTTGCCGGTGACGCCGATGAAAGCGCGACGCACCAGGAAGCCGTCGTCCAGGTCGATCTCGTCATCATCATGGATGCCGTAGTCGAGGTGGAAGCGGCCACGGATATTGAACTCGGGCGCCGCGGCCGCGGCCATCGCCCAGGAGAGCATCGCAGCGCTCAGCGTCAGCGCCAGTGCGCCGCGCATGGCCTTGTTGTTGAACATCATTATTTCCTCGGTGTTTCTTGAAGTCTGGATGGGTCGTTACTTGGCGTTGGGGAAGAACAGCTGCTCGCCGTTCAGCTTGAACTCGGCGATCGCGGCCTGGCCCTCGGGCGACAGCAACCACTCGTGCCAGGTCCTGGCGAACTCGTGCTTCAGGTGCGGGTGCCGCTCCGGGTTGATCACAACGCTGCCGTACTGGTTGAACAGCACGGGGTCGCCTGCAAACAGGATCTCGAGGCCCTGGCGATTGGCGAAGCTGATCCAGGTGCCGCGATCGGCGAGCACGTATGCATCCATCGCCGCCGCGGAGTTCAGCGTCGCGCCCATGCCGCTGCCGAGTTCGCGGTACCAGCTGGCCTTGGGCAGGCCGCCGGCCGACTCCCAGATGCGCTTTTCGGCGCGGTGGGTGCCGCTGTCGTCGCCGCGCGAGGCGAACACGGCTTCCTTGTCGCCGATCATCTTGAAGGCCTCGGCCGCCGTCTTGGCAGCCTTGATGCCGGCCGGATCGGAGGCAGGGCCGATGACCACGAAGTCGTTGTACATCACGTCGCGGCGCTCGGTGGCGAAGCCCTCGGCCACCATCTTTTCTTCGCCGGCGGTGTCATGCACCAGCAGGCTGTCGGCATCGCCGTTGCGCGCGATCTTGAAAGCCTGGCCGGTGCCCACGGCGACGACACGGACATCGATGCCGGTCTTGTCGCGGAACATCGGGATGATGTGCCCGAAGAGACCTGAGTTGTCGGTCGAGGTGGTGGACGCCAGGACGATGAATTTGCCCTCTTCCTGCGCCGGCGTCGCGGCCGCGAGGAAAGTGAGCAGGACGGACAGGATGAGCAGGCGCATCTTCATGCGATTCCCCCGTTGTTTATCTGGATTGGATTTGAGCTGGCATTGTGCTGCACTATCTGTCGCTTGTTGCCCTATTCAAGGGCCAAGCTGGAATCTACGCAGCAAAAAGACACAAAACAGCATGAATCACACGCCGGACTACCTCACCACCGCCGAAGTCGCCGCTTATCTCCGCCTCAAGGAGCGGAAGGTCTACGACCTGGTTCGCCAGGGCGAGATGCCTTGCGTCCGGATCACCGGCAAGCTGCTGTTTCCACGCCAGGCCATCGACCTGTGGCTGATGAACCACCTCGAGGGCGACCAGGAGACCAGTACGCCGGTGGCGCCGGTCCTCGCAGGCAGCCATGACCCGCTGCTGGACTGGGCAGCGCGCGAGTCCGGGGCGGCCCTGGCCCTGCTCTGTCGCGGCAGCATGGACGGCGCGCGTCGCCTGCTCGATGGGCGCGCCATGCTGGCCGGGTTGCATGTGCTGGCGCCCGAGACGGGCGCTTACAACCAGCCGAACCAGCTCGGCCTGGGCGGCCTGCGCGACCTGGTAGTCATCCACTGGGCAGTCCGCCTCCAGGGCCTGTTGCTGCCGGCCGGGAACCCGGCGGGCATCCAGGGCCTGGCCGACATCACGCGGTCCGGGCTGCGCGTTGCCCATCGCCAGCCCGACGCCGGGGCGGACACCCTGTTCCGCTGGCTGCTGGCACGGGCCGGGGCGGACCATGACGCACTGTCCCTGTGTCCGCACCCCGCCCTCTCGGAAGATGACCTGGCCCTGGCCGTGCGCGAGGGGCATGCCGACGTCGGGCTGGCCATCGAAGCCTCAGCGCGCCGCCACGGGCTGGAGTTCATCCCGCTGCACCGCGAAAAATTCCAGCTGGCGCTGCGCCGGCGCCATTACTTCGAGCCCCCGGTGCAGCGCCTGCTGGCGTTCGCCCGCGGACCCCGCTTGCAGCAGCGCGCCGAGGAGATGGGCGGCTACGACGTCTCGGAGC
The DNA here is from genome assembly GCA_964413755.1 of uncultured Thioalkalivibrio sp. Lineage (GTDB taxonomy): Bacteria > Pseudomonadota > Gammaproteobacteria > Steroidobacterales > XN24 > XN24. The sequence continues at coordinate 18,296 of CAYPTW010000035.1, read as the reverse complement.
TGGGCACGGTGGCTTACAATGCCTGACCCCTGTGCCCGTAACGGAACCCAGCCATGACCGCACGCAGTTTCGTCCCGCTCAACATCGCCGTCCTGACCGTCTCCGACAGCCGCGGCGAGGCCGAGGACAAGTCCGGCAAGCTGCTGGTCGAGCGCCTCGGCAAGGCCGGTCATCGCTGCCACGAGAAGCGCATCGTGCGCGACGACATCTACCAGATCCGCGCCGTGGTCTCGGCCTGGATCGCCGACCCGGAAGTGCACGCTGTGATCACCACCGGCGGTACCGGGGTGACGGGGCGCGACGGCACGCCTGAAGCCGTGCAGCCGCTGCTGGACAAGACGCTGGACGGCTTCGGCGAGATCTTCCGCATGATCTCCTGGCAGCAGATCAAGACCTCGACCATCCAGTCACGCGCCGTCGCCGGCGTGGCCAACGGCACCTACGTGTTCTGCGTGCCGGGCTCTTCCGGCGCCTGCGCGACCGCCTGGGACGAGCTCATCGAGGCGCAGCTCGACAAGCGCACGCGGCCGTGCAACCTGGTGGACCTGATGCCGCGACTGCTGGAGACATGAGCGCACACGGGAGCGAGCCCATGCTGCTGGTCGGCACCCAGAAAGGCCTGTTCCTCGCCCGGCCCGGCGACCAGGGTGACGCGGGCGGCTGGACCCTGGAAGGGCCGCACATCGCCGGCTACGAGATCGTCCACTGCTGCGCTCCGTCCGAGACGCCCGGCGTGATCTACGCGGCGGCCAGTCACAAGATCTGGGGCGCGCACATCTACCGCAGCGAGGACGGCGGGCGCAGCTGGGCTTCGCTCCCGGCGGCGCCGCAGCATCCTGCCGGGTTGCACAAGACCGCGCTGAAGTCGATCTGGTACCTGGCCGCTGCGCCAGGCGGGCGGCTGTATGCGGGCATCGACCCCGCCGGGCTGTTCTACAGCGACGACCGCGCCGCCAGCTGGCATCCCGTCACCGCGCTCAACGAGCACCCGACGCGCGACACCTGGGAGCCGGCGCGCGGGGGCTTCTCGCTCCACTCCATCCGTATCGACCCGGCCAACGCCAGGCGCCTCTGGGTCGCGGTCTCGGCCGGCGGGGTGTACCGCAGCGAAGACGGCGGTGCCAGCTGGACCCCGGCCAACGCGGGGGTGCGCGCCGAGAACCTGCCGAACCCCTTGCCGGAGAGCGGCCACAACGTGCATCGGCTGGTGATGCATCCGCTGCGCCCGGAGCGGCTCTACCGCCAGTGCTACCACGGCACCTGGCGCAGTGACGACGCCGGCCGCAGCTGGACCGAGATCACCGCCGGGCTGCCGGGCAACTTCGGCTACGCCATCGCCGTCGACCCGCGCGACCCGGACACCGTCTACCAGGTGCCGGAGGCCGACTCGCACATGCGCACCGTGGTGGACGGCCGGCTGCGCGTGTATTGCAGCCGCGACGCCGGCGCCAGCTGGGCTTCGATGAGCGCGGGACTCCCGCAGTCGAACGCCTGGGTGACGGTGCTGCGCGAGGCCATGGATACCGACGCGGACGGCGGCGTGTATCTCGGCACCTCCGGCGGCCACCTGTTCGCCAGCCGCGACGGGGCGCGGAGCTGGACGCTGGTGGCCGGCTTCTTGCCGCGCATTCTCTCGGTGCAGTCCGTCGGGGCGCGGCCATGAGCGCGGACCTGCTGGAACTGCTGGGCGCGCGCCGCGGCATCGTCTGCGCCACCGGCGCCGGCGGCAAGAAGAGCGTGTTGTTCGCCATCGCGGCGCGGCATTCCGGGCACGTGGCCTTCACCACCACCGTGCGCACCCTGCCGCCGCCCGAGTCGCTCGGCGGCCAGGTGGTGCTCGCCGGCGAAGACCAGTTGGAGGCGCAGCTGCGCGCGCTCGGCCCGCAGCCCTTTGTCGCCTACGCCTGCCCCGGCGACAAGCCGGGCCGCCTCGCCGCCGTGCCGGGGGCTCGCATCACGGCGCTGCACCAGGCGCTCGGCCTCGACGTCACGCTGGTGAAGGCCGACGGCGCGCGCATGCGCTGGGTGAAGGCGCCCGCGCAGGACGAACCCGTGCTGCCGCCCGGCATGACCACGCTGCTGCCCGTGATGTCGGCGCGCGCCCTGGGCGAACCGCTCGGGGACCGTATCGCGCACCGCGTGGAGCGGCTCGCAGAACTGGTCGGCGCCGCGCCGGGCGAGCCCTTCACCCCGGCCTGTGCGGCGCGCCTGCTGGCGAGCGAGGAGGGCCTGCTGAAGGGCGCTGCGGACGCGCGCGTAGTTCCGGTGATCAACATGGTCGACGACGCGGAGAAGCTCGCGCTGGCGACCGCTGCCGCCGAGGCGGCACTGGAGTTGACTGACCGTTTCGACCGGGTAGTGTTATTGCGACTGAATCGACCGGAGCCCGTGGTCGCCGTCATCGGAGCTGCTGCATGAGCACCGTCACCGTACAGATCCCGCCGCCGCTAAGGCCCTTCGCCGACCAGGCCGCCGCGCTCGAGGTCGATGCGGCGACCGTGGGCGAGGCGCTGGCGCGCATCGGCGCCGGGCGCGAGGCACTGCTGGCGCGGGTCCTGACCCCGGAAGGCGAACTGCGGCCCTACGTGAACGTGTTCGTCGGCGAGCGCAATGCGCGCCACCTGGACGGGCTGGACACCCCGCTCGGCGACGGCGACGTGGTGGCTATCATCCCGGCGGTCGCGGGAGGCTGAAGCGCGCCGGCGGCCCTGGCCGCGGAATGCGCGGCTAGAAATCCATCAGCATGTTGGAGTTGCGCGCCAGCTTGTGCTTCTCACGCTCCGCGCGCGCCCGCAGGCTGGCGAACAGCTCTTTCTGTTCCGGCGTGCCGCTCTTCGCCTCGAGCCTGAGGTACAACCCCTCCAGCCACGCCAGCACTTCCAGTCCGAGCCCGAGCAGCTCGTCGGGATCGGCGTTCTCGTGCAGCGCTTCCTTGATGCGCGCGTGGATACCCGTGTCGTTGATGCTGAACGGATCCCACTCCCGGAGTGCCGGGTCCTCCGCGCGGTGGCTGAAGCTGCGCACGCTTTCGGCCAGCGCTTTCTCGCGCTCGCTCATGTAGTCCAGCATCATGCGCGAGCGGCCCTTGGCCGTGCGTCCCGCCAGTTCCGCATAGGCCTCGGCCAGGCCCTCGTGGAACTCCTCGATATAGGCGATGACTTCGCCGGTCTGGTTGAATCTCATGCGGGTGCTCCCGGCTCAGCGCCGTTCCTGTTCCATTTCCTGCAGCGCGTGCAGCACGTCGCGCAGGCTGATGTTGCCCACCACGCGGCTGTTCTTCAGCACCGGCAATCCGCGGTGGTAGAACTCGCCGCCGCGGTGCAGCAGCTTGGCAATGTCCATGATGCTGTCATCCAGGTCGACGGTTTCGAACTCGGTGCACATGAAGTCGCGCACGCGCCCGCCGCGCGAACCGTGGTAGCCGGCCTGCAGTTCCGCCGCCAGGCAATCGGTCTCGGACAGCACGCCGACGAGGTTGCCGAGCCGGTCGATCACCGGTCCGCCGGAAATGCCGTTCTCGACCATGATGCCCGCCGCCTCCAGCACCTCCATCTCCGGGGAGAACTGGATCAGGTTGCGGGACATGTAATCGCGTGCCGTGAACCCCATGGGCCTTACCTCATCGCGTCGCTTGTGCCGCGCGACGACGCGCGCAGGGACGGCGGCAGGCGCCGCCGCAGTCGGAGTCCACGCCGGGCACCCGGTTGAGGCCGCCGCAGCTGCCCTCGATCCGCCCGCGCCCCGCCATCACACCGATGGCCATGCCGGCGATGGCGATGAGGAACAGCAGGAAAGCGATGAGGAATACCGCCATGCGTTCAGCCTCCGAAGTCGTCGAGGAGGATATTCTCCTTCTCGACCCCGAGGTCCGCCAGCATCTTCAGCACGGCCTGGGTCATCATCGGCGGTCCGCAGATGTAGTACTCGATGTCCTCCGGCGCCGGGTGGTCCTTGAGGTAGTTGTCGTACAGCACCTCGTGAATGAACCCGGTGTCACCGTGCCAGTCGTCTTCCGGCAGCGGGTCGGACAGCGCGATGTGCCAGGTGAAGTTCTCGTGCTTTTGCTCGAGCTCCTCGAATTCCTCGTGGTAGAACATCTCGCGCTTGCTGCGCGCACCGTACCAGAAGGTCATCTTGCGGCTGCTGTCGAGGCGCTTGAGCTGGTCGAAGATGTGCGCGCGCATCGGCGCCATGCCGGCGCCGCCGCCGATGAAGCACATCTCGGCGTTGGTCTTCTTGGCGAAGAACTCGCCGTAGGGCCCGGAGATGGTGACCACGTCGCCCGGCTTGAGGCCGAAGATGTACGACGACATGATGCCGGGCGGCACGCCGGGCATGCGCGGCGGGGGCGTCGCCACCCGGACGTTGAGCATCACCATGCCCTTCTCCTCCGGGTAGTTGGCCATGGAGTAGGCGCGCATCACCGGCTCCTCGACCACGGAGCGCAGCTTGAACAGGTCGAAGCGATCCCAGTCTTCGCGGAACTTGTCCGGGATCTCGAACTCGGCATAGGACAGCTCGTGCGGCGGCGCCTCGATCTGGATGTAACCGCCGGCACGGAAGTTGAGTTCCTCGCCCTCGGGCAGCTCCAGCACGAGTTCCTTGATGAAGGTGGCCACGCTGCGGTTGGAGCGCACACGACACTGCCAGCGCTTGATGCCGAAGACCTCGCGCGGCACCTCGATGCGCATGTCCTGCTTGACCATTACCTGGCAGGACAGGCGCTCGCCCGCGGCGGCCTCGCGCTTGTTGATGTGCGAGGTCTCGGTGGGCAGGATCACGCCGCCGCCCTCCTGCACCTTGACCTTGCACTGGCCGCAGGTGCCGCCGCCGCCGCAGGCGGAAGCGACGAACAGCTTGGCGTCCGCCAGGGCGCCGAGGAGCTTGGTGCCGACCGGCGCGTGAATGGTCTTCTCATCGTTGATGACGATGTTCACCTGGCCGGTGGCGACCAGGCGCGAGCGCGCCGCAAGGATGAGGAACACCAGCGACATCACGATGAAGGTGAAAAGGACTACGCCGAGACCGATGACCAGCATGGCGTCCTCCTACAGCTGGATCCCGGAGAAGGCCATGAACGCCATGGCCATCAGCCCGGTGGTGATGAAGGTGATGCCGAGGCCCTGCAGGCCCGCGGGCACGTCGCTGTACTTGAGCTTTTCGCGGATCCCCGCCAGGGCCACGATGGCCAGGGCCCAGCCCACGCCGCTGCCGAGGCCGTAGGTGACGCTCTGCGCGAGGTCGTAGTTGCGCTCCACCATGAACAGGCTGCCGCCGAGAATGGCGCAGTTCACGGTGATCAACGGCAGGAAGATACCCAGCGCCGCGTACAGGGCGGGGAAGAAGCGGTCCAGCGTCATCTCGAGGATCTGCACCATGGCGGCGATGACGCCGATGTAGGTGATGAGCCCGAGGAAGGAGAGATCGACGTCCGGCAGCCCGGCCCAGTCGAGCGCGCCGGGGCGCAGCATGAACTGGTAGATGACGGCGTTCGCCGGCACCGTGATCGCCTGCACCACCACCACGGCGAGGCCGAGGCCGATGGCGGTCTCCACCTTCTTCGACACCGCGAGGAAGGTGCACATGCCGAGGAAGAAGGCGAGCGCGAGGTTCTCGATGAAGACCGCGCGCAGGAACAGGCCGATCAAGCCTTCCATTACACGACCTCCGTCCGGTGCACGACGTGGATCTGGTATTCGGGCTTCTCCACCTGCGCCGGCTTCCAGCTGCGGATGGCCCAGATCATCAGGCCGATGATGAAGAAGGCCGAGGGCGCCAGCAGCATCAACCCGTTCGGCACGTACCAGCCGCCCTCGCTGGCCAGCGGCAGGATCTCGATGCCGAACAGCTTGCCGGAACCGAACAGCTCGCGCATGAAGGCCACCACCAGCAGCACCAGCGCGTAGCCCAGGCCGTGGCCGATGCCGTCGAGCACGCTCGGCACCACCGGGTTGCTGGAGGCATAGGCCTCGGCGCGGCCGAGGACGATGCAGTTGGTGATGATCAGCCCCACGAACACCGACAGCTGGCGGCTGATGTCATAGGCGAAGGCCTTGAGGAACTGGTCGACCAGGATCACCAGCGAGGCGATGATGGTCATCTGGATGATGATGCGGATGTTGCCCGGCATGTGGTTGCGGATGGAGCTGATCGCCGCGCTGGAAGCCGCCAGCACGAAGGTCAGCGCCAGGCCCATGATCAGCGCCGGGATCATCTGCGTGGTCACGGCCAGAGCGGAGCACACGCCCAGGACCTGCAGGGTGATCGGGTTCCGGTCGATGACCGGTTCAATCAGGATCTTGCCGGAGCCGCTCATACGCCCTCCTCCTTCAAGCGGGCCAGGAAGGGTCCGAAACCCTGCTCACCCAGCCAGTACTTCATCATGTTGCTCACGCCGTCGGCGGTCAGCGTGGCGCCGGAGAGGCCATCGACCATCCAGTCGGCCCACTCGGACTCGGGATTCACGCCGCCGCGCACCACCTGCAGCCGCACCTCTCCTTCCGGCCCGTAGATCTGGCGGCCTTCCCACTTCGCCAGCCAGCGGGGGTTCTCGATCTCGCCGCCCAGGCCCGGCGTCTCGGCGTGCTGGTAAAAGGTCAGGCCGCGCACTTCCTGGCCGTCGCCGGACAGCGCGAGGAAACCGTACATGGTCGACCACAGCCCGTAGCCGTGCACCGGCAGGATCACCATGTCGACCTCGCCCGAGTCGTCCTCCACCAGGTAAACGGGCGCGTAGCGCGCGCGCCGCGTGATGCCGGCGATGTCCTCCCACGGGGGGATGGTCACGCCCAGCTCCGGGTCGCGTGCCGCAACCACCTGGTCGAAAGTGGCCGGGTCCAGCGCGTCGCTGAACTCACCGGTCTCCAGCTCCACCAGGCGCGTCTCGACGCCCTCGAACAGCGTCTCGATGGAAGTGCCCGGCTCCATCAGCCCGGCCACCTCGAGGATGCGCGCCTTGCGCGCCAGTTCGACGTTGCGCTCCTGCAAAGGCCGCAGCAGTACTGCAGCCGAGGACACCAGCACGGAACACACCAGGGAAAGCACGATGGTCACCAGCAGCATCTTGGTGACGCTGTCGTTCGGCAACGCCTGGAAACGGCCCCACAGGCCCGACGGCTTGTCTTGCGGCTGTTCAGACATACTTCCGCATCCTCCGTCGCACGTTGGCCTGCACCACGAAGTAATCGATCAGGGGCGCGAACACGTTGGCCAGCAGGATGGCCAGCATGATGCCCTCGGGGAAGGCCGGGTTGATGACGCGGATCAGCGCCGTCAGGATGCCGATGAGGGCACCGTAGACCAGCTTGCCGGTAGCGGTCATCGAGGCGCTCACCGGGTCGGTGGCCATGAACACCAGGCCGAAGGCGAAGCCGCCCGCGACCAGGTGCCAGGTGACCGGCAGGTGCATGTAGGGATTACTGTCGGGCCCGGCCAGGCCGTTGAACAGCCATACCGTGCCCAGCAGGCCGAGCAGCACGCCGAGCATGATGCGCCACGATGCCACCCGCGTGTACAGCAGGAACGCCGCGCCGATGAGGCAGGCGAAGGTCGACTCGGCGCCGATGGTCCCCGGCAGGAAACCCATGAAGACGTCGTGCAGCGTGTAGCCGGCGTTCTCGATGGCCTCCACGCCGCCGAGCGGGGCGAGCGCCAGCGGCGTAGCACCGCTGAAACCGTCCATCGCCACCCAGACCTCGTTACCCGAGTTCTGTGCCGGGTAGGCGAAATAGAGGAAGGCGCGGCCGGTCAGCGCCGGGTTGAGGAAGTTCTTCCCGGTGCCGCCGAACACTTCCTTGCCGATGACCACGGCGAAGCTGATCCCGAGCGCCACCTGCCACAGCGGAATGGTCGGCGGCAGGATCAGCGTGTAGAGCATGGAGGTGACGAGGAAACCCTCGTTGACCTCGTGGTTGCGCACGATGGCGAACACCACCTCCCAGAAGCCGCCCGCCGCCAGGGTCACGATGTAGACGGGCAGGAAATACAGGAAGCCGTGCCAGAAGCAGGCACCGATGCTGGTCGGGTCGTAGCCGATGCCGAGCGCCGCGATCACGCTGCCGCGCCAGCCCTCCGCCGCGGCCAGGCCCGTCTCCGCCATGGCGAGGTTGGCCTGCAGGCCGATGTTGTACATGCCGAACAGCGCACAGGGCAGCACCGCGATGACCACGTAGGTCATGACCCGCTTCAGGTCGATGGCGTCGCGCACGTGCGGCGCGCTGCGCGTGACGTCCTTCGGCGTGTACATGAAGGTGTCGATCATCTCGTACAGCGCGCCGAGCTTGGCGAAGCGCCCGCCGGGGCTGAACATGGGCTCGATGCGGTCGAGCAACTTGCGCAACCCGGCCATCAGCCTTCCCTCTCGATCTGTTCCAGGCGCTCGCGCAGTACCGGGCCGTAGTCGTACTTGCCCGGGCAGACGAAGGTGCACAGGGCCAGGTCTTCCTCGTCCAGCTCCAGCGCGCCGAGGCGCTGCGCCTCGTCGGTGTCGCCCACGACCAGCGCCCGCAGCAACTGCGTCGGCAGGATGTCCAGCGGCATCACGCGCTCGTAGGAGCCGATCGGCACCATGGCGCGCGGGCTGCCGTTCTGGGTCGTGGTGAGCGCGAAGCGCCGCGACGGCGGGCTGAGCGCGGAGAGGAAGGCGCGGGTGACGGAGAACTTCTCTCCGCCCGGCCGCAGCCAGCCGATGAATTCGCGCTTGCGGCCCTCCGCCAGCACCGTCACCTGCTGGTGGTAGCGGCCGAGGAACGCCCCCCACCCGGCCGCCCGGTAGCCGGACCACACCGGCCCGGAGAGCACGCGGCACTCGGTGTGATCTTCCAGCTCGTCCGCGATCAGCGGCTCGACGTGCGCGCCCAGCCGCGTGCGCAGCAGGCGCGGGTTCTTCACCGGCGGGCCGCCCAGCGCCACCACGCGCGTGGGGTCGAGGCGCCCGGTGGTGAAGAGCCGCCCGATGGCAATGACGTCCTGGTACCCCAGGTGCCACACCACGCGCTCGGCGTTGACCGGGTAGAGGAAGTGGATATGCGTGCCGACCAGGCCCGCCGGATGCGGCCCGGAGAACTCGGCCGTCTCGAGATTCTGCACGCCCGCGGGGGCGGGTATGGACGCGCCGGCCGCCTGGCACAGGAACAGCTTGCCCGTGGTGAGCCGTGACAGGACGGCCAGGCCGCTGCTGAACGCCTCGGGCGACTCGGCGATCACCACCGCCGGGTCGGCGGCCAGCGGGTTGGTGTCGATGGCCGTCACGAACACCGCGTGGGGCGTGGTATCGGGGTCGGGGATCTTGCTCCAGGGACGCGTGCGCAAAGCACACCACAGGCCGGAGCGCGCCAGGTTGTCCACTACCTGCTCACGGTCGAGGCTGGCGAGGGCTTCAGCCGGCCAGGACTCGAACACTTCCTCGTCCGTACCGTCCAGGCGGATCACGACCGCCTGCAATACGCGCCGCGCGCCGCGGCGCACCGTGGTCACTATCCCGGCCCCCGGCGCCGTGACGTTCACGGCGGGATGCCGCTTGTCCGAGAACAGCGGCTGGCCGAGCTTCACGCGGTCGCCTTCCTGCACCTGCATGGTCGGCTTGAGGTCGATGTAGTCGCGCCCGAGCACCGCCACCGAACCCGCCGGACGGGCGGCTTCGATGCGTTGCTGCGGCTCGCCCTGGAGGGGGAGATCTATGCCGCGGCGAATCCTGATGTGCATTCGCGTATCTGCCTGGGGTGCGCGCGGAGCCGCCTTCAGCGGGGCATCCGCCGTGGGGTTTTATTCTCGTGCGGCAAGTATACGCGAAGGCGGCCATGCGGGACCGGCCCGACCCCGGCTGCGGTTACAATATCCGCCTGCCGCGCCGCCCGGGGCCGCGCGGCCCAGGAACGAATGCCGGAGTACTCATGCGCAAAATCCTCGTCGGGCTCACCGCCGCCATCCTGCTCGCCGCCCTTCCCGCCTGCAGCGGGGGGAACGGACCGGACTACACCTGGCTGCGCACCATGCACGCCGTGCCCGACGCGCCGGTCCTGCGCGCGCGCTTCGAGAACTACGTGTTTCTCGAGAGGATGCTGTTCGGCACCTCGACGCAGGAGAGGATCCAGTCCCTGCTGGAGGAGAACGGGACCTCCACGGTGCTGACGCTCGACTATGTCACCCCGGACAACAGCTTTGGCGACCAGTTGCTCGCGCTGGAGGTGCCGGTGGCCATCGACTCGATCTCGACGGTCGTGCTCGCCGGCACCTTCGACAACATCCAGCCCATCATCGTGCTCCAGCCGCGCCGGGCGCGCCCGCTCGACCGGCTGTACTTCCAGTTCGTGCACGCCAGCCCGGAGCTGGGCGCCCTCGACGTTTACGTCACCACGCCCGAAGTCGAGCTGACCGCCACCGCGCCGGTCGCCACGGTGCAGCCTCTCGGCCATTCGGACTCGCTCGAGGCCCCGTTCGGCCCCATCCGGATTCGCCTCACGCAGTCGGGCACGCTGGACGTGGTGATGGACAGCGGGGAAATCGAGTTCGCCGCGGTCGAGGACACCACCGGGCCGGGCGCGGAATGGCTGTTCGCGATTACGCCGAGCGTGGCCGCGGGTCCATCGCCGGTCTTCCTGCTGGCCAATTCCGGGCGCAGTTCACGCAGCCTGTTCGACGCCGATACCCCGGCCCTGACCCGCGCCATCCATGCCGCCGCAGGCGTCGGCCTGGTCGACCTGGAAGCGCTCACCGATCCCGTCGAGGTCCTGGTCGACGACCTGCCGTTCGGCGCGCGTTCCGCGCTCGTGCCCGTCCCCGAAGGTTCCATCGCCCTGGCGTTCCGCGCCGCCGAGGCACCGGAAGAACCGCTGGCGACCGCTGCGCTCACCAGCGTGCGCGGCGCGGAGTACGTGGCGGCGCTGATCGATGCCGAATCCGGCGGCGCCTTCGTCCTGGAAACAGTGAATTCGCGCAGCGTGATCACCGAGGCGCGCTTCCGCTTCGCGCATCTCGCTGCCGCGGGCGACCTGGTTTCGGTGTACCTCACCACCAGCGAGGAAGAGCCGCCCTCATTGGAGAACCGCGTCTTCTTCAACCAGTCTCCCGGCCTGTTCTCGCCGCAGCTCACCGTGACCCCGGGCGAGTATTTCATCACCCTGACCACCCGGCCGGTGGACGATCCGGCCAATGACGAGGACCCGGTATTGCTCGGCCCGCTATCCCTGCCACTCGAGGGCGGCGACGTCTTCACGCTGGCGCTGTTCCCCGCGGCGGTGGAGGGCGAGCCGGAAACCCTGCAGATATTCGACGAAACGATTCCCTAGCCCGCACCGGAGGGTGCTGACGAAAATGCGCTACGGCAAGATACGCATCCTGTCCCTGGCGAGCCTGTTCGCCTGTTTCCTGCTGCACCCCGGCGCGGCTGCCGGCGCCGGCCTCGACCTGCGCCAGCTGCATGAGCTGCGCCAGGTGGGCGAAGTCGCTGCCGCTCCGGACGGTGGACTGGTGGCCTACACGCGTGTCGTCCCGCGCCGGCTGTTCGATGAAGAGGACGGCCCCGCCTGGAGCGAACTGCATGTCACCGACGCCCGCGGCGAGAGCCGTGGCTATGTCGTCGGCCAGGTCAATGTCGCAGCGCTCGCCTGGACGCCGGACGGCACCACGGTGACTTTCCTCGCCAAGCGCGGCGCTGACGAGACGCGCCGCCTGTACGGCATCGACACCAGTGGCGGCGAGGCGCGGCAGCTGCTGACGCACGCCACGGACATCAAGGGTTACAGCCTGTCGCCGGATGGCAGCCGCGTCGCCTTCATCGCGCGCGCGAAGGCGCCTGAAGAGCTCGAGGAAGCGCGCAAGCACGGCTTCACGCAGCGCGTGTACGAAGAGGACGTGCGGCCTTACCTGCTGCACATCGCCCCGCTGGACGGAGCCGGCGAAATACGCGTCCTCGAACTCGAGGGCTCGGCGCAGGAGGTGCGCTGGAGCCCCGCCGGCGACCGCCTGGCCGTGAAGCTGAGCCCGCGTGAACTGGTCGATGACGTGCTGATGCGCACGCGCATCTTCTTCGTCGCGGCGGAAACCGGGGCGACCCTCGGCGTGGTCGAAACGCCGGGCAAGGTGGGGCGCATGGCCTGGGCGCCGGACGGACGGCATCTCGGCCTGGTGATGGCCGCCGACCTGAACGATCCGCGCGAGGGCAGGCTGGCGGTGGTCGGCCGCGACGGCGGGACGCCGCGCGATCTCCTGCCGGGCCTCGAAGGCCACGTCTGGCACCTGGGCTGGCGGGACGCCGACCGGCTGCTGTACATCAGCTACGAGGGCGTCGAGGCGCGCCTCGGCGAGATCGGCCTGGACGGGCGCGGTGATCGCACCCTGGCCGAGGACGGCCCCATCTGGGACGGCCTGAGCGTGTCAGCCGACGGCGCGACCGTGGCGCTGAGCGCGCACACCCCGGCGCATCCGCGCGAGGTCTTCCGCATGGCCGGGCGCCGCGCGCCGCAGCGCCTGACGGTGTCCAATCCGTGGCTGGAGGAAGTGACGCTGGCGCGCCAGGAGGTGGTGCGCTACCGGGCACGCGACGGGCTGGAACTCGAAGGCCTGCTGATCCATCCGTTGCAGCGCGCGGGCGACGCGCGCGTGCCCTTGATCCTCGCGGTGCATGGCGGGCCCGAGGCGCATTACAGCAACGGCTGGCTCAGCGCCTATTCGCAGCCGGGCCAGGCGGCAGCGGCCCGTGGCTATGCCGTGTTCTATCCCAACTACCGCGCCAGCACCGGTCGCGGGGTCGCCTTCACCAAGCTCAACCACGGCCGCCCCGCCGCGGAGGAGTTCGACGACCTGGTCGACGGCGTGGACCACCTCGTTGCCATCGGCCTGGTGGACCCCGACCGCGTCGGCATCACGGGCGGCTCCTACGGCGGCTATGCCTCGGCGTGGGGCGCCACCCGCTACAGCGAACGCTTCGCGGCCTCGGTGATGTTCGTCGGCCTCAGCGACAAGATCAGCATGCTCGGCACCAGCGACATCCCCACCGAGCTCTACCACGTGCACTACCAGACGTGGCCGTGGGAAAACTGGTCGCTGTACCGGCAAGCCAGCCCGATCTTCCATGCCACCAACAGCCGCACGCCGACCCTGATCCTGCACGGGGAGGCCGACCCGCGCGTGGATCGCAGCCAGAGCATGATCCTGTATCGCTACCTCAAGCTGCTGGGCAAAGCGCCGGTGCGCCTGGTGCTGTATCCCGGCGAAGGCCACGGCAACCAGCGTGCCGCCAGCCGCTGGGATTACACGCTGCGCCTGATGCGGTGGATGGACCACTACCTCCAGGGCGACGGCGGCACGCCTCCGGCGTACCCGGTGGATGCGCGCGCAGCCTGGGAAGCCGGGGGAGGCTGAGCTGCTGGACGCACGACCCCCCCGCCAGCCGTGCCCGGGCCGGACCCGGGAAGCGCCGGTTCGGGCGCTGATCGCGGTTGCGGTGTCGTGCCTGCTTGCCGCAGCAACGCAAGCGGCTCAACCGGACGAGGCGGCGCTACCCGGCGCGGCGGCTGAGCGTCCGCGCATCGGCCTGGTGCTCGGCGGCGGCGGCGCACGCGGCGGCGCGCACGTCGGCGTGTTGAAGGTGCTGGACGAGCTGCGCGTGCCGATCGATTGCGTGGCCGGCACCAGCATGGGTGCCCTGGTCGGCGGAACCTTTGCCAGCGGCATGCCGGCGGAGGAAATCGAGCACCGCCTCGACGAGATCGACTGGGCTGCGGCCATTTCGATGTCCGGCTGGCGTGACGAACAGCCGTTGCAGCGCAAGCTCTCCGGCACCACCTACAGCAACAACATCGAACTCAGCGTCTGGGGCGGCGAGTTGCACGGGAGCGGAGGCTTCATCCCCGCGCAGCAGGTTGAGGCGGAAATACGGCAACTGATCGGCGACGCCCGCAGGACGAGGGATTTCGACCGCCTGCCGGTGCCCTTTCGCGCGGTAGCCACGGACCTCAAGTCCAGCACCATGGTGGTGCTGGGGGAAGGCGACCTTGCCGAGGCCATGCGCGCCAGCATGGCGGTGCCCGGGCTGTTCGCACCCGTCGCCCGCGGCGACGAGGTCCTGGCCGACGGGGGCATGATTCGCAACTTGCCGGTGGACGTGGCGCGTGAGCTCTGTGCCGACGTGGTGATCGCGGTCGCGGTGCAGGTGCCCGTCCCGGAGGCAGACGAGCTGCAGTCACTGTTCACCGCCGCGGGCCGCTCGATCGACGTGGTGACCGAGGCCAACGAGAAAGCGCAGCTGGCCACCCTCGGCCCGGACGACGTACCGATCTTGGTGCCGATCGGCGACATTCGCGCAGTGGACTTCGATCGCGTCATGGAAACCATTCCGCTCGGCGAGGCATCCGCCCGCAGCGTGGCAGAGAGCCTGCGTCGCTATGCCCTGCCGGAAGCCGAGTACCGCGAGTGGCGCGCGCGGCTGAACGGGCGCACGGTGAGCCCGGTCCGGATCGCATCCATCGAATTCCGTCCGCTGCGCCATGCTTCGGCCGCATACCTGGCCACCCGGATGCAGACGCGCGTGGGCGACCGGGTCACGCCGGTCGAGCTCGAAGCCGACATGAGCAGGATATTCGCCAGCGGCGATTTCGAGCGCGTCGACTACCGCCTTGTTCCGCGCCAGGACGACGGCGTGCGCCTGGTCATCGACGCAACCGAGAAACGGGGGGGAACCGATTTCCTGAGCTTCGATCTCGGCCTTGCCGGGTCGGCCGGCGGCGATGCGCTGATCGCGCTGCGCGCCGACCATCGCCGCGAGTGGGTCAACGACCGCGGCGGACAGTGGCGCAACACGCTCCAGCTCGGCCAGTTGTCCGAAGTGGGCACCGCTTTCTACCAGCCGCTGGACACGGCGCAGCGCTACTACGTGGAAGCGCTCATCGGCGCCAGGCGATCGCTGGAGGATATCTTTGTCGATGGTGACCGCATCGAGAGCTACCGGCTGCTGCAAGCCGGCGGCGGGCTCGATGTCGGGGTCAACTTCGGGAATGTCGGCCGTCTCCATGCCGGCTTGCGCATGGGCACCGCGGACTTCAACCTCGACACCGGTGCGGTCGGGCTGCTGGACGAGGAGCGCACCCGGGATAACGGCTTCCTCGTCGGCGGGCTCTACGACACGCGTGACAGCGCCTACCTGCCCACGCGCGGCACCTATGCGCAGTTCGAGTACCGGCATGCCAATCGCTGGCTGGGAGGCGAACAGTCGTACCGGCAAATCGAAGGCGTGGTCGGCCATACGCTCAACTGGCGCGGCCAGGTTCTGCAACTGAACGGCGGGACCGGGCACACACTGAGCGGAGACCTGCCGAGCTACCGCGACTTCAGGATCGGCGGCGCGCGGAGCTTCCCGGCCGTGCAGCGCGGCGAGCTGCGTAGCGAGGGCTACTGGGCGGGATCAGTGACCTGGCTGCTGCCGGTGGCCGAGATCCAGGCGCTGTTCGGCCAGTTCTTCTACAGCGGCTTCGGGCTGCACTCGCTGCGCATCCTCGACCCGATCGACGGCGGCGGCAACCAGTCCATCTTTGGGCTGTCTTTCACCCTCGGCGCGCGCACTCCGGTCGGACCCCTGATGCTGACGCTCGGCGCCGCCGACAACGACAGCGTCGAGCTGCATCTCGCTCTCGGCCGGCCGATCGCCGAGGGCTCGCTGCTCGACCGCCTGCAATAAGGGCCGGCGCGGCACACTATACTTTCGGGTGCGGGCCGCTGCTGCGCGGCGCCCGCACTGGACCGAACGAGGAGAACTGGGAATGAGTACCATCGGATGGCTCGCACTGATCGTGGCCGGCATCGCACTCGGTTTCGGCATCGGCCGCGCGTGGCCGAGCCGCAAGACGAAGCTGGCCGAAATCGAGCAGGAACGGGACCAGGCGCGCAAGGAACTCGGCGAGTACCGCGAGGAAGTCGGCGCGCACTTCGCACGCACGGCCGAGCTTTTCGACAAGGTCACCTCCGACTATCGCAGCCTGTACGAGCACCTTGCATTGAGCGCGCGCCAGCTCGGCGCCATCCAGGGCGAACCCGCCGAGCGCTCGCTCAAGGAGCCGGAGCAACGCCGCCTCGGTCCCGCCGCCGCTGCGGACGCCCCGCTGGAAGCTGAGCCTCGGCTTAGCGAAGAGGCCGCAGCAGAGCCGCCCGCCGAGGAAGAGCCGCCCGCCGAGGAAGAGCGCGAGCCAGCGTCACCGCAGCGCGGAAATCCTTAGCACCCGGCCGCGCGGCGAGTCGGTCAGGAGCAGGAGCGCGCCGTCAGGCGCAACCTTGACGTCCCGCAGTCGTTCACCGACCTCTGCGAACAGCGGCTCCTGCGCCACCACGCGGTCACCCTCGAGCTCCAGCCGCCGGACTTCGCGCGCCACCAGCGCGGTGACGAGCAGGTCGCCGTCCCATTCCGGAAACTGCGCGCCGCGATAAAGCGCCATGCCGGAGGGCGCGATCGACGGCGTCCAGTGCAGCACCGGGTCTTCCATGCCGGGCCGGGAGGTGTAGGGCGAGATGCGTGCTCCCGAGTAATCGACGCCGAAGGTCGCGACGGGCCAGCCGTAGTTCCGGCCCGCAACTACGATGTTCACCTCGTCGCCACCCCGGGGTCCATGCTCGTGGGCCCACAGCCTGCCGGCGGCGGGATCGAACACCAGTCCCTGCACATTGCGGTGGCCGTAGCTGTAAATCTCGGGCCGGGCGCCTTCCTCGCCGACGAAGGGGTTGTCGTCCGGCACACTGCCGTCGGAGCGGATGCGCACGATCGTGCCGGTGTGGCTGTCGAGCCGCTGCGCGGCCTCGCGGTAGTCGAAGCCGTCACCCAGCCCGATCGCCAGCGTGCCGTCGCCGAGGAACGCCATGCGGCCGCCGTAATGCACCGGCGTGTCGCGCGGCGGCTGGATGTCGAATATCACCTGCTGGTCCGTGAACTCGTTGCCATCGAGGCGCCCGCGCACCACCCGTGTCCCGCTTGCCTGCGCGTCGCCATGCGCCAGAGAGAGATAGATCCAGCCGTTGGTAGCGTAGTCCGGATCCAGCAAAACCTCGAACAAGCCGGCCTGGCTGCGCACGAAAGCCTCGGGCACGCCGCGCACCGGCTCGTCCAGCAGGCGTCCGTCCCGGATGATGCGCAAGCGGCCGGCGCGCTCGGTCACCAGCATGCGGCCGTCGGGCAGCACCGCGATCGACCACGGATGTTCCAGGCCCTCGGCGAGGGGCTCGATGCGGTACTCCACGGCGGTAGCCGGCCGGCCGCAAGCAACCAGGAGGCAGCACAGTGCGAGGCAGTAAAAAATTCGTGACATCTTGGTACGCGTGATTTCAAGTGGCGGGGCTGCAACAATAGCAGAGGCTCCGGCGCGCGCGGCACGCGTCGTCCTGCACCGTCCCGAGGAGTGGTCCACGCCAATGAAGTTCCTGCGCCTGCTCTTCGCATGGCTGGTCGCGGCCGCCGTCACGGCCGTCAGCGGCAGCATCATCCAGACCCAGTTCAACCTCGCAGCCATCGCCGCACTCGGCGCGCCGACCGGCATCGGGGTGCGCGCCGCGACCACGCTGCAGGATCTCGCCGGATTCGCGCCCGTGTTCGGGCTGGTCGCGGCGGCCGGCTTCCTCCCTGCCTTCCTGGTCGCCGCGCTGCTGTCACGCCGCTGGCCGCGGCAACGCAGCCGGCTGTTCGCGCTGGCGGGCGCCTCCGCGGTGGCCGTGGCCATCGCGCTGATGAACGCCATGCTGCCGATCACCGCCATCGGCGCCACCCGCTCGGCCTGGGGCATTGCTGCGCTGGCACTGGCGGGACTGCTCGGCGGCCTGGCCTTTGCCGCACTGGCGCCGAGTCGACGCAGCGCCCAGGGCGCGTAGCATCGGGCCGCGCGGCCTTGATATGCTCCGGAACCAAACTCCGCTCGACCGGTCTCAACCGGCTTCGGATCCAGCAATACCAAGAGGTGTCGTAATGAAGGTTTCTGCCGCCCTGCTTTCGGTGCTCGCCCTGTCCGCGGCCGCGCCGGTGATGGCCGAGAACGTGATCCGCCTGTCCGAGCCCGTTGCGGTCGGCGAAGGTTACGAGGTGTTCGGCGCACCCGTGGGCGAGACCGGGGAACCGGTGCCGCTGGGCGAGATCGTCGCCGCCAGCGACGAGTACGCCGGTGAGAAGGTGTACACCACCGCCAAGGTCGCCAAGGTGTGCCAGAAGAAAGGCTGCTTTTTCGTCGCCCACGACGGCGCGGCCACCGCCCGCATCACCTTCGTCGACTACAGTTTCTTCGTCCCCACCGACTCCGGCGGCAAGGACGTGACCATCGTCGGCACCTTCA
>CAYPTW010000034.1:20182-24962 GCA_964413755.1 uncultured Thioalkalivibrio sp. | reverse complement strand
ACGTCGGCGATCTGCTCCATCAGGTGGTCGTTGTAGTTGCCGGTGCCGAAACCCAGCGTCGTCAGCGCGATGCCGCTGTTGCGTTTTTCCTCGACCAGGTCTTTCAGCATCTCGATATTGGTGGTGCCGACGTTGAAATCGCCGTCGGTCGCCAGCAGCACGCGGTTGATGCCGTCCGGGATGAATGCCTGCTCGGCCATGGCGTAGGCGAGGTTGATGCCGGCACCGCCGTTGGTCGAGCCGCCGGCCTGCAGGCGGTCGAGGGCGGCAATGATCCTGGCGCGCTGATTGCCTGGCGTCGGCTCCAGCACGACCCCGGACGCACCAGCGTAAACCACCATCGACACCGAGTCGTTGGCATCGAGCTGGCGCGTGAGCAGTTTCAGGGACGACTTCAACAGGCCGAGCTTGTCCGGCGAGTTCATCGATCCGGACACGTCGATCAGGAACACGAGGTTGGCGTTCGGCACCTCGCGCGACGCGGGCTGATATCCCTGGATACCGATATGCAACAGGTAGTTGTCGGCGTTCCAGGGCGCAGGCGCGATCTCGCGCACGACGCTGAACGGCGTCCGTGGGTCATTGGGGGGAGCGTAGTCGTAGCTGAAATAGTTGATCAGCTCCTCCGCGCGCACCGCGTCCTGCGGTGGCAGTTGCCCGGCGCGCAGCAGCCGGCGCACGTTCGCATAGGCACCGGTGTCGACGTCGATGCTGAAAGTCGAGACAGGATTCTCTGTAACGCGCTGCACCGGGTTGTCGTCGAAGTCCGCATAGTTCTCGCGATTGAGGGGCTCGCTCGGCATGCGGATATCGCCAACCAAAGTCGCCGTATCGCCCACCAGGCTCTTGTAGGCTGTCACCGTCGTCGGCGGCCCAGCAGCCCGGTATTCGTCCTGGCCGGCTACTTCGCCGCGTCCCTCTGTCGTCGCGGGCTGTGGATACGTCACATCCGGGCGCCCGGGCACAGAGCCGCCAGGAGGCTGCGCGCACCCGGCAAGGATCACGAGCGCGGCGGAAAAGGTGCATAACAGGAAGCGGTTTCTGCGGGTCATGATGCTGTTCCTTGGCTGGGGCGGTATTCGCCTTCAGTCATGGAAACGCGTGGGGCAAGAGTTCGGGTTAAATGGCGTGAACCTTTTTTTGGTGACGCATTTCCGCAAGCGCTAAGGGTTGATGATGTTCCCCGCAGCATCCCGGCGCAGGCGCGTCAGCTCGACGCTCGCGCGGGACTCGCGGAAGGTCACCTGGCGGCCGCCGCCGCTCTGGCGGGTGCGCGATGCGCTTGCGGCGGGTTGCATGGCGTTCACTGCGCGGTTCCAGCCCGACCAGGTACTGACAGGCGATGCCGTACCGAGATTCACGGCGTTGCGCCGCCCGTCGCCCACGGCGGCGCGACCGCTGCTGCTGCGTTGCGTGGCGCGTTCCTGGTTCGCGACGGCCCGGCGTTGCGTCGGTGCGCTGCGATACACGGACGGGGACGGACCAGGCCGGGCCGTGGTCGCCGAGGCCGCCGTGGAGCGATGCTCACGGAAGGCGACCGTGCGACCGCTGCCGCTCTGGCGGGTGCGCTGCGGCGCCGCTGCCGCCGGCGTTGCCGGACGGGTCGCCTGGTTCCAGGTGGACCAGTTCAGCGGCGAAGTGCTGCCCAGGTTCACCGCCTGGCGGCGGGTATCGCCGGTGGCGGAGCGCGCCTGGGTACTGCGCTCACTGCTCCGCGCCCGGTTCGAGCTCGCCTGGGCCGGCGCGGTCGCCTGGCGCCGGGGCTGGGCCTGGGGCGAGCGGGCACCGGCCCGGGCGGACGTGCCGGGTGACGCAGGCCTCGCAGCCGGCGGTGCGGCTGAGCGTGGCGGCGGCGATGGCGACCTCGCCTCGGCCGGCTCGACGATCACGAATGTGCCTGCCGTGGTGAATGCCACGCCAAGCGCCAGGCTCAACGCAAGGGAAGTAATGATGGAACGGTCTCTCATGGCGTACCTCCTCACTCGACCAGCAGCAACGCGGCGGTGTTGAAGTCGCTCATCGCAGCGAGCGCGTCGAGCTGCGGATGCTCATTCGCGAAGATATCCTTCAGGGCGAAGGCCACCAGCGTCTCGCGCGGCACCACCTCCTGCCACAGCCGCAGGCCGGCCACGACGCCGCGAAAGGTGTTGTTCTCGCCATCGATCGACCCGAGCCACACCCCCGTCACCGGCAGGTCCAGCGCCATGATCGGCTCGCTGCCGACCTGGCGGCCGTCGATGTAGACCTCGATGCCGTCGGCATACTGGCTGATCGCCACGTGGTGCAGCTGGCCGTCGCTGAAGTCGAACAGGAACACCGCCTCCTCGTCGCCCGCGGCGAACGCGATACCGTCGCGCTCGCGCAGCATGGCCACCAGGTAGGAAGGACCCTCCGGCCCGGCGCTGGAGATGATCACCGGGTCGTAGCCCGGGTCGGCGGTCCAGTCCGGCGCCACCCAGAATTCCAGCGTCCCGCCGGTGGCGAGCGCCAGGCGCGGCGAGGGCGGGAAGTCCAGCGACAGCTCGCCGTCGAACACCATCACGTCCGGCTCATAGGCCTGCGCGGCGGCGGTGGGGCCAAGCCACAGGCTGCATGCCAGCAGTGCCAGCGTCCCTTGTCTGAGTAATGTCTTCATTTTCGACTCCTGTGACCGCAGGCCGCGGCCGGTTGTGAGGGAGGTCCGTTCAATCGCTGCACGTGACCTGGGTGATGCGGCGGCAGTTGCCGAGGCCGTTGGACGTGCACTTGCTGTTGTCGCCGATGCGCACGTTGACGTGCCCCAGCTTCGACTTGTTGTTGCGCTGGCGGCTGCCGGTCTTGTAGCCCTGCAGGCGACAGAAGGCGTTCAGCGCCTGTTGCGTGCGACAGCCGCCGTGGGCATAGCACAGGTCCAGCCAGCGCCCCCCGACCAGCGGGTCCTTGAACACCTTGGTGCGTACCTGCCGCGGCGGGGGTGGCGCGGGCGGCGGCAGGGGCTCTACTTTCGGCAACATCGAGTCGCTGCTGAGCGCGGTGGTGTTGCTTTCGAGGTAGGCGACGACGGCGCGCTTCAGGTTTTCGCGCACGCGCTGGTACACCTCCGGCTCGCCCGGAAAATTCATCGGGTTGAGCAGTTCGTAAATCGGGCGCAGGTCCAGCAGGATCGGGTAAGGGGTGCCGCCGGCGCTGTAGCCGCCCTGGTCCCACGAGCCGTTGCCGCCGACGGCGACAAATGTGGCGCCCTCGTTGCCCACGGTGCCGCGCGAGCCGGTCACCTGGCCGGCAAGTTGACTGTGGTGTGCTGAGCCGCCGTTGCCGAACACCTTGGCGCCGCCGAATTCACTGAAACCTTCCTCGCTGCGCTCCTGCTGTGCATAGGACTCTTCGGTAAACAGCTGCGTCATCTTGGCGGAGGCGCCGTAGGTGACCGCGTAGGGGTAATGCGTACCGAAGCGGTCGATCAATGCCTGGTAGCGGTGGAAGCGCCGCGCGTCCTCCACCGCATCGATGAACGCGGAGGACAGCGTGATGTAGGGATGATCCAGCACCAGCGCGTATTGCTTGTGGCGCGAGTAGGCGGCGGCCTGCGCCACGGACTTGCTTTCCTGCATGCTCGACATGGAAGCCTGCGTCGACTCGTAGCCCGCGCTCGCCTCGAACACGCTCACGCCGGGGATCTTGGTCGAGGGGACGTTGGCGCTGTAACTCTTGCCGAAGGTGTGGGTACTGGTGTGCTGCAGCTCGGTTTCGCTGGCAACGAGGCTCTTGCGGTACACCGTGCCCTGCTGGCCGTCCTGGACCAGGGTGAGCCCCACCGGCACCGTTCGTCCCTCGGTGATCGAGTACATGGTGGGGTCGACCGGCGCCAGGATCTCCTCCTTGGGGTTCTGCAGCAGCAGGAACGGGTCCTGGGTCACGATGTCGTAGCCGCGGCGGTTGGCGGCCACGTTCATCAGGTACGCGCTCAGCAGCCAGGAATCGTCGATGCGCACGCGGCTGTCCGCCCCGGCGCGTGAGGCGCTCGGCTCCGGCCGCACGAACATGGCGCCGTCCAGGGTCAGGCGCACGCTGCCGCTCCGGGTGACGTCCAGCGTGAGCGTCGCGCCATAGGCGAACGGTCCCGTTGCGCGGTAGGTTTTCACCGGGCCGAGACGCTGCAGGACATCGCGCAGCGCCAGTCCGTCCGTGCTGACGAAGCGCACGAAAGGCGCCTCCTCGAGCCCGGTGGCAAGGTGTAGCCCGGTGGCGGGGTCGGCGGTCTCGACGACGACGAGAAAGCGCGGTGTCGTGTAGTTGCCGTTGGCCATTGACACCAGCTCCGGCGAATCACTGCCCCAGATGCCGGGGTCGTCACGCGAGCGGTCCAGCGTGATGGTGCCGGTTTCGCGCCATACGCCGTCCAGTCGCGCCCAGCACAACGAGGCCATTTCCGCGGGCACGCCGGCATCGAGTTCATCCAGGCTCAGGCTGGCGAAAGAGCGCTGGGTAATGCGGTCCACGCGGGGCGCTGCTTGAACTTCCGGCGCGCCCGGTGCGGCTGCCGGCGCGAAGGACGCGGCCCGGTCATCGCAGCCGGCGAAGACATCGCCGGGGTCGCGGGCGAAATCCTGCGCGCCTGCCGAGGCGGCGAGTACGAGCAGGCCGGCGAGGAGGGCGAGCCTGCTCATGCGCAGATCGGCAGGCCAGTGTCGGGATCGATGCCGATCGGCGTGCAATTCTCTGGGGTCTGCAGGGGCGGCGCTTGCGGTGCCGGTGCCGGCGCCGGCGGTGTCCATACCGGCGCGGGCGCAGGCATTGGCGC
>CAYPTW010000034.1:4270-20082 GCA_964413755.1 uncultured Thioalkalivibrio sp. | reverse complement strand
TGGCGCAGGCGGTGGCGTGAAGGCGGGCGGTGCGACAGGCGGCGCGGAGGCGCCGTGCATGGCGCTCAGTTCCTGGGACAGCGCGTCCGGATACTGGGCATCGAGCCGGATCAACTGGTAGCGCGCCGGCCCCAGCTGGCCCTGCACCGACACGTCGAGATTCCCTTCACGGTTCAGCGTGAGGGTGGCCGGGCCCAGCAGCGGCAGGTCGTTGGCGGCATAGACGCCAACACCGGTGCGCTGGAAATCCTGCATCACCACCATGCCGGGACTGACCTGCAGCACGAACAGGTGTCGCCACGGGTCGAGCGCATAGGCCCGCCCCTGCTCGATACGGATTTTCTTGCCGATGGTGTTGACGCGCCAGACACCGTCGATGGGCAGCGGCGCCGTGCGCGCCACGTCGTACTGGCTGGGCAGGAAGGCCGCCACCTTGGGTACGCCTGCAGCATCGAGCGCGCTATCGACCACGCCCTGGGCCGCGGCCGGCGCCAGCCAGCACAGGGCGGCCAGGAAAAGCGGAACACGTATCGGCAGGAGGGGCTTCAGCAGCCCGCGCATCTCGGTCATATCTGCATACTCTCGGTTCTTGGCAAACGGGGTCGTTTTTCTGTTCTCTCATCCTGCATATCGTCGTGCGTGGAAAATTTCCCTCACGCCCGGCGCACAGGAAGCCTCGACGGCGGCTTGGGCAGTTTGTTGCGGGCCCCCGCCTCGGCTACCCTGAACGGCCTCCAGGCCGGGGAGACGCCATGTCGGGGTCGCCGCATATCACCCAACTTCTGTCACGCTGGCAGGGCGGCGAGGCCGAGGCCCTCAACGACCTGTTGCCCTTGGTGTATGACGAGCTGTCCCGCATCGCCCAGCGCGAGTTTCGCGGCCAGCCCGCAGGGCACACGCTGCAGCCCACCGCGCTGATCAACGAGGCCTTGCTGCGTCTCGTCGACAGCAGTATCAGCTGGCGCGACCGTTGCCATTTCCTCGCCGTCATGACGACCACCATTCGCTGGGTGCTGGTGGACCACGCGCGCGCGCGGCAGAGCGAGAAGCGCGGCGGTGAAGCGGTCCAGGTGACTTTGTCTGAACACCTGGGCGCCGCAGAAGCCCCGGTCGACTTGCTGGACCTCGATGCGGCAATAACTGCACTCAAGGCCCACGACGACCGCAAGGCGCAGATCGTCCAACTGCATTATTTCGGCGGCCTCAAGTACGACGAGATGGCCGAGGCGCTGGGGGTTTCCGAAGCCACCGTGCACCGCGAACTGCGCTTTTCGCGCGCCTGGCTGAAAGACCGCCTGACGAACGGCGCGAAGAGCCCCCCTGCCTGATGGACACGCGGCGCTGGCAACGCCTGCAGCAGCTGTTCGAGGCGGCGCTCGAGCAACCCGAGGAGGCGCGCGGCGTATTCCTGGACCAGGCGTGCGGCGACGATGCTGCGCTGCGCAGGGCGGTGGAACGGCTGTTGCGCGAGGACGCCACGAGTGACCAGGCATTGCATGCCGGCATCGGTGCCGCCGCAGCCGAGGTGGCCATGTCGCGCTCAGGCCAGCGCCTCGGCGAGCGCCTCGGCGCGTGGCGCATCGTCAGCCATATCGCGGACGGCGGCATGGGCGCGGTTTACCTGGCCGAGCGTGCGGATGGCGAGTACCAGCAGCGGGCCGCCGTCAAGTTGCTCAATCCCGCCTTCGTGTCGGCAAGCGCCAAGGCGCGGCTCGAGGCCGAGCGACAGATCCTCGCCGGGCTGACGCATCCGAACATCGCCGGGTTGCTGGACGGCGGGCGCACCGAGGACGGCGTGCCCTACCTGGTGCTGGAATATGTCGACGGTGAGCCCATCGATGCCTGGTGCGACCGCCAGGGTCTCGACACGGCTGCGCGCTTGCGCCTGATGGCGAAGGTCTGCCGGGCCGTGGACTATGCGCATCGCAACCTCGTAGTGCACCGCGACCTCAAGCCCAGCAACATCCTGGTCGACGCCCGTGGGGAACCACAGCTGCTGGATTTCGGCATTGCCAAGCTGGTGGAGGGCGGGGTCGGCCTGACGCGCAGCGGCCACCGTGTGCTCACGCCGAGCCATGCCAGCCCCGAGCAGATCACCGGCGGCCCGGTGACGACGGCGACCGACATCTATGCGCTGGGCGTGCTGCTGTATGAGCTGCTGGCCGGGCGCGCGCCATACGCCAGCGAGCCGTCCAGCGCCGTTGCGCTGGCGCGCGAAATCGTTGAAGGACAACCGTCACCGCCGAGCAGCGCCGTGACCGGAGACAGCAGCCGCCGCATTGCCGCGGCACGGGAGCGCGGCGAGCGGCTGACCCCCGCCAGGCTGGCGCGCGAGCTCGCCGGCGACCTCGACAACATCGTGCTGATGGCCCTGCGCAAGGAGCCCGAGCGCCGCTATGCCTCGGCCGAAGCGCTGGCCGAGGACCTGGAACGCAGCCTCGCGCACCTGCCGGTGCGGGCACGGCCCGACTCGCTCGGCTACCGCACGGCGAAGTTCCTGCGCCGTCACCGCGTTGCCGTGCCGGTCTCCGCCGTCGCCCTGCTGTTCGCGCTGGGCTCCGGCGCCTGGTTCACCTGGCGCCTCGCCGAGGAGCGTGATACCGCGCTGGCAGCCGAGGCACGCGCCACCAAGGCGGCCGATTTCACCGCCTCGGTACTCGGGCGCACCAGCGCCAGCCAGGACGCCTCGCGCCTCGTGTCGGTACGGGAACTGCTCGATCGGGCGGCGCAACGCCTCGCGGACGAGTTGGGCGACGAGCCCGAGGTAGCCTTGCGCGTCGGACTCGCGCTGGGGGACGCCTATGCGAGCTGGGGCGAGTACGAGGAGGGTTACGCGCATGCGCTCGCCGCGCTCGAGCTGGCCGAGACACTGGGGGCGCAGCGCCAGGAGGCCATCGCGCTGCGCCTGCTCGGCACGGCGACCCATGGACTGGGGCGTCTCGACGAGTCGTTGCACTGGACGGAGCGCGCCGAGGCCGCCTGGCGACGCGCCGGCACGCCTGCAGAATATGCCAGCGCGCTCAGCGACCTGGCCCTGACACTCAACGGCTTGCGGCGCCGCACCGAGGCCGAACCGGTATTTCGTGAAGCGCTGGTGCAATTGCGCCGAGCGCACGAAGGTGACCACGGCGACATTGCCTGGGCCCTGAACAACATGGCCTGGGGCCTGCATGCCATGGGCCGGCTGGACGAAGCCGCCCCGCTCTACGAGGAGGCGCTGGCGATGCAGGAGCGCCTCGGTAGCCCGCTGTACGAGCTGGCGCAGACGCGCAAGAACCTCGCCGGGCTGCACTTCGATCGCGGCGACCTGGCGCTGGCCGAGACTATGTGGCGAGAGACTCTGGCGGAGTTCGAGTCCGTGTTTGGCAGCGACGGACACGCCGCGGTGGCGATGACGCAGGGGTTGCTGGCGCGCGTGGCACTGCTGCGCGGGCATACCGACGAAGCCATGCGGCTGGCCCGTCTGGCGCTGGAAATCAACCGCGCCGCGGTGGGCGAGCGCCACCGCTGGACGGCCCGGGCGTTGTATCTCCAGGGCCTGGCCACGCTGCAGGCAGGCCAACTCGACACGGCCGACGAGTGGTTGCAGCAATCCCTCGCCGTGCGCCAAGAGGTGCTGCCGCCGGGCCACTCCGAGTTTGCGCAGGCTCACCTCGGACTCGGACTGCTGGCGCTGGCGCGCGGCGATGCCGCGGCAGCCGAGCGCGAGCTGCGCACGGGCCGTGAGGTGGTTGCTGCACTGCCGTCGCCGGACCGGGTACCGATCGATGAGATCGAACTGGCGCTGGCGCGCGCGGTGGCGCTGCAGGGTCGCGACGACGAGGGACTGGCGGTTGCGACGGAAGCGGTGGCGCGTATGCAAACCACCGTGGCCCCGGGCCACTGGCGGCGGCGTGCCGCCGAGGCGATGATCGGCCTGCCGCCGCTCCTATCGCATCCCGACGACGACGCCCTTGCCCATGCGCAGGAAGCGCTGGCGCAACTGCGCGAGCAGCTCGGGCCCGACGCGCCGCTGGTGCACGAACTCGCTGCCGCCCTGGCGGCGCAAGCTCACTCGCGCGGCAACGTCACCCCGCAACCCCCGAGGCCGCAATAGCCGCCCGGATTCTTCGCCAGGTACTGGTGATGGTAGTCCTCGGCAAAGTAGAACTCCGGCGCCGGGCGGATCTCGGTAGTAATGAGACCGCGCCCGGCGGCCGACAACGCCTGCTGGTAGGCGTCGCGGGTCTGCTCGGCGAGCTGCTGCTGCGCCTCGCCGTGAGTGTAGATCGCCGAGCGGTACTGCGTGCCCACGTCCCCGCCCTGTCGCATGCCCTGGGTCGGATCGTGCACTTCCCAGAAAATCTTCAGCAATTCGGCATAGCTCGTCTCGCGCGGATCGAACACCACGCGCACCACCTCGGCATGGCCGGTGCGCCCCGAGCACACTTCCTCGTAGGTCGGGTTCGGCGTGAAGCCGCCGGCGTATCCCACCGCGGTCACCCACACCCCTGGCGTCTGCCAGAAGCGGCGCTCCGCTCCCCAGAAGCAGCCCAGCCCGAACTCCGCCACCTCCATCTGCGGCGGATACGGCGGCTGCAGCGGTCGGCCGTTGACGAAATGCCCGGCCGGCACGGGCAGCGCCTGCGTGCGGCCCGGCAGCGCCTCCTCGGGCGTGATCAAGCGGGTCTTCTTTTCAAGCAGGGCGGAAAGCACGTGCGGAAGCTCCTGGCAATGCGGATATGCGATGAGACAAGATTTTCGCCGCCGGGTTGCAGCGGGATTCAGCCGCCGCGGCGCACATCATAGCGGGCTCGCGCCTCGGCAAGACGGTCGGACACCAGGCGCGCCAGGGGTTCCGGGGCCAGCACCTCGACGTCCGGCCCGTACTTGAGGATATCCATCACCAGTTCGCGCGGGTCGCTGTAAGGCACCTTGAGCAGGTAGGAACCGTCCAGCTGGAACTGCCCTTCCTGTTCGGGATGCCAGCTTTCGCGTGCCACCCAGCGGGCGCGGTCCGGCGTGAACTGCAGCACGGCCGTCTCGGTGCGGGTCCCGGAGAAAATGCCGAAGCCGGAACCGAGGTGGCGGTCGAGTCGCGTCTCCGAGATCTCGCGCGCGCTGCGCTCCAGCATCTCGGCGTCCACGATGGCGTCGGCGGAAAAAGTGCGCAGCGCCTGTCGCTCGTGACACCAGGCGTCGAGGTACCAGTTGTCGCGGTAGTGCACCAGACGCTGCGGCGACAGGGTCCGCGCTGTAGTCTCGTCGCGCACGCGGCTGTAGTGGCGGATGCGCAGGCGCTTGCGCGACAGCACGGCCGAGGCCAGGACCTGGAAGCACTCCGGCTCCACCGGACGGTTGCCGACCTCGAGGACCCGGATGCGCTGGCCGACCTCCTCGGCCGAATGCTCGCCCACCTCGATGAGGCGCCGGATGCGATCGCGCAAGGGCCGCACGTGCGGTCCGAGCAGGCCTGGCTGCATCCCTTCGAGCAGCTGTTCCATGGCGAGCAGGGCATAGATCTCGCCGGCATTCAGCCACAGGCCGGGCAATTCGTAGTTCTGGTGCGCGCCGTCTTCGGCCGCGAGCCGGTACCCGCCTGCTTCGGCGTCCCACAGGATCGGAGCGTCCATGCGGTCGCGCAGGTACTCCAGGTCGCGCTTGAAAGTCGCGCGGGAGACCTCGAGCGC
Source organism: uncultured Thioalkalivibrio sp. (assembly GCA_964413755.1). Classification (GTDB taxonomy): domain Bacteria; phylum Pseudomonadota; class Gammaproteobacteria; order Steroidobacterales; family XN24; genus XN24. The sequence goes on along the minus strand of CAYPTW010000034.1, from coordinate 14,413 downwards.
CTCGAGAAAGGCGTCGCGCGATACCACCCGCCGCTCCTTGAGCAGCCGGATGATCTTGTGAAACCGCTCGGAACGATCCATGACGCTGTCCGGCCTGGTTTTCCGACATCATAGCGCGCCGGCCCCCAGGCTCCATGCCGCGGGTGGGTTTGCCGCCTCAAGTTGTGCCGCAAACGACCGATATATGACCTCATGGAGCTGGTTATCGCGATCGCTTTGACGGCTGTCGGCGGCCTGGGCTGGATGGTGCTGCGCGGATCCCGCGCGCCCCGGGCAGTCCCGGCACACCGCCGTGCAAGGGGCAAGACGGCGCCGGCAGGCGTCGCCTGGCCGGATAGCGCGCCCATCGCCCAGGCGATCGACGAACAGCCGATGGGCGAACTCGAACCCCCGCTGCTGCTTGAGCTGCAGCTCGCCACGCCGGAAGACCTGGCGCCCGAAGAACGGCTCGACATCGTCGAGCGCCTCGCCGGCACCTCCATGCCGTCGCGCGCGATTCACAAGCTCATGTCGCACAGTTTCATGGCCAGCGCCTCATCGCGCCAGCTCACCGAGTTGCTGGTGGTGGAGCCGATCCTCGCGGCCAAGATCATCGGCCGCGCCAATTCCGCCTTCTACAGCCCGGGCTCGCCGATCCTCAGCGTCGCCCATGCCCTCACCTACCTGGGGATGAACTCGGTACGCGGCCTCGCGTTGCAGTTCACCCTGGAACAGGCATTTCCCACCGATGACGATGCGCTCAAGGCCTACCAGGCGCGCCTGCTCGACACCGGGTCCATAGCCACTGAGCTGGTCTCCATCCTGGCGCCCTTTTTCTCCATTCGCGACATCTCGGTCGCATCGACCCATGCCGTGCTCAGTTTTCTCGGCGACTTCGCCATGCCGCGCCTGATGCCGCAACAGGCGGCGGTCGATTACTGGCCGCTCGGGCTGCTCGAGCGCACCTGCCACCAGCAGTTGCACACGCGCACGCACGGCGGCGTCGTGGCCGAGCTGATGATCGAGGCCTGGGGCCTGCCCAGCGACCTCGCGCACGGCGTGGGCGAAGTGACCGCGCTGCTGAAGTACCCCGCGGAAGACCCGCTCAAGCCGGACTCGCGCCGGCTGGTGCTCAGCTACCTTTGCTGCCGCCTGGCGGAACCGATTGCGCTCGGCAGCGTGCACGACACCGAGTCACTCGCTTCATGGGTAGAGTCGGCGCCGGAGCTGTACGTGGTGCAAAAACAGCTCAAGGACACCGGCGCCACGGACGTGCTGGCCCTGCTGGCGTCGCCTACGGTGAAGCGCGGGGTCGACCGCCTGATCGGCGGCATGCAGCGCCAGCGCCACGCCGGCCGACAAGCCCTGCCGACCTACTGAGCTCCCTCCTGCCGCCGTCCCTGGCGGCCGGTCTGCGCGCCAGGGTGTAATCTTCCAGGCCGTCCCCGGGTCTCATGTCCCGGAGACTCTGCAAGCCTGGAGAACAGATGAAAGGCAACGGCAAGGCATATTGGCGATTCGTTGTGGTGGCGCTGCTGGCGCTGCTGCTCATCGTTCTCTGGACTTCGGGCGCCGCTGACGCCCTGACGCTGGAGCGGCTGAAATCCCAGCAGGCCGAGCTGCAAGCCTGGACCAACGCGCGCCCGCTGATGGCTTCCCTCGCCTTCGGCCTGCTCTATGTCGGCGTGGTGGCCCTCTCGATCCCGGGCGCGGCCGTGATGACGCTTGCCGCCGGCGCCGTATTCGGCTTCCTGCACGGCCTGGTGCTGGTGTCTTTCGCCAGCACCGTGGGCGCCACGCTGGCGTTCCTCGCCGCCCGTTTCCTGCTGCGCGAGCCCCTGCGCCGCCGCTACGGCAAGCGCCTCGAGGCCATCGACGCGGGCATTCACCGCGACGGCGCCTTCTACCTGTTCACGCTGCGCCTGGTGCCGCTGTTCCCCTTCTTCATGATCAACCTGCTGGCGGGGCTGACCGCCCTGCGCACCTGGACTTATTTCTGGGTGAGCCAGCTGGGCATGCTGCCGGGCACCGCGGTCTACGTGTATGCGGGCACCCAGCTGGCGCAGATCGAGTCGCCGGGAGACGTGTTCTCGCCCGGGCTGCTCGCGGCCTTCGCCCTCATCGGGGTGATGCCCCTGTTGAGTCGCTGGCTGGCACGCTGGCTGCAGGCGCGCCGCGTCTATCGCGGGCACCGCCGCCCGCGCCGTTTCGACTACAACCTGGCCGTGGTCGGCGCCGGCTCGGCGGGGCTGGTGACCGCCTACATCGGCGCCGCGGTGAAGGCGAAAGTGGCGCTGATCGAGAAGCACCGCATGGGAGGCGATTGCCTGAACACGGGCTGCGTGCCATCCAAGGCACTGATCCGCTCGGCGCGTCTCGTGGCCGATGCCCGCCAGTCCGGTCGTTACGGCATCGCCCGGGCCGAGGTGCAGTTCGATTTCGCGCAGGTCATGCAACGCGTGCAGGACGTGATCGGCCAGATCGAGCCGCACGATTCCGTCGAGCGCTACACGGGACTCGGCGTGGACGTGATGCAGGGCACGGCACGGCTTGTCTCCCCATGGGAAGTGGAGGTAGACGGGCGGCGCATCTCGGCACGCAACATCGTCATCGCGACCGGCGCGCGGCCGCTGGTGCCGTCGCTCCCGGGCCTCGACACCGTGGACTACCTGACCAGCGACAACGTCTGGGCCTTGCGTGAGCTGCCGCAGCGGCTGGTGGTGCTCGGCGGCGGCCCCATCGGGGCGGAGCTGGCGCAGTGCTTCGCGCGCTTCGGCAGCGCGGTGACCATCGTCGAGATGGCCCCCAGGCTGTTGCCGCGCGAGGACGAGGACGCGGCGCAGGTGCTGGCAACGGCGCTGCAGGCCGAGGGGCTGAAGCTCGCCACGGGGCATCGCGCCGTGCGCGTCGAGAGCTCCGACGGAGCACATCGGCTGGTATGCGAACAAGAAGGGCGCGAAGTCGAGCTGCCTTTCGACCGCCTGCTGATCGCGCTGGGACGCCGTCCCAACACCGAGGGTTTCGGCCTGGAGGAGCTGGGCGTGACGCTGGGCGAGCGCAACACCGTCGCCGTCGACGGCCTGTTGCGCAGCAACTTCCCCAACATCTACGCCTGCGGCGATGTTGCCGGCCCCTACCAGTTCACGCACGTGGCGTCCCACCAGGCGTGGTACGCAGCGGTCAACGCACTCCTCGCGCCGTTCTGGTCGTTCCGCGCCGACTACCGCGTGATCCCCTGGGCGACCTTCACCGACCCGGAAGTGGCGCGCGTCGGGTTGTCGGAAGACGAGGCCAGGGCACAGGGCGTGGAGCACGAGGTCACGCGCTATGACATCGGTGACCTCGACCGGGCGATCGCCGACGGCGCGGCGCGCGGCTTCGTCAAGGTGCTGACGCCGCCGGGCAAGGACAAGATCCTCGGCGCCACTATCGTCGGCCCGGAGGCCGGCAACCTGGTCGCGGAGTTCGTACTTGCCATGAAGCACGGCCTCGGCCTGAACAAGCTGCTCGGCACCATCCACATCTATCCGACGCTGATGGAAGCCAACAAGTACGCGGCAGGCGCATGGAAACGCGCGCACGCTCCCGCGGCGGCACTGCGCCTCGCGGAGCGCTTCTTCGCATGGCGCCGCAGCTGAAGCTTTCCGTGATCGTGCCCGTCGGCCCCGGCGACCGCGCCTGGCCGGGACTGCTGCACGACCTGCGCGTGCTCCAGGGCGATGCAGAGATCCTGCTGGTGGCGGCGAGCGGCGAGTCGCCTGCGGACTTCCGCCCCGGCGAGTACGGCTTGCGCGTGCCGGCACGATGGCTGGAGTCACGTGCAGGCCGCGCCGCGCAGCAGAACACCGGCGCCCGGGCGGCGCGGGGCGAGATGCTGTGGTTCCTGCATGCGGACTCGCGCCTTCCCGCCGAGACGGTGGCCGCGGCCGCCCGCTTCCGGGACGCCGCGGCACTGGGTTACTTCCGTCTCGGTTTCCTCGGCGACGGTCCTGCCGCCACGCGGCTCAATGCCCTCGGGGCCGGGCTGCGCAGCCGCTGGCTCGGGCTCCCTTTCGGCGACCAGGGCTTCATGCTGGCCGCTGCGACTTTCGCCCGGCTGGGGGGCTTCGACGAGTCGCTCGCCGGCGGCGAAGACCACGCCCTGGTGTGGCTCGCACGACGACTCGGGCTCAGCCTCGTCGACCTGCGCACGCCCGTTTTCAGTAGTGCCAGGCGTTACCGCGAGCAGGGCTGGACGCGCACCACGCTGCGCCATGCCGGGCTGACCGTGGCGCAAGCGCTGCGCTTCCATGCTGCGGCACGCCGGAAGGCTGCCGCCAGGGGGCCCGGCGCGTGACGGGCGGCGCTGCGATCTTCGTCAAGACGCCCGGGCTTTCCCCGCTCAAGACGCGCCTCGCGGCGACGATCGGCGTCGCGGCCGCGACACAGTGGTATCGGCTCGCAGCAAGCGCCACGGCAGCTGTGCTCGCGCAGGTGCCCGGTGTCATCGCCTACTGGGCGGTGGCGGAAGCGCCGGCACAATCTGAGGCGGCGTGGCCCGGCCTGCCCTGCCTGGCGCAGGGCGACGGCGCGCTCGGCGCGCGCATGGGTCGCGTGCACGCGGCGCTGGTGGAGCGACATGGCTACGGCATCCTGCTCGGCGCAGACACGCCCCAGGCCGACCCGGGGGACCTGGCCCGCGCCGCGGCCTGGCTGGACGACCCGGCGCCGCGACTGGTGATGGGGCCGGCGCGCGATGGTGGCTTCTGGCTGCTCGGCGCCAATCGCCTGCTGCCGCCGGCTGCATGGACCCGGGCGCCCTGCGGCCGCGCTGACACCGGGGCAGGTTTCCGCGCCGCCATGGCCCCCTGCGGCGCATGGCTCGAGCTACCGGCGCTCACCGATGTCGACGAGGCCGCAGACCTTGCGGCCATGCTGAGCGAAATGGCCCGCCTCGACGCACCGCTGGCGGCGCAACGCGACGTCATCGATGCCTCGAGGCCCCTTTTAGGTTAGGCTTTTCGGCTGGATCAACTGGCGCTTTCAACCCCGAACAACAAGGAGCGCAGGATGGCGAAGACCCAACGCAAGGCCGGCCTCGACATCGTCGTCAAGGTCACCGACAGCGAGGACAACCTGCGCGGTCGCTTCCTGATCTCGGCCGGCAGCCTGTATTACTTCCGCAAGAATGCGCGCGAACCGTCCCGGCGCTATTCCTGGCGCCAGCTCATCGAGATGATCGAAGAGCACGAAGCGGCCCGCGGCGCGGCGAAGAAGCCGGCGGCGAAAAAAGCCACGCCCTCAAGGCGCAAGCCCTGAAGCCGCGCCGCCGGGCGGTGCTCAGCCCCCCGGCAGGCGCAGGCTGATCGCGGCGCCCCCGAGCGCGGAACGCTTCACCGAGATCGCGCCGCCATAGGCCGCGACCAGTTCCCGTGCCACTGCCAGTCCGATGCCCTGCCCGGGATGGCTCTCGTCCAGCCGTGCGCCGCGCGTAAGCGCTTCTGCGGCCCGTTCCGGCTCCAGCCCGGGTCCGTCGTCCTCGACGCGCAAGCTCAGCATGCCGTCTGCCAGCGCCCGCCCGCTCACCTGCACGGTAGTGCGGCCGTATTTCCAGGCATTGTCCAGCAAGTTGCCGAGAATCTCCTGCAGGTCGCCCTCCTCGCCGCGGAAGCGCAGCGCCTCGGGCAGGTCGATCTCGCAGCGGATGGCACGCTCGCGATAGACCTTCTCGAGTATGGCCGCGAGGTCGCGCGCCACGGGCGCCACCGCCACCGGCGCCAGCCCGACCCGGCCGGCGCTGCCGGCGGCTGCGGCGCGGCGCAGCTGCCAGCCGATGATGCGGTCCATCCGCTCCAGCTCCGTGCGAATGGCGCCCACCTGCTGGCCGCTGACCACGCCGTCGCCGGGCAGCAGCGTGCGCACGGCGGCCAGCGGCGTCTTCAGGCTGTGCGCCAGGTTGCCCAGGCTTTCCTGGTAGCGCCGCTGCCGGTCCCGTTCGTGGCTCAGCAGCGTGTTCAGGTTGGCCGCGACGCCGCTCAGTTCCTCGGGCCAGCCGCCGGACAGCTGGTGACGCTGCGCGGTCTCCATCTCGTGGATCTCCTGCTCGATCCGTCCGAGCGGGCGCATCACGCGGCGCAACACGAAAGCCAGCAGCCCGAGCGTCGCCAGCGCCAGGGCGCCGAACCAGCTCACCAGCCCGAGACGGAAAGCGCGCCGCTGGGCGAGCCAGGTCTCGAGCCCCTGCGCGACTACGAAGCGATAGGACTCGACGTGACCATCATCGAATTCCCAGTCGATCACCAGGCTGCTCAGTGCCAGGCCGGGGCCGCCAGGCTGTGCCTGCACCCAGGCGTCACGCACCCCGGGCGCGCTCGCCGCGGGCAGCTCCAGCTCGAGGTTCAGCGCCGAGGGCGAGCGCCACACCGGGCGTCCGGCCTGGTCGAGGATTTCCGCGTAGAGCCCGGAGTCGGGGCTCAGCATGCGGCCGTCCGGCGGCTCCGGCAGGCCCAGCCCGCGCTCGCCGCCCAGGGGTTCCGCCACTGCGATCATGGCCAGCAGCTGGGCCTCGAGCACCTGGTCGCGCGCCCGTGCCAGGCTGGCGCCGAGACTCCACTCCAGCACGGCGACGGTCGCGCCGAAAAACACCAGCAGGGCGATGGCGAGACTGAGCAGGACGCGCGACCGCAGCGATTGAGTGGTCACGCCGGCACTAATCTCCGCCCACCGGCTTGAGGGCGAAACGATAGCCGCGACCGCGCAGGGTCTCGATGGGCTTGAGCGTGCCGTCCGGGTCGAGCTTGCGCCGCAGGCGGCCGACGAACACCTCGACCGTGTTGCTGTCCCGGTCGTAATCCTGCTCGTACAGGCGGTCGATGAGCTCAGCGCGCGACACCACCTGGCCCGCACGCAGCACCAGGTATTCCAGCAGCCGGTACTCGAAACTGGTGAGGTCCACCGCCTCGCCTTCCCGCTCGACCCGTTGCGCGCCGGGCTCGAACTTGAGTACGCCGAAGTCCAGCACCGGCTGCGACCAGCCCGCGGCACGACGCACCAGCGCCTCGAGCCGCGCCAGCAGCTCCTCGGTGTGAAAGGGCTTGACCATGTAGTCGTCGGCGCCGGCCTTGAGTCCGGCCACCTTGTCCTGCCACCGGTCACGCGCCGTCAGGATAAGCACCGGCAGGTCACGGCCATGCGCGCGCAGCTCGGAAATCAGGTCCATGCCGGACATCTGGGGCAGGCCGAGGTCGACCACCGCGACGTCGGGTGCCATCTCTTCCGCGAAATACAGCCCCTCGCGCCCGTCGGCGGCCTCATCCACCTGCCAGCCGGCGGCCCGCAGCGCCGCCGCCAGGCCATGACGCAGGGTTTCGTCATCCTCGACCAGCAGTGCGCGCATATCTTCCCTCCGCAGGTCCGCCGTGGCCGGTCCAGGCTCAGTACATCCGCCCGGTCTCGGCGTCCACATGCACGGTACGCACGCGCCCGTCCTCGGTCAGCACGCGGATCCGGTGCACCGCGCGACCCTTGTCGCGCTTCGTCTCCGCACGCAGCACCTGCCCGCCGGTACGCTCCTGCACCATGCGCGTCGCCTGAGCCAGGCTGACCTTCTCGCTCGCCTGGGCTACGCGCAAGTCACTCGAGCGCGCATCGCTCCAGGCCGCCGGCTGGGCCGGCAGGGGCGCGGCGGCCAGCAGCGCGAGGGATCCTGCGAACGCCGCCGCCAGGCCGGCGAGTCTCCGGCCTTGGCGGCGGACTGGATGGCTGGGCTGGTACATGGGCGGCTCACTTCCTGTCCGTATTGTGTACAAGGGTGAAATCACCGCCCCGTGAATGCAAGGACCCGCTTAGCGGCGCCCGCTGGGCACCACCGTGACCCGGACCGGAATGCGGTTGCCCGGAGGCGAGGCCATGGTGGTCATGTACTCGCGCCCTGCATACACATAGGTCACGCGGTAGCCCTCGATGCGCTCTTCCTCGTGGTAGGACACGCGGGTCTCGCAACGCTCCACCGTGACCGGCCGGCGCTCATAGGACGAGCCGCCATGACGGTAAGCGTCGTCACGCGCCGCCTCCGTGGCAATGGAAGCGCCCAGGATGGCGCCGACCGCGGTCATGGCGTCACGGCCGCTGCCGCTGCCGAACTGGTTGCCGATCACGCCGCCGATGATACCGCCGGCAATCGTGGGCACGGGCGAATCCACCCGGCCGCGACGGTAGTCGTCACGCCGGATCGTGCGGTACTCGGTTTCCTGCCAGCATTCACGTGCCGGGGTCTCGACCCGGACCTGCCGGACGATGGGCGTCACATCGACCACCCGTGCATACTCCACGCTGCCGGAACGCACGCGCGGGTCAGCCGCTGCCGCTCCCGCCACGCAGACCAGCAGGCCCGCCATCGCCAGCTTCAGCTTCAGGTTGTTCTTCATCGCTGTTCTCCTCGTTGTTCGCCGCCCCGCCCGGGGTTCCGGCAGCCTCGAGTACAGGCTAGGCGCAGACGGCTGAACCGGGCCTGAACGGGCCGGGGCAAGCCCGGCGCAAGCAGGCCAGGAACCAAATGGTCAAAAAGTGGGCGGTGGGTCGTTGCCTTGGCCGCCGCAATGCAGGATAGTTCAGGGCTTTGAAGCGACCATCCGATTCGACATGACGCCAGAAATCCGCGAAGCGTTGCAGTGTTGCCCGAACCTGCCGTCGCCGCCTGGCATCGCCATGCGCATCGTCGAACTCGGGCGCGACCCTAACGTCGACATCCGCTCCCTGCTCCAGCTGCTGTCCAAGGATCCGGCCCTCGCCAGCCGCGTGCTCCGCGCCAGCAACTCGGCCTTCTACGCGCAGCGGCGCCGCAGCAACAACCTGCGCCAGGCGCTGGTCGTGATCGGGCTCAACGCCACCATGACACTGGCGCTCAGCTTCTCCCTCGCCGACACCCTGTCCAAGCAGCCCAATTCAGCGCAGGTGACCCGCTTCGTGTGGCGCCGGGCGCTGATCTCCGCGTCCGCCGCACGCCTCCTGGGACTGCAGAAGGGGATCGACGACCTCGAGGAGCTGTTCCTCGCCGGCCTGCTGCAGGAGCTGGGCGTGCTGGCCCTCGACGCCGCCCTGCCGGAACAGTACGAACCGGTCATCGTCGCGGCGCGCGACCACGACGACCTGCTGCGGCTGGAGCGCGAGACACTGGGCTGCGACCACGGCGAGGCCGGTGCCTGGCTGATGACGCACTGGGGCCTGCCGGAACGCCTGGCGCTGACGGCCTCCGCGGTGCACGACCCTGGCGCCACCGACGTGCCCGAGGACCAGCGCAAGTTCGTCAACTGCGTCGCCATCGCGGGCCAGATGGCGGACCTGTTCCTGAGCGAGGCGCAGGATCACGAGGCAGACATCGAGAAGATCGCCGCCGATGCCGGGGAACTGCTGGGCATCCGGAAGGGCATCGTCGAGGAACTGCTGCGCGAGGTGGCGGAGATCCTGCCCGAGGTGGAGACGCTGTACAACACGGAGATCGTGTCACCGCGCAAGGCCGCGGGCGTGCTGGACCAGGCGCGTGACATCCTGGCGGAGCGGAACCTGCACCTCATCCAGCAGGTTGCAGCCGACCAGGTGAAGCTGCGGGAAATGGAGCGCGCTACGCAGGACCTGCGCGAGAGCGCCTCGCGCGACGCGCTCACCGGCCTGCACAACCGCCGCTTTTTCGACGAGGTGCTCGAGGACGAGTTCGATCTCGCGTCTGAAAAAGGCTGGCCGCTGTCGATCGGTTTCGTCGATCTCGACCATTTCAAGACCATCAACGACACCTACGGCCACCAGGTGGGAGACCAGGTGCTGGCGCGGGTGGCGCACATACTGTCCGGGCACCTGCGCCAGAACGACTTCACCATGCGTTATGGCGGCGAAGAGTTCGTCGCCTTGTTGCCCGGCACGGGCATGGCGGCGGCGCAGATGGTATTCGAGCGCCTGCGCGAGGCCGTGGCTGCCGAGCTGCACGAGCTTCCCGGCGAAATCCGTTTCCAGGTGACCGTGTCTATCGGCATCGCCACCCACAACGACAGCGGACAGCGCGCGGCGAGCGCCGTGGACCTGGTGCGCCTTGCCGACAAGGCGCTGTACCGGGCCAAGAACGCCGGACGCAACCGCATCGCGGTACATACCTTCGACGCCGCCTGACCCGGCCGGGCCACGCCTTCAGCCCTC
>CAYPTW010000034.1:0-4170 GCA_964413755.1 uncultured Thioalkalivibrio sp. | reverse complement strand
CCCGTCAACTCAACGTAGCGCGCCCGCTCTTGCGCCAGCGCCGCATCCATCGCTGCCACCAGCTGATCCACCAGCGCCGCCTCCACGTGACCGGTAAAGAGCCAACGGATGACCGGCGGCGGCACCCGCCAGCCCTGCCCGATGGCCGCGGCTGTCGCCTCCTCCAGGCTGCCACCCCCGCCGTCGAGGTGCCCCAGGTAGCTGTCGATCAGGAGCATCACCGGGCTGTCGAAACCCTGGCCACGCATCTCCTCGATCGTTGACTTGAGCACTCCGCCAATCGCCGCGGCCTCGTCGCGTCGGCCCTGGTGGTTCAGCGCCATGACGAGGCCGATGCATGGCGTCATCTGGTTGAAACTGCAGGCCGGCCTCTCCTGCGGGGAAATGCCCAGCAGATCACGCAAGCGACGCTCCGCAGCCTCCGGTTGCCCGGCAGATATTTCCAGCAACGCCAGGTCCCCGAGCGCATCGAGGTTGTCCGTTTGCAGACGTTCAATTTCTTCCCGGTACACCGCCAGTCCGGCCGCCAGGCCCTGCTCGGCAATCGCGCTGCGTGCGCGATGCCCGGCCAGCGCGATGCCGAGCTCCTCCCCGCCGCGCCGCTCCAGGGCGTCGGCCAGCAGGCGGCCCGCGCTTTCCATCTGCCCGAGCATCTCCAGCGCGAAAGCCTCCTGGCTCACGGCGCCGAGATACTCCGGATTCAGTCGACGCACGCGGGCGAATGCCACCGCACCGTCGGCCACCCGGCCTTCCTGCATGGCCACTGTGCCGGTGGCATACCAAGTCATGAACCAGTCCGGCGCCACGTCGCGCAGCTCGCGGAGGTAACGCTCGATGTCCGCTCTATCCCCGCCCTGCAGCGCCCACATCACCTGGCGGTACACGATCACCGGCGACAGCGGGTCGACCTGGTAGGCACGCTGCAGGGCGCTGCGGGCCGCCACCAGGTCCGGCAGCAGAGTCCCGCTCAGCCACAGATGCGCGAAAGCGTTGTTGGGGTTGATCTCCACGGCGCGCTCCAGCGCGGCACGGGCCTCGTCATTCCGCTCCTTGGCATCCGGCCCCTGTGACAGCAAGAGTCCCTTCACAGCCCACGCGTCGTCACTGCCGGAATTGATCTCGAGCGCCCGCTCCAACGCCCGGTTCGCCAGCGCGCCCGTCTCTTCCAGGCGGCGGTAGTTGTAGTTGTCCAGCAGGGCGTAGACCATCGCGATGCCTGCATAAGGCGGCGCATAGTCCGGGTCGATCAGCACCGCCTGCTGGAATTCCTCCAGGGCGCGGCGCAGGCCCTCGGGCGTACGCAGTCGGGCATGGAACTGGCCGCGCAGGAACAGGTTGTAAGCCTCCACGTCGCCCTTGGCACTCTGGCTGATGACCTGGGCATCGGCCGGCAGCAGCGTGCGCCGCAGCGCCCTGACCACCTCCGTGGCAATGTCGTCCTGGATGGCGAAGATGTCGTTGAGCTCGCGGTCGTAGGTGTCGGACCACAGGTGATAGCCGGTGCGTGCGTCGATGAGCTGCGCCGTCACCCGAACCCGGTCATCCTGGCGCCGCACGCTGCCCTCGAGGATATTCGCCACGCCGAGCCGCTCGCCAATGCCGCGCAGGTCCTGGTTCTGGCCCTTGAAAGCGAACGAGGAAGTCCGCCCCGCGACGCGGAAATCCTCGATCCGCGCCAGCACGTTCAAGACCTCCTCCGACAGGCCCTCGGAGAAGTACTCATTGGCCGGATCCTGCGACATGTTGACGAAGGGCAATACCGCGATGGAGAGGTCCCTGGCTGCTGCGGGCGGGTCCGGCGGCGACGCCGCCGGTGGCGCGGCCGACTCCGGTCGCGGCGGGGAGCGGTCGCCGAACATGTTCCAGGACAGCAGCGCGATGGCCAGCACCAGCAGCGCGATGGTGGCGATATTGAGCTTGCGCGCCGCTTCCTCGGGAGCACGGCTGTTCGCAGGGAGATCGCGATCACGACGGATGCCTTCCGGCGTGATTTCGAAAGCCCAGGCCAGCACCAGGGCGAAGGGGAAGCCCAACGCGAGCACGATGGCGAGCAAGCGCAGGGAACCCTCGGGCGCTTCGATGATGCCGAGCAGCACGTCCGCCACCTGGAGCACGACCCAGGCGCCCGCGCCGTAGAACAGGGCGATGCGGATGACGTTGCGGCGCTTTAACTCAGCAAAGAAGGAACTCATGTCACGATCCCGGGTGCGCTGCGCTCAGCCCTCTTCTCGAATGCGCCGACAAGCGTACAGGCCGCCAACACTTAACGCCAACGCTACAGTGAACGGTTTCAGCGGCTTATGGTATAGAAGACGCGGTCAGAGGGAGATTAGTTGCACAGTGACCCGGGAAGATCTACCAGGGGATGACGACGCGGCAACGCGGCCTTTCGTCGCGCCCTGCCGCCACATCGGGCCGGGCGCGCCGCTGCGCTGGCTCGCGGCCGGCTGGCGCGACATGCGCGCCACGCCGGGACAGAGCCTCGGCTGGGGGCTGATCGTGCTGGCGTTGTCCTGGGGCGTCAGCCTGCTCGCGCTGTGGCTGGGCAGCTGGGTGATGATGCTGTCGCTGCTGTCGGGCTTCGTGTTCGTCGGCCCGCTGCTCGCCATCGCGCTCTACACCATCAGCTGGCAACTCGAGCTCGAGCGGGTGCCGACCTTCGACCTCAGCATCCGCACCGCACGCGACCGGCTCGGCGACAGCATGGTGTTTGCGCTGGTGCTGCTGGTGATCTTTCTCGTGTGGGCGCGTGCGGGCTCCATGGTGCACGTGTTCTTTCCCATCGAGTCGCGGCCCGAGATGATCCAGCTGGCCCGCTTTCTCGCCATCGGCTCGGCGGTCGGCTCGATCTTTGCCGCGATTGCCTTTGCCGCCAGTGCGTTCTCCCTGCCGATGCTGGTCGACCGCAAGGTGGACACCATCACGGCAGTGATCAGCAGCGTCAACGCCGCCCTGCGCAACAAGCCGGCCATGGTGGTCTGGCTGGCGCTGATCGTGGTGCTCACCGGGATCGGCTTCGCCACCGCCTTCATCGGCCTGGTCGTGCTGTTCCCGCTGCTCGGCCATGCCACCTGGCATGCCTACCGTGAGACCATCGACGCCTCGGCCTGGCCGAAGCACGACAACTGAGTCCCCATGCCCACCAACGTCTCGCCCGAGTACAAGAAGGCGGAGGAAGCCTATCGCCAGGCGCGCGAGCCGAAAGAACGGCTCGACTGCCTGAAGCAGATGCTCTCGACCATTCCCAAGCACAAGGGCACCGAGCACCTGCAGGCGGACATCAAGAGCCGCATCAAGGACCTCACCGAAGAACTGGCCGGGCCGAAGAAGGGCGGCAAGCGCAGCGGCCCGGCGCTCGCCATCCGTCCCGAGGGCGCCGCCCAGGTGGCGCTGCTCGGACCGCCCAACAGCGGCAAGTCGGCGCTGCACCTCAGGCTCACCGGCTCGCGCGCGCAATCCGGCCCCGGCCCCTTCATCACCCAGTTCCCGGAGCCGGGCATGCTGCCCTGCGAGGATATCGCCTTCCAGTTGCTGGACCTGCCGTCGATGTCCCCCGAGCACAGTCCGCCGTGGATCGGCTCCAGCCTGCAGAGCTGCGACGCCGCGCTGCTGGTGGTGGACCTCGCCGACCCGGCCTGCGTGGAGAACGTGCAGTTCATCCTCGACACGCTGGAACAGAAGAAAGTCAGCCTGGTTGCAGACTGGCCCGTCGTGGCAGCCGGTGGCGCGGAACAGTCCGCCGAACACGAACTGCTGGACGACCCGTTCCGCATCGAGCTGCCGACCCTGCTGGTCGCCAACAAGAGCGACCTGCTGAGCGACCCGGAAGAAGTCGCCGTGCTGGAGGAGCTGCTGGGCGTGCACTACCCGACGCTGCGTGTCTCGGCCGAGACCGGGCAGGGCCTCGGCGAACTCGCGCCATGGCTGTTCCGCGCGCTCGGCGTGGTGCGCGTCTACACCAAGGCGCCGGGCAAGGAGGTGGAGCGCGATCGGCCGTTCACCGTGCGACAGGGCGACACGGTGCTCGACGTCGCGCGGCTGGTGCACAAGGACATTGCAGAGGGCTTCCGCTTCGCGCGCATGTGGGGCGCCGCGGTGTTCGACGGCCAGCAGGTCGGGGCCGACCAGCCGGTCAGCGACGGGGACGTCGTCGAGCTGCACTCGCGCTGA
>CAYPTW010000033.1:19817-26497 GCA_964413755.1 uncultured Thioalkalivibrio sp. | reverse complement strand
AAGACTTTTCACGATGCGCGGCAGGAACTCATCAGCGCCGCACAGCGCACTTACGAGGGCCTGCGGCGTGAACTGGACAAGCTGACGACTCGGGCGAACAAGACGGCCGAGCGCGTCAACGACCTGGCCCGCCGCCTGCAGGAGCAGGCGCAGAAGGCCGTGAACGAAGGATCCAAGGCCGCGGCCACGCAGGCGAAGCGGATCGAGGGCATGCTGACCGACGCCCGCAAGGAACTGGACGCGGTCACCAAGGACCAGAAGTGGCTGAAGACGGAAGCGGCGCGCGCCTATGACTACCTGCGCCGCGTGAGCGGAATCGACCGCGCCGTCGCCGCCGTGGAAAAGGAATGGTCGAAGCGCACCGGCGCACCGGCCAGGAAGAAGGCCACGCGCAAGCGCAAGACCACGACGAAGAAAAAGGCCGCCACGCGCAAGAAGACTACCGCCAAAAAGAGCGCCGCCAAGAAGAAACCGGCGACGAAGAAGAAGACTGCCACGCGCAAGAAAGCCGCCGGCAAGAAAAAGGCTGCGAGCAAGAAGAAGGCCGCACCGCGCAAGAAGACCGCCAGCAAGAAGAAGGCGGTGAGCAAGAAGAAAACCGCAAGCAAGAAGAAAGCGGCACCGCGCAAGAAAGCCGCCAGCAAGAAAAAGGCTGCGAGCAAGAAGAAGGCCGCGGCCGGCTGACCCGGTCATCCTTGGGGGAACACGGGAGGCGGCGCTCGACTCAGGAGCGCCGCCTTTTTATTTTCGCGACGCCGCCAGGCTGTCACGCAAGGGGCCGAGGTGCTCGGCGTAGTCGCGATGCCAGCCGGGGCGCCCTTCGCAGGCCGCGTCGGGGCCGAGTGTGGCGGACGCAGCCGAGGCGACCGACGGGTCCCACTCGAGACCGAGGAACTCGACCAGGCGTCGCCCTTCCACCTCGGGCTCCGCCACCAGCGCGGCATGATCCACCTCGAGGATCGGCAGGCGCGTGGTCGCGCGCCAGTGCGCCATGAGGCGCTGGTGATCGGCGTAGAAACTGCCGAAATCCTCGAACCGGCCGGAGAACGGCGCAGGCAGCCCGGTGAAACCGCGGAAATAACAGCCGAGGCCCACGTCGAGCGGGTCGCGCACGCAATGCACCAGGCGCGCCTGGGGAAACATCAGCTCGATCAGGCCGATGTGCAGGAAATTGAGCCAGCTGGAGTCGACCACGCGGCGCGCGTCCTCGTCGACCAGGAACAGGCGCGCCAGGTAGGCGGCCGAAAGTTCACGCAACTCGCGCTTGCGCAAGGTGCGGATGCACTCCGGATAGGCGAGGCCGCGATTGTTGTAACGCCCGGTGTGTCCCGCACCCAGGTCGATGTGCGGCAGCGCCCCGGCGCTGGCGGCACGCGGGTGCGCCGCGATCAGCGAGGCGACGCGCGCCTGTCCCGCGCAGGGCAAGCCGAGCACGAACACCGGCACCTCCGACAACAGGCCCTGCGGCAGGCTGTCGATCAACTCGCGGTCGAATACCTCGATCAAGCGCGTGACGAAGTCGCGGTGTGCGGCGGGGTCGAAAATAGCCGGACGCAGCTGCTGCGCACGCGAGAAATGCGCGAAGGCCCGCTTGTGCTCGCCGCGCTCGTCCAGCAACTCGCCCAGCAGCCGGTGGGCGGGGGCCAGCTCGGCCGCCGGCGCCGGACGCTTGACCAGGTTCGCCAGCTGCAACAGCGCCGCGTTCGGGCGCCCGACGGAGCGCAAGGCGCGCGCGTGAGCAACGTGCAGGCACGGGTGCGCATCGTCCTGTGCGGCGCGCGGCGCGATGAACGCAAGTGCTGCGGCACTACGGCCGAGACCGAGCAACACGCCGCTCAACGCGGCGGCCGCTGCGGCGTGCTCCGGATCCAGCTCGAGCGCAGCCTCGTAGGCCGCCAGGGCCAGCTCCAGCTCTCCCATGGCCGCCAATGCGCGCGCCAGGCCGCAATAGACGTCCGGGTCGTCATCACCGGACGCCACCAGGCGCCGATAGGCTGTCACCGATTCATCCAGCCGCCCGAGCTCCCACAGGCTCTCGGCCAGCGTGCGCTGCCCGGCACGGTGGCTCAGCTCGCGTTGTATGCCGGCTTGCAGGTGCGGCACCGCCTTATCCGGGCGACCCTGCTGGTGATACATCTGGCCGAGGGAAAGGTTCGCGAGGCCGTGTTCCTGGTCGTGCCGGATGGCGCGGTGGAACAGCGCCTCAGCGTCTTCCAGTTCACCGTCGCGCAGCAATACGTGGCCCAGGTTGGCCAGCGCGTCGGCATATTCCGGCGCCGCTTCGACCGCTTGCCTGAAGGCCGCTTCCGCCGCCACCAGGTCGCCGCCGCGTAAGCGGAGCCGGCCGGCGAGGTTCAGGCCGCGGGCGTTGCCGGGCTCGATCTCCTGCGCGCGGACAACCCAGGTCTCCGCCTCGTCGAAGCGCTGCTGGCGAAAACGCAGTTCCGCCAGCAGCAGGCACGCCTGGCAACTGTCGGGACGCTCCTCGAGTACGCCGTGACACAGCTGCTCCACCTCCGGGTGCAACCCGTCGTTGAGCGCGCGCTCGGCCTTCTGCAGGTCCACGGCGACCCGCCTCCCGGTCTTGTTGATCGAGCGGCTTTGCAGGAGGCTCATCATCGCGGTGGACCAGGGACCTGGCGCGGCGCGGGGGCGTCAGGACCCACCGGGCTTCCCGTGCAGCGATACCAGCAGCTCGGCCTCGCCCCGGTTCAGGCCGAAGTCGCGCGCCAGTTCTTCTGCACTGGCACCCTGGCGCGCCATGCGTATCGCCCGTCCGTAGCCGCCCTCACCCTCTTCCATCAGGCGCAGCTGCTCCTGCCGTTCCTCGACCGCGGCGATCCGGGCACCGGTCTCTGCCTCGCGTTCCTGCAGCTGCGCGGCCGCCTCAGCGGCGGCGACTTCCGCCTGTGCGAGCGCCGTGCGCGCGGCCGCCACCTCGGCTTCCAGTTCGCGCTGGCGGGCCTCGAGCTTGTCGGCCCGGCGCAGGGCCCGCAGCGACAGCCATAGCGCCATGGCAAGCACTACGACAACGGCGACGGCGGCGTATACCTGGTGGTCGGTCATGCGTAGTCATCCACTATGCGGCCGGGAGCCGGCGGCTTCTCGTCGCCCGATTGTCCACCAGATTGCGGGTCTTCTGCAGCAGGGTCACCACCCTCGGGCGGCTCCGCGGCCCCGGGCGGGCGATTGCCGCGCTCCCGTCGCTCCCCCGCAGGCCGTCTCGGCCAGACCGGCTCGACGGGGCTCAGGGGGCGGAAGGGGTTCATGTCGCCGGCTCCGCCCCCGGCGCCTCATCCCTGGCGTCCGCCAGTTCCCGGTCCTCTTCCTTGCCGGACATGACGATGATCAGCACGCGGCGGTTCTGCCGTCGTCCTTCGAAGGTGCTGTTGTCCGCGACGGGCCGGAACTCGCCGTAACCTACCGCAGCCATGGCGGCCGGATCGATGCCGTAGCCGGCGAGGAGGTGCACGACGCTCGCGGCGCGGGACGCCGACAACTCCCAGTTGGACGGGAACTGGGCCGTGCTGATGGGCACCGAGTCGGTGTGCCCTTCCACCTGGAGGCGCACCCCCGCGTCCTTCAGCAAGCTCGCCAGGCGCTGGATCGCCGGGATGGCGTCCCCGGCCACTGTGGCGCTGCCGCTGGCGAACAGGAAGTTCGTGTTGATCTCCACCTCGAGCCAGTAGGACACGCGGCGGACCTTGATCATGTCCGCATCCACCAGCGGCGCCATGGCGGCCAGCACCTCGTCTTCCAGGCGCTCGATCAGGATCCAGGAGGCATCCTCGGTATCGACCTCGGAGCCGTCGCCCGGGCCCCGGCCCTGCTGCCCGTAGCGGGTGGTCTGGTCCATGGGACCGACCGGGCTGGTAGGCGCATCGACCTCGAAGGGCACCAGCGTGCGCGGCAGGCCGGTCTCGAGCTCCTGGTCTGCACGCATCTGGTAGGCGCCGACCTGGACCGGCTCCATGGTGCGCGGCGCGCCCCGGAACGCGGCCACGAGGGAATCGGACAAGGCACGGTACTTACCCTCGTTCACGGACGAGACCGCGTACATGACCACGAAGAACGCGAGCAGCAGCGTCACCAGGTCGCCGTAGGGGATGGCCCAGGCTTCGTGGTTGACGTGCTCTTCCTTGTGTTTCTTGCGGGCCACCGGATCAACCCGCGCTCACGTAGCCCTTGAGCTTGGTCTCGATATTGCGCGGGTTCTCGCCCTGCGCGATCGAGACCATGCCTTCGACCAGCATCTCGCGATAGGTGGTGCCTTCCGCCACGGCCGTCTTGAGCTTGCTGGCGACCGGCAGGAAAAACAGGTTGGCGCTGGCGATACCGTAGATGGTCGCGGTGAACGCTGCCGCGATGCCCGAGCCCAGCTTGCTCGGGTCGGCGAGGTTCTGCATCACGGCCATCAGGCCGAGCACCGCGCCGATGATGCCGAGGGTCGGGGCATAGATACCCATGCTCTCGAAGACCTTGGCGCCGCGGGTGTCAAATTCCTCGCGGCTGCCGATGTCCACTTCCAGGATGCTGCGCAAGGTGTCCGGCTCGCTGCCGTCGACCAGCAGCTGCAGTCCCTTCTGCAGGAATTCATCCGTCTCTTCTTCGGCCGTGCTCTCGAGCCCGAGCAGGCCTTCCTTGCGCGCCACCTGGCTCCAGTTGACGATCTTGGTAATGGCCTCGGCGGGATCGTAGGGCGGCGGCTGGAAGATCCACACCAGCATTTTCATGGCGTGCTTGAAGGTATCCAGGCGCACATGCAGCAGGGTGGCGGCAAACGTGCCGACGATGACGATGACGAAGGCCGCGCCGTTCCACAGTGCGGCCAGGCCGCTGCCCTTGAGGATGCTGCCGCCGAGAATGGCGACCAGCCCGAGCGCCAGGCCGGCAACGCTGAGAACGTCGAGGCGGCCGCGGCCGGCAGGCGCCGCATCCGCGCCGCCCTGTGCCTCCGCGCCCTGCCTGACAGACTGGCCCGTCGCGCTCACTTGCACCTCGCCACGGCTGCGCCGCGATTAGTCCATGTCTTCATCGTCTCTGATCCAGTTGGTCAACCGTGCCCGCACCCTGGCCAGTGCCTGGCCGTGCAACTGGCAGACACGCGACTCCGTGACGCCCAGCACGGCGCCGATTTCCCGCAGGTTCATGTCCTGCTCGTAGTACAGCGACATCACCAGTTGTTCCCGCTCCGGCAGCCCGCTGATCGCCTCCGCCAGGTCCCGCGCGAAGGCCTCGCGATCGAACATCTGCTCCGGCCCCGGTTCGTCGCCGGGCAACCGGTCCTCGAAATTGCCGTCTTCCTCGCCCAGTTCGCTGAGGCTGAACAGCCGGGCCGCGACGGTGTCGCGCGCCATGGCGTGATACTCGTCCATGCCGACTTCGAGCGTCGCAGCGATCTCGCGCGGCTGGGCTTCCCGGCCCGTCGCACCCTCCACTGCGCGGATGGCGGCCGACACGCGGCGCGCATTCCGGTGCACGGAGCGCGGCGTCCAGTCGTTGCGTCGCACTTCGTCCAGCATGGCGCCGCGAATGCGGATGCCTGCGAAGGTCTCGAAGCTCGCGCCCTGGGCCGCGTTGTAATTCCGTGCCGCTTCCAGCAAACCGATCGTTCCGGACTGAACCAGGTCCTCCAGTTGTACGTTGGCGGGCAGCCTGCCGAGCAAGTGGCAGGCGATCCGCTTCACCAGGTCGAGATGCTGCTCGACCAGCCGTTCGCTCTCGAATTCCCTCGCTGCGGCGTACATGGTCAGCCCACCGCCTGGAGGTCGTCCTCCCGCATGGCGGGGCCTGCAAGTCGTTCCAGGAAGAACTCGATGCAGCCGCTCATCCCGCGGGGCTCGGGAAGGTTATCGGCACGACGGGCCAGTTCCTTGAATGCCCGCGCCGCAGGACTGGATGGATAAGCAGCCACCACGGGGGCCTGCATCTGCACGGCGCGCCGCAGCAGCGGGTCCTCCGGGACGATGCCGAGGTGCTGCAGGGGGAGCTCCAGGAAGCGGTCGCTGACCGCCTGCAGCTTCTGGTGGAGCCTCTCGCCGTGGCTGCGCGAGTCGACCCGGTTGGTGACGGTGTGGAAACGGCGCACCCCGTAGTCACGGGCCAGCACCTTGATCAGGGCATAGGCATCCGTGAGCGAGGAAGGCTCGTCGCACACGACCACGGCAACATCCTGCGCCGCGGCACAAAACTGCAGTACCGAGTTGCTGATGCCCGCGGCGACGTCGACGATCAGGATGTCGACCGGCTCCGCCAGGCTGCTGAAGGCGCCGATCACGCCGGCATGCTCGGCGGGGCTCAGGTTGGCCAGGTGGGCGATGCCGGACGAGGCCGGCACGATCTTCAGGCCGGCCGGGCCGGGGACGATGATCTCGTCCAGCTCGCGCTCACCGTTGAGCAGGTGGGAAAGGTTGTACGGCACTTCCAGGCCGAGCAGGACGTCGACGTTGGCCAGGCCGAGGTCGGCATCCAGCAGCAGCGTGCGCCGTCCCATTTCCGCAAAGGCCACACCGAGGTTGACCGAGACGTTGGTCTTGCCGACGCCGCCCTTGCCGCTCGCCACCGCCAGCACGCGCACCGGGCGCGGCCGGTGAAACGGGGCCAGTCCCTGCGCCTGCCGCGCCAGTTCAGGCTGATGCATGCTGCACCTCCCGGGCGACGCTGGCCGCAGGGGGCGCGTC
>CAYPTW010000033.1:0-19717 GCA_964413755.1 uncultured Thioalkalivibrio sp. | reverse complement strand
TGCCCCAGCGCACGCGCCAGGAGGTCGCGGGCACGCGCCGGACGGAGGTCCTCCGGCACGCGCTGGCCTTCGCTGACGAACGCCACGGGGAGCTGGCGCGTCAGCAGCGTCGACAGTGCCGGCCCGAGGCGGGCGGCCTCGTCCAGCTTGGTGAGAATGCAACCGGCGAGGCGCTCGCGCCCGAAGGCGTCGATGACCTCGTCCATGACTTCGCGCTGCACGTTGGCGGACATCACGAGATAGCTCTGCACGTCGCCCAGCTCGCCCAGCTTGCGGCTCTCCTCGAGCAGCCGCAGGTCGCGCTGGCTCATGCCGGCGGTGTCGATGATCACCTGGCGGCGGCTGGCGAACTCGGCCAGGTGGTCGGCCAGCTCGCCGGTAGAACGCGCCTGCCGCACCGGCAGGCCGAGCAACAGTCCGAAGGAGGCCAGCTGGCGTTGCGCGCCGACACGGTAGTCATCAGTGCTGATGAGCGCCACCGACTTGTTGCCATAGCGCAGGCAGGCGCGGGCGGCGAGCTTCGCGGCGGTGGTGGTCTTGCCCACGCCGGTGGCACCGACCAGGGCGATGATGCGGCTCTGTTCAACCTGTTCGACCGGGGCCACCGGCAGGCGCCTGGCGAGGCCGAACAAGGCCTCCTGCCACGCGTCCCGCAAGGTCGCCAGGTCGGTGGTCCCGGCAGCGATGCCGCGCGCCACCGTCTCGTCGAAGCCGGCCTTCACCAGGCGACGGCCGATCTCGGCGCGCACCGGCTCGCGGCGGTCGTAATCCGCCGTGGCAAGGCGCGCCATCTGGTCCTGCAGGATGGCGCGCAGGGACTTGAGTTCCTCCTGCATCGCCGACAGGGCCGGGTCCTGTACCCATTCCACCCGCGGCGTCGCCGGGCGTTCGGGCTGGCGCTGTGCCCAGGCGGGGCGCTGCTCGGCGGGGCGCTGCTGCGCCGGCTCGGGCTGCGCGGGCTGCTCGGGCTGCGCGGGCTTGGCGGCCTGCGCGGCCTGCGCGGGGGCAGTCTCCTGCGGGGCGGCAGCTTGCGCGTCCGGGCTCTCCGTGCGGCCCTCGCCGACCATGCGGTCGACCAGCTCGGCGTCGTAGTCGATCGCCGCGACGATCTCCACGCCGCCGCCGGTGTTGCGGGTGGAAAGGATCACGGCATCGGGTCCCACGTCGTCCCGAACCATCCGGATCGCCTGGCGCATTTCTGGCGCGAAGAATCGCTTGATCTTCATGTCTGTCCTCAGTCCCTTTCCATCCCGTTTACGCGGCGGCGCCCTGGGCCTCGGCTGCGCCGAGCGTTGCCACCACCTTCACCGGCCGGCTGTCCGGAATCTCGGTGTAGGCCAGCACGTGCAGCCCCCGGACCACCGGTCTCAGCCACCGCGCCAGCCAGGGCCGCAATTCGGCCGAAGTGACCAGCACGGCGGGCTCGCCCGCGATCTCCTGCCGTTGCGCCGCCTCGCTGGCTCCCCGCTGGAGCCTTTCCGCGAGCCGGGGCTCGATACCGAGACCCGCCGAACCCGTTGCCTGGAGACTCCGTTGCAAAACTTGTTCCAACCCGGGATCCAGCGCGATCAAAGGCAAATCTTCTTGAGAATCAGTGATTCCCTGCACGATGAAGCGGGCCAGCGCGGTGCGCACGGCGGCCGTGAGGGCGACGGGATCCTGACTCCTGGCGCCGTGCTCCGCCAAAGTTTCGGCGATGGTGCGCATGTCGCGGATCGGGATCTGCTCGGCGAGCAGGTTCTGCATCACCCGCAACACGACGCCGAGACTGAGCACCTTGGGCACCAGGTTCTCCACCAGCTTGGGGTGGCTCTTGGCGAGGCGGTCCAGCAGGTGCTGGGCATCGTCGTGGCCGAGCAGCTCGTGGGAGTGGTCGCGCAGCACCTGGCTGAGGTGCGTCGCAACCACCGTGGCCGGGTCCACCACCGTGTAGCCCAGCGTCTGGGCCTGCTCACGCTGGTCGGCGGAAATCCACACCGCCGGCAGGCCGAAAGCCGGGTCCTTGGTCTCGGTGCCCTCGATGGAGCCGTAGACATGGCCCGGATTGATCGCCAGGTGGCGGTCGGCATGGATCTCGCCGCGTGCGGCGGGCACGCCGTTGAGCGTGATGCGGTAGCCGTTCGGGCCCAGGTCCAGGTTGTCCCGCACGTGCACCGAAGGGATGAGGAAGCCGAGCTCCTCCGACAGCTTGCGGCGCACGCCCTTCATGCGTTCCAGCAGCACGCCGCCCTGTGCCCGGTCCACCAGCGGAATGAGGCGATAACCGACTTCCATGCCCACCGGGTCCACCTGGCTGACGTCGTCCCAGGCCAGGTCGCGCGGCGCCGCCGGCTCGGCCGGCTCGTCGGCGAGCACTTCCACTTCGGCCTGCTGCGAGCGCCGGCGCAGGGCCCACGCCGCCGCGCCCAGCGCGGCCGCGAGGCCGAGGAAGACCAGGTTCGGCATCCCCGGCACCAGGCCCAGCATGCCGATGATGAAGGCGGCG
This sequence comes from uncultured Thioalkalivibrio sp., assembly GCA_964413755.1. Taxonomy (GTDB): domain Bacteria; phylum Pseudomonadota; class Gammaproteobacteria; order Steroidobacterales; family XN24; genus XN24. The sequence continues at coordinate 17,232 of CAYPTW010000033.1, read as the reverse complement.
ATGGCGATGGCCCGCGCGCTGCCGAACAGCTGGCGCACCACGTCGCTGCCCATGTCGCCGGCGGCCGAGACGCGCGTCACGATGATGGCGGTGGCCGAGGACAGCAGCAGGGAGGGAATCTGCGCCACCAGGCCGTCGCCGATGGTGAGGAGAATGTAGGTGCGGGCGGCATCGGAGAGGGTCATGTCGTGCGTGACCGTGCCGATGATCAGGCCGCCGATGATGTTGATGAACAGGATCAGGATGCCGGCCACGGCATCGCCGCGCACGAACTTGCTGGCGCCGTCCATGGAACCGTAGAAGTCCGCCTCGGCAGAGGTTTCGGCACGCCGGGCGCGGGCTTCGTCCTGGGTGATCAGGCCGGAGTTCAGGTCGGCGTCGATCGCCATCTGCTTGCCGGGCAGGGCATCCAGGGTGAAGCGCGCGCTGACTTCGGAGACGCGGCCGGCGCCCTTGGTCACGACCACGAAGTTGATGATGACGAGGATCGCGAACACCACCAGGCCGACGGCATAGTCGCCGCCGACGACGAACTCACCGAAAGCTTCGATGACCTTGCCGGCCGCATCGGTGCCGGTCTGCCCGTTCATCAGCACCACGCGCGTGGAGGCGACGTTCAGCGCCAGCCGCAGCAGGGTCGCCAGCAGCAGCACCGTCGGGAACACCGAGAATTCCAGCGGCCGGGGCGCGTAGATGGTCATCAGGATGACCACCAGGGCGAGCGCGATGTTGAAGGTGAAGAACATGTCCAGCGCCATCGGCGGCAGGGGCAGGACGATCATCACCAGCAGTGCGATCAGCAGCAGCGGCGTGCCCAGTCCGGTGCGCACGAGCATGCCGAAATTAGTGGCGAGCTTTCCCATCGTCAGATTCTCCGGCCGGGCTGGCGTCGGGTCAGGTGGTCAGGAACGTCGAGCTCCTCGGGCGGCGGCGGCGGCGCGCCACCGGCCGCGGACTTGACCTGGTACACCCAGGCCAGCACACGCGCGACGGCGAGGAACAGTTCGGCCGGAATCTCTTCATCCAGCCGCGTAGTGAAATACAGGGCGCGCGCCAGCGGCGCCGCCTCGACGCGCGGCACGTCGCTGGCGGCCGCGACTTCGCGGATCTTCAGGGCGATCTCGTCGGCGCCCTTGGCGACGACGCGCGGCGCGGCCATGCCGGACGGGTCGTACTTCAGCGCCACCGAGTAATGCGTCGGGTTGGTGACCACCACGTCCGCTTCCGGCACGGCCATCATCATGCGCCGCTGGGTCATCTCCATCTGCACGCGGCGGATGCGGCCCTTCACCTCGGGCCGTCCCTCGGTTTCCTTCATCTCGTCGCGCACTTCCTGGCGGGTCATGCGCAGCTTCTTGCTGTGGCTCCACAGCTGGAAGGGCACGTCGACCGCGGCGATGAGCAGCATCACCGCCGACAGCACCAGCAGCACCCAGCCGGAGGTCGCCGCCAGGCCCGGGACCGCGGTCTCGACATTGCTCTCCCCCGCCATCAGCAGGTCCGGCGCGACGTAGCGCAGCGCCAGCAGCCCGGCGCCGGTGACGACGATGAACTTGGCCAGCGTCTTGACGAACTCCATCAGCCCGTTGGCCGAGAAGATGCGCTTCAGGCCGGCAATGGGACTGAGTTTTTCCAGCTTGGGCTTGATCGCCTCGGCGCTGAACACCAGGCCGCCGAGCATGGCGGGCCCGGCCAGCGTGGCCACCAGCACGGCGGCAAACAGCGGCAGCACCAGCATCAGCGCGGCCATCGCCGTCTCGCCGAACACGGTCGGGACCAGGTTGGAGTCGAAGGCCAGTTCGCGCGGCAGGCTGAGCCCGTGCACCATCATCGCGGCGATGCCTTCGCCCATGGGGCGCCCGAACAGCATCAGGGTCGCGGCGCCGGTCAGCAGCACCGCCGTGGTGTTCAGCTCGCGCGAGCGCGCCGCCTGGCCCTTCTTCTTGGCGTCCTGGAGGCGCTTCGGTGTTGCTTGTTCTGTGCGTTCCTGGCTGTTGTCCTGTTGTTCGGCCATGCCGTCAGCCTCCCAACAGCCAGCCGATCATGCCGAAACCCTCGGCGAGCAGCTCCGCGAAGCGGCTCCCGACGGTGCCGACCGTGGCGTAGAGCATGACGAAGCCGAGCATCAGGGTCATCGGGAAGCCGACCGCGAAGATGTTCAGCTGCGGCGCGGCGCGGGTGACCACGCCCATGGCCAGGTTGGCCAGCAACAGCGCGCCGACCGCGGGCAGCGCGATCATCACCGCGTGCCCGAACATCACGCTGCCCCAGTTGGCGATGGCGGCGTAATCCTCGAAGCGGATGCTGCCGCCCAGCGGGACGCCCTCGAAGCTCAGCACCATGAAGCGCACCAGCGCCAGGTGCCCGTCCATCGCCAGGAACAGCAGCGTGGCGAAGATCACCAGCAGCTGTCCGACGACCGGGACCTGCACGCCCTTGTCCGGGTCCACCAGGGAAGCGAAGCCGAGGCCCATGCCCAGGGCAATCACCTCGCCGGCGATCGCCAGCGCGGCGAATACCATCTGCAGGATGAAGCCGGCCATCGCGCCGATGAGGATTTCGCGCCCGATGGCGAGGGCCATCGGAAAGCTGATCAGTTCCAGCGGCGGCGCCGGCGGCAGGATGGGCAGCACCATCAGGGCCAGCACCAGGGCGAAGGACATGCGCACGCGCAGCGGGATGGCCCGGGCGCCGAACAGCGGCGCCGCGATCAGCAGCGCCGCGATGCGCGTGAACGACAGCGTCAGGCTGGCGATCCAGGTATCGAGTTGCAGCTGGGTGAATTCCATCCCGCGCCAGGCCTCAACCGAGCAACAGGCCGGGGATGGCCTGGATGAGGTCGCGGGTGTAGTCGACGATCAGCCCGAGCATCCAGTGCCCGCCGATCGCCAGCACGGCGACCAGGCCCAGCAGCTTCGGAATGAACGACAGCGTCATCTCCTGGATCTGCGTGGCGGCCTGGACCATGCCGATCACCAGGCCGAACAGCAGCGCGACGAGGAGCATCGGCGCGGACAGCATCACCGTGATCGCCAGTGCATTGCGGCCGATTTCCATGACGGTTTCCGGGGTCATCGCTCAATTCACCATGAAGCTTGCGGCGAGGGTGCTCATCACCAGCGACCAGCCGTCGACGAGCACGAAAAGCATGATCTTGAAAGGCAGGGAGATGATCAGCGGCGAGAGCATGACCATGCCCATGGACATCAGCACGCTGGCCACCACCAGGTCGATGATCAGGAACGGCACCAGCAGCAGGAAGCCGATCTGGAACGCCGTCTTCAGCTCGCTGGTCACGAACGCCGGCACCAGCACCGAGAACGGCACCTCTTCCGGCGTCTCGAAGCTCTCGTGGCCGCCGAGGTTGGCGAACAGCTCGAGGTCCGGGTGGCGCACCTGGGAGAGCATGAATTCGCGGATCGGGCCGCCCGCGGCCTGCAGTGCGGCCGGGGCGTTCAGCGTCTCTTCAAGGTAGGGCTTGGCGGCGTCTTCATAGACGCGCTCCAGCACCGGCGCCATCACGAACAGCGTGAGGAACAGCGCCAGGCCGACGAGAATCTGGTTGTTCGGGGTCTGCTGCGTGCCGAGCCCCTGGCGCAGGATGGCCAGCACCACGATGATGCGGGTGAACGAGGTCATCATGATCAGCGCTGCCGGCAGCAGGCTGAGCAGGGTCATCAGCAGCAGCACCTGCAGCGTGACCGAGTACTGCTGCGTGCCGTCCTCGGCGGTGGTCACCGAAAGCAGCTCCATGCCGGTGCCGTCCTGTGCGCCGGCCGCTGCCGGGAACACCAGCAGCAGCAACAGCAGCAGGCCCGGCAACAAGCGATCTCGGCTCACGGGCGCGCCTCCCGCGACGGGCCGTTCAGGGCGTCGCGCAGGCGGTCGGCGAAACCGCCGGCCGGGCGTCCGGCGACCGGCTGCCCCGCGGCGACGGGTTCGTCCAGCACCAGCAGCGTCTGGATGCGGCCCGGCGCGGCCCCGACCAGCAACTGCTGCCCGCCGACCTCGACCAGCATCAGCCGCTCGCGCGCACCGACGGAAGTCACCGAAACCACGCGGATCGCGCCGGGCAGGTTGCGCTGCAGGCCGCTGAACCGCTTCAGCACCGCCGCCAGGACGAAGATGACCACGATCATCAGCAGCAGGCCGGCAATCATCTTGCCCACCTGGCCGGCGCCGGCGAAGCCGGGCGCCGCGGTCGGCTCTGCGCCGGCCACCGCCAGCGGCAGCAGCAGCATCGCGACCAGTGTCAGGGTGCGCTTCATCGCCCGATCAACGCAGCTTGCGCACGCGCTCGGCGGGGCTGATGACATCCGTGAGGCGGATGCCGTACTTCTCGTTCACGACCACGACCTCGCCGTGGGCGATCAGGGTGCCGTTCACCAGCACGTCCATCGGCTCGCCCACCATGCGCTCGAGTTCCACTACCGAGCCCTGGTTGAGCTGGAGCAGGTTGCGGATCGGCAGCTTGGAGCGGCCGATCTCCATGGACAGCGTGACCGGGATATCGAGCACGACCTCGAGGTTGACGTCCTCGCTCGCCGCATGACCCTCGTCCTTCAGCGGCTTGGGCGACACCGGTTCACCGGCGCGCGCGGCCTGTGCCGCACCCTTGTCGTTCCCGTCCGCACGCATCTGTTGCTCGCTCATATTCCGCGCTCCTGACTAAGTTGCTGCTGTGTGTTTGTGCCGTCGGACTCGCGCCGGACGGGCTCTATGACCTGGATGGCGTGCCGGCCCTGCGAGGCGCCGAAACGACCGTGAAATGCGGGAATGCCCTCGGCGTAAAGCGTGACGCGCTCCGGCATGTCCATGGGCAGGACGTCGCCGGGCTTGAGCCGCAGCAGTTCCTTGACGCTCAGCTCGAGCTCCACCAGCTTGCTGCTGACCTCCACGGGCGCGAGGCGGATCTCGTCGCGCAGGGCCTTCAGCCAGCGCGCATCGCCCTCGCTGCGCTCGCCCTGGACGCGCGCCTCGAGCAGTTCCCGGATGGGCTCGATCATGGAGTACGGCAGCGCCACCTGGAGGTCGCCGCCCCCGCCTTCCAGTTCCATCTTGAAACCGCACACCACCATCAGCTCGCCCGCGCGCATGATCTCGGCGAACTGCGGGTTGGCCTCGGTCTTGAGGTATTCGAATTCCAGCGGCAGCACCGGCTCCCACGCCTCGGACATGCCGGCGAACACGCGCTCCAGCACCATGCGCATGACGCGCGTCTCGGTGACGGTGAACTCGCGCGACGCGGCCCGGGCGTTGAAACGCCCGCCGCCGCCGAAGAAATGGTCGACCAGCATGAACACCAGTCGCGCCTCCAGCACCAGCAGCGCCGTGCCGCGCAAAGGCTTGGCGCGGATCATGTTCAGGCTGGTCGGGACCGGCAGGGCGTGGAGGTATTCGCTGAACTTCTCCATGCGCACCTCGGCCACCGTGATTTCCACCGGCCGGTGCAGGAGCTCGGCCATGCTGTTGCGCAAGTGACGCGCGAGGCGCTCGTTGATGGTCTCCAGCGCCGGCATGCGGCCGCGCAGGATTCTCTCCTGGCTGGCCAGGTCGATCGGCCGCGCCACGCCGTCGTGCGCGGAGAGCTGGTCCTCGGTCGGCACGTCGCCGCTGTCCACGCCGTGGAGCAGCGCGTCGATCTCGTCCTGGGAAAGCAGGTCTTTGTCGCTCATGTCACTGCATCACGAAGGTGGAGAAGTAGACGTCTTCGACCTGGGGCGTGCCGGTGAGCGCGGTCAGTTCCTCGCGGATCACCTCGAGCGCCTCCTGGCGCAGCGCCTCCTTGCCGGCCCGCGTCAGCAGGGCCTCGTAGTCGCGCTCGCTGAACAACGCGATCAGCGCGTTGCGCACCGCCGGCGTGTGCCGCTTCACCGCCTCGATCGCCTTGGTGTCCTGCGACATCACCTCGACCGAGACCTGCAGGTAGCGCAGGTTGCCGGCCGCGGCGAAATTCACCACCAGCGGCGGGTCCAGGGCGAGATAGTTGGCGTTGCTGCGGCTGCCGGCCTGCTCCTCGCCGGCGCCGGCGTCCTCGGACGCATCGCCGCCTGCAAAGGTCTGCCAGGCGAACCAGCCACCCGCGCCGAGCACGGCCAGCACGACCAGCAGGATCAGGATGCGGCCCATGCCGCGCTTCTGGCCGGCGGCGGCCGCCGCTGCTGCCTCGGGGCCCTGTTCGAAGCCCTCGGCTTCCGGATTGATCATGAGTGAGACTCCATGCGGACTGAGTACTGTCGCGAATAGCAGAAGCAAGAGCCGTGCCAGCAGGCACAGCCCTTTAAAAACAACAGCTTGGGAGTCTCTATCCGGCCCGCGTCAGCTTCTTGACGGGGCCGCGGCGGTGGGCGCCGGCGACGTGGCGCGCCGTGCGCCTGGGCGCGCCTAGACGAACAGGTCGACCAGGCCGACCGGAGTCGTGCGCGCCACCGCGGCAGTGGCGTCGGTCTCGGCCTCGCCGGCCGACGCGTCGTCCCCTGCTTCGACGCCGCCCGGGGCGCCGTCGCGCTCTGCGCCCGCCTGGCGCTGCCCGATGTCGACGTTGGCCAGGTTCAGCCCCTCGGCGAGGAACATTTCCCGCAGGCGCGGCGCCGCCGATTCCAGCGCTTCGCGCACGGCGGCGTTGCCGGCGGCGAAGGTAAGCCGGACGCCGTCGTCGTCGTTACGCACCTTGACCTCGACCGGCCCCAGGTCCGGGGGGTTGAGGCGCAGCTCCGCCACCTGGTTCTTGTTCGCCACCATCCACAGGACGCGCTGCCCCACGGCCTCGCCCCATTCCGCCTGTCCGGGCGGGGTACCGATCGGCAGTGACGGCGGCGCCGTCGTCGCGGCCGTGCCCGTTGCCGCCAGGGTCGCCGTCGCGGCCTGTGCCGGCGCGGCGGTGGCGGTCGCCGTGGCCGGCTGCGTCGCGGCCATCAGCAGGCGTGCGGCATCACCGGCGTCGAGCCCACGCGCCTCGGGCCGCGCCAGCAACAGCGGCTCGCCGTCGCCCACCGGCTGCAGTTCCGCGCCGCCGTGCAGGGTGCGCAACATGTCCAGCATCCGGGTCAGCGGGCCGTCGGCCGCGCCCGCGTCCTGCCCCTGGGGGTTCAGGGCGGCGCCACGCAGGTGCGCGCCCGGCGGCAACAGCTTACCGTCGGGCGGCAAGAGTTTGCCGCTCTCCACCGCCGCCAGCAGGGCGGCGGCAAGCTCCTCGGCGCTGGCTGCCACATCGGCGGACGCGTTATCGGCGTCACTTTCCAGGGCTGCGGGCAAGGTCGGCAACGTCTTCACCGGTGCTGCCGTCGGCCCCCCGGCCAACAGCAAGGCAAAGGGATGCCCGCTATCCGCCTGGGTTTCGGCCGTTGTGGCCGCTCCCTGCGCTCCGGGGCCGCGCACGCTATCCGCGAAGTCCGACAGGCTGGCAGGCATTTGCAGCATCATGCATTCACTCTGGTTGCGCGCGGCACTCGCCGCGCGGATGAAACAGGGTCTACAGGAGACTTTGCAGGAACCGTGCCAGTCGCCCGGCAACGCCTGCTCACGGTCCCTCCGGGCGCCGGGTGCGTGCGGCGCATTCGTCCTGCTCACGCTGCTCGCCGCGCCGCGCCGCGCGGTTCTCCTCGTCCTGGCAGCGCGCCACCACCTTGTCCAGGGCCTCGTGGTCCATGCGCGATGCCAGCCAGCGGGCCCGTGCCGCCTCGAGCTCGCGGCGCGCTTTCTCCAGCACGACCTTCTGGCGCTCCATGGCTTCGTTCAGCTGGGCGAGAAACAAACGGCCCTCGCGCATCAGGGCGGAACCGCTGCCGGGCTGCTTTTCCAGCCCGTCGGCATACTCGCGCCACCAGTTGCGCATCTCGGCGAGGCGGTGTTCCTCGGCCAGCACCCGTTCCTGCAATCTGCCGAACTCGCGCGCCGCCGCCTGCTCGCGGTGGTCCGCGATGCGGGCAATCGGCTCGAGCCGGCGGCTTCTCAACGCCTCGGTCACGTCCCTAGACCTCCTCGTTTCTCGGTGCCACGACCTCGCCCAGGGAATCCAGGCTCTGCTCGATCGGCACCGGCTCGTGCATGTCCTGGCGCAGCCAGGCATCCAGTTGCGGCTGGTAAGCCACCGCCTCGTCCAGGGCCGGGTCGGAACCGGCCTTGTACGCGCCCACGCTGAGCAGGTCGCGGTTCTGCGACCAGGTCGCGTAGAGCCGGCGGAACCGCTGCGCAGCGTCGCGATGCGCCGGCTCGCAGATGTCGTTCATGGCGCGGCTGATCGAGGCCTCGATGTCGATGGCCGGGTAGCGCCCGCCCTCGGCCACGCGCCGCGACAGCACGACGTGCCCGTCGAGCACGGCGCGCGCGGCGTCCGCGATCGGGTCGTTGGTGTCGTCGCCCTCCGCCAGCACGGTGTAGAAGGCGGTGATGGAGCCGCCGCCGCGTTCGCCGTTGCCGGCGCGTTCCACCAGCTGCGGCAGGCGCGCGAACACCGACGGCGTGTAGCCCTTGGTGGCGGGCGGTTCGCCGATGGCCAGGCCGATCTCGCGCTGCGCCTGCGCGAAGCGGGTCAGCGAGTCCATCAGCAGCAGCACGTTGAGGCCGCGATCGCGGAAATACTCGGCGATGGTGGTCGCCAGCATGGCGCCGTGCAGGCGCATCAGCGGCGGATGATCGGCCGGGGTGGCCACCACCACGGCGCGCTTCATCCCCTCGGGGCCGAGGGTCTTCTGCACGAAATCGTTCACTTCGCGGCCGCGCTCGCCGATCAGCCCGACCACCGTCACGTCCGCGGCGGTGTAGCGGGTCATCATGCCGAGCAGCACGCTCTTGCCCACGCCGCTGCCGGCGAACAGGCCCATGCGCTGGCCGCGCGCCACCGTCAGCAGGCCGTTGATGGCACGCACGCCGACGTCCAGCGGCGCATCCAGCGGCGCGCGCGACAGCGGGTTCACCGACTGGCCGCGCAAGGGCATCCAGGCATCGCATTCCACCGGGCCGCGGCCGTCCAGCGGCCGGCCGGAGCCGTCCACTACGCGACCGAGCAAGGCTTCCCCCACCGGCGTGTTGCGTGAACCGGACAACGGCTGCACGCGGGCCCCCGGCGTGAGGCCGTGGATGTCGCCCACGGGCATGAGGAATACGCGTTCGCCGGCGAAACCCACCACTTCGGCCTCGGTCTGCGCGCCGCCGCTGCCGACGATCAGGCAACGGCCGCCGACCGGCGCCTCGCAACCGACGGCTTCGAGCGTCAGGCCGACCATGCGCACCAGGCGGCCTTCGGCGATCAGCGGCGTCGCCCGGGCCACGCGGCTGCGCCGCCGCCCCAGGTCGGCGCAGAGCGCCGCACGGCGCGCCTCAGGTGTCGGCACTGGCAGCGCGGTCCTCATGCGTCCTCGCTCTCGTCGCACTGGCGCTCGCCGCCGAGCATGCGATCGAAGACGCGGTTGATACGGGTCTCCAGCGTGGCGTCGATGAGCGAAATATCGGTCGCGATGCGCGCGCCGCCGCGCGTCAGGGACGGGTCGTCGAGAATCTTGCAGGCCGGGCCGTTCTCGCCGCCGCCGAATACTTCGCGCACCAGGGCCGCGTCCTCCGGGTGCAGCTGCACCGTGACCTGGCGCTCACCGATGGGCAGCGACGCGATCCCCTCGCGCACCACGCCGATGACCTCGCCGGGATCGGCCTTCAACTCGCGCCGGATCAGGCGCCGCGCAATCGCCATCACCATCTCGAGCAGTTCCTGCTCGATCTCGGCGTCGAGGTGGCTGACGGGCTGGGCCAGGCTGGCGAGGATGCGCTCCAGCTGTTCGGCGCGGCGCGCCACCTCGGCCTGGCCGGCCGCGAGGCCCTCGGCGAAGCCTGCCGCCCGCCCGGCCTCGCGCGCCTCTTCTTCGATCGACTCGAGCCGGCCGGCCGTCATCGGGCCGCCGCGACCGTCGCCCGGGCGGCCCACCGTGGGCACCGACCAGGGCTTGGCCTCGACGCCCGACAGCACCTCCACGGTCCGTGCCGTCGCAGCCGCGCGGTCCTCAGACATAGTCGTCCCCGCCGCGGCCGCCGAGCATGATCTCGCCGCTCTCCGCCATGCGCCGCACCGTGTTGAGGATTTCCTTCTGCGCCGCCTCGACTTCGCTCAGGCGCACCGGCCCCTTGCTGTCGAGGTCGTCGCGCAGGATCTCCGCCGCGCGCTTGGACATGTTGCCGAAGATCTTCTCGCGCACCGCCTCGTCCGCGCCCTTCAGCGCAATCACCAGGCCGTCGCCGGACACTTCGCGCAGCAGGGCCTGGATCGAGCGGTCGTCCAGGTCGAGGAAGTTGTCGAAAGTGAACATCAGGTCCTGGATGCTGCCGCCGAGCTTCTCGTCGGCCTTGTGGATCTGCTCGATGATGCGCGACTCGATGGTCGGCTCGAGCAGGTTCATGATGTTGGCGGCGTTCTTGATCCCGCCCATCGCGGCGGGCTGGCTCGGCGTCTTGATGGTGAACTGCTTCTCGAGAATCTGGTCGAGCTCCTCCAGCGCATGCGGCTGTACCGTGTCCAGGGTCGCGATGCGCATGATGATTTCCGGCTGCGCGGCATCCGGCAGCTGGCCCAGCACCTCGGCCGCCTGGTCCGCATCCAGGAAGGACAGCACGATGGCGATGATCTGCGGATGCTCGCCGCGGATCAGGTCCGCCACGGCACGCGCGTCCATCCACTTCAGCGCCTCGAGACCCTTGGACTGGCGGCCGGTGAGGATGCGGTCGATGACGTTGCCGGCTTTCTCGTCGCCGAGCGCCGAGGTGAGCACCTTGCGCACGTAGTCGTCGCTGCCGACGCCGAGCGCCGTCTGTTGCTCGACGGTCTGCACGAAATCCTGCAGCACCCGGTTCATGTCCTGCCTGGAGATGCTCTGCAGCGAGGCCATGGCGCTGCCGATGCGTTGCACTTCCTTCGGGCCCATGTGCTTGAGCACGCCGGCAGCGTTGTCCTCGCCGAGGCTCATGAGCAGCACGGCCGCACGGTCCGTGCCGCTCAGGTTGACTGCGTTACTGGTTGCCATCAGATGCCACCCACTGCTTTACGACCTGTGCCACCAGCTTCGGGTCCTCGCGCACCATGTCCTGGGCGACCTTCAGCTGGTCCTCGCCGCCCTGCGGGCGGCCCGATCCCGCGACCGGCACACCGCCGGCCGGAGCCGCGGCGAGCGCCGGTACGCCCGGCGTGCCGGCCAGCGCGGGAGCCGCGCCCACCGGGTTGCTGGAGAGGTTCTTCAACATCGGCCGCAGTACCAGCGGCACGATGATCAACGCCAGCAAGGCGAGCATGGCCTGCTTGACCAGGTCAGCCACCCAGGGCTCACGCCACAGCTCCGGCGCAGCCATCGGTTCCGGCAGCTCCTGCGGGATGAAAGATGCGTTCACCACGTTGACGCTGTCGCCGCGGGTCGCATCGAAGCCAACCGCCTCGCGCACCAGCGTCGAGATGTAATCCATTTCCGCTTCCGTGCGCGGTTCCCGCACCGCGCCGCCTTCTTCGCCCGGCATGGCCTTGTGGTCCACCACCACGGCGACCGACAGGCGACGCAGGCTGGCGGGCGCCTGCTTGGTATGGCTGACGGTGCGATCGATCTCGAAATTCCGCGTGGCGCGACGGCTGGTGTTCTGCGGCGGAGTTTCCGCCGGGGCCGCTTCCGCCCCCTCGGGCACGGCGATTCCGGCGATGCCGGCGGCACCGGCCACGGCCACGCCGCCCGCCGGCGGCTGGTTGCTGAGCGCGCCCGGCACGCCCATGGCGCCAGTCGGAGTGCGGCTCATGTCTTCGTAGAACTGCTCGCTGCGCAGCACGGTGCTGTCAGGGTCGTAGGACTCGCGCGTGCTCTCGACCCGGGTGAAATCGACGTCCGCCGCGACCTGCGCGCGGAATCCTTCGGCGCCCAGCACGGGGGCCAGCAGCTCGGTGATGCGCCGGACGTAGCTCTCCTCCAGGCGCTGCACATAGTCGAGGTCGCGGCCGGTGAGGCCTGCGGCCCCCTGGCCCTGCGGCACGGTGAGCAGGCGGCCGCGCTGGTCGACGATGGTGACGCGCTCGGTGTCCAGGTCCGGCACGCTGGAAGCGACCAGGTGCACGATGCCCGCCACCTGGGCGTCGTCGAGCGTGCGGCCGGGATGCAGGTTCACCAGCACCGAGGCGGTGGGCGTGGCGCGGTCGCGCACGAACACGGTGGGCCGCGGCAGCGCCAGGTGCACGCGTGCGCTCTCCACGCCGTGCAGCGCCATGACGGAGCGCGCCAGCTCGCCCTCGAGGGCATGGTGGTAGCGGGCGTTTTCGACCATGCGGCTGGTGCCGAAACCGGATTCCTGGCCGAGGTTCTCGTAGCCGCTGGTGGCGGCGCGCGGCAGGCCCTCGGTGGCCAGGCGGATGCGCGCTTCGTGCAGGCTGCTTGCCGGCACCAGCAGGCGGCCGCTGGAAGTATCCAGCTTGAACTTGAAGCCGTTGCGGCTCAGCGCGTCCATGGCGTCCGCCGTGTCGCGCTCCGACAAGCCGGCGAGCACCGGCACCATGGCGGGCCGCGTGGCATAGGTGAAAGCCGCGCCGAGTGCCGCGAGTACCATCGCCAGACTCAGCAACAGGCCGACCTGGCGCTGTGCCGGCAGGCGCATGAAGCCGTCGAGCGGGCTTGCGGGAAGGGCGCCTGCCGATCGGGTGATTGCCTTGCTCATGCCTTGTCAAACTCCATCGTAGCTGTGCTGCAAAATGACCTGGTGATTGCCAACGAAGCAGGCCTCAGACCTGCATGTTCATGATGTCCTGGTAAGCCTGGAGCAGGCGGTTGCGCACCTGCAGGGTGGCTTCAAACCCGATGCTCGATTTCTGCGCCGCCACCATGACCTGCGCCAGGTTCACGCCGGGGTCGCCGCGCTGGAACGCTTCCTGCAGCTGCCGCGACTCCGACGACAGCTGGTTGACGTTGTTGAGTGACTGCTGCAGCAGGTTGGCGAAACCGGTTGCGTTCGCGGCCGGCTCGGCCGCGGGCTTGACCGGGCTGCGCTCGGCGAGCGCGCGCATCTGGTGAATGACTTGCTGGATCTGCATATCGCTCATGGATGTTCTCCGCCGCCTAAGGGATCGCCATGCCCAGCTCGCGCATCCGCGCCAGCTTGTAGCGCAGGGTCCGCGGGCTGATGCCGAGCCGTGCGGCCGCTTCCTTGCGGCGGCCGCGCTCGACGCGCAGGGCGTTGAGGATGAGTTGTTCTTCGTGGTTACGGACTTCTTCGCCGAGATCGGCCTGGGCCGCTGCCTGGTCGCCGGCCGCGGGCGCAATCGGGCGTGCCGCGGGACGCGCCGGTCCCGGCCGGCCGCCCTCGATGTGCAATGCCGCAGCATCGACGGCACCGCCGTCGCACAGCACCAGTGCACGCTGCATGACGTTTTCCAGTTCGCGCACGTTGCCCGGCCAGTGGTGCGCCAGCAGCCTGGCTTCGGCACAGGGCGTGAGCCGCAGGGAGCGTCCGCCGGCATGCCGCGCCAACAGGTGCCGCGCCAGCGGCAGCAGGTCGCCGGGCCGCTCGCGCAGCGCCGGGACATGCAGGGGAAACACGTTGAGGCGGTAAAACAGGTCTTCGCGCAGCTTGCCCTCGGCCACGGCGGCGCGCAGGTCGCGGTTGGAGGTGGAAACGATGCGCACGTTGAAGCGGATCACGCGGCGCCCGCCGATGCGCTCCACTTCTCTTTCCTGGAGTACGCGCAGCAGCTTGGCCTGGAGGCCGAGTTCCATCTCGGTGACCTCGTCCAGCAGCAGGGTGCCGCCGTCGGCCTGCTCGAACTTGCCGGCGCGGGACTCCGTGGCCCCGGTGAATGCGCCGCGCTCGTAGCCGAACAGCATGGCCTCGAGCATGTTCTCCGGAATGGCCGCACAGTTGAGCGCGACAAAGGGTCCCGTGCTGCGGGCCGAAGCCGCATGCAGGAACCGCGCGTAGACTTCCTTGCCCACGCCGGACTCGCCGGTGAGCATGACCGCCGCTTCGGAGCCGGCCACGCGCTCCGCCAGCTCCAGCAGCTCGCTGCTCACGGGGTCCACGGCCACGGGCTGGTGCCCGTGCGCGTCGCGCCCCTCAAGCTGCCTTGCTGCTTCCATCAACAAACCCCTGGTTTTCCGACGCGGCCCCACGGCCGCCGCCAAGAGTTACAGCAAGTTCCGTGCCGAAACCTGTGTTACCAGAGAAAACAGTGAGTTAGAAGGCCCGATGAGCACCGGGCCGGGAGAGCGTCAAGAATCCGTCGCGAATCCCTGGCGATCGATCCCGAACTTGCGCAGCTTCTCCACGAGGGTGGTGCGCCGCATGCCGAGTGCCTTGGCGGCATCCGCGACGATCCCGCCGCTTTCGGCCAGGGCCTTGCGGATGAGCTGTTCCTCGATGTCGTTGAGGTAGTCCTTCAGGCCGCGGCCCGGACCGAAGCCGGGGTCGTCGGCGGTGGCCCCTGCAGCGGGTGAGGCCTGCATCACCTGTGCCGCGGCCTCGCCGTCCGGCAGCGGGCGGCTCGCCGGGGTCGCCGTCTCGCCGGGCCGCGCATGGGCCCTGATCTGTGCGGGGAGGTCCTGCGAGCGCACCGTCGCGCCGGGGTGCAGGATGGCCAGGCGCTCCACCAGGTTGGCCAGCTCGCGCACGTTGCCCGGCCAGTCGTGCCGGGCCATCGCCGCCAGCGCGTCCTCGGTGAAGCGCACGGAATTCTGGCCCTCGGCCTCGAGCCGCGCCACCAGCTCGGCGGCCAGCAGGGGCAGGTCCTCGCGCCGCTCGCGCAGGGCCGGCATCTCGATGGGGAACACGTTGATGCGGTAGAACAGGTCGCCGCGGAAGGTGCCTTCCTGCACCATCGCTTCCAGGTTGCGGTGCGTGGCGCAGACGATGCGCACGTTGGCCGGCATCGGGCGCCCGCTACCGAGACGCTCGAACTGGCGCTCCTGCAGCACGCGCAGCAGCTTGACCTGCATCTGCAGCGACATGTCGCCGATCTCGTCGAGGAACAGCGTGCCGTTCTCGGCCAGCTCGAAGCGACCCTTGCGCGCGGTCAGCGCGCCGGTGAAGGCGCCCTTCTCGTGCCCGAACAGCTCGCTTTCCAGCAGCTCGGCGGGAATGGCGCCGCAGTTCACGGCGACGAAGGGTCCGTCGCGACGCAACGAGTGGTAATGGATATGGCGCGCCACGACTTCCTTGCCGGTGCCGGTCTCGCCGAGGATCAGCACGGTGGAGTCCGTCGGCGCCACCTGCTCGATCATGCGGCGGATCTCCTGCACCGGCTCGCTGCGGCCGACCAGGGAGCGGAACAGCTCGACGTTGCGTTCGTTGCCGAGGGTCGGCGGCTTGAGCTTGCCGAGCAGCGGCAGGAGCTGCACCTGGCGCAACGGCTGGTCGACGCGACCGAGCACGCGGGCCTTGAGATTCTTCAGTCGTTCCGGCAGCGCCGGTTGCGCGCCCACGAAAATCACCGGCGGGCCGCCGTTCCAGCCGTCCAGCGCCTTCAGCACGGGCGCGCCGCTGTCGCACAGGATCACCGCGGACCAGGCATCGGCGGCGTCGGCATGCTCGCCCACGGAGCCCGGCGTCACCACTTCACAGCGCAGGCCGAGAAACGCCAGCGCGCCGGTCAGTTCGTCCGCGGAAGCATCATCCGCCGCCACCACCATGGCCGGCGGCAGCCGCTCCAGCGCGGCGGCTTCTGCTTTTCCTGAACGGCTCGACTCCATGGGTTCCCGGGGGGCCTGCGGTGCGTGTTC
This sequence comes from uncultured Thioalkalivibrio sp., assembly GCA_964413755.1. Taxonomy (GTDB): domain Bacteria; phylum Pseudomonadota; class Gammaproteobacteria; order Steroidobacterales; family XN24; genus XN24. The sequence continues at coordinate 1,513 of CAYPTW010000033.1, read as the reverse complement.
TGGTTTCGTGGGGCGCGGTCATATTAACCGACTGCAGGCAGGCTTGAACGATGGGCGTCACATTTATGACGCACGCGTAGCGACGCCGATGAGCGGCGTGCGGGGACGTGCCGGGAAGAGTTACTCGGCGGCGCGGGGGCGCTGCAGGGCGATGCTGCGACGATGGCGCCGGAATATCAGTCGCTCGAGGCGTTCCTTCACGCTGGGCTCGAGATGCCGGAACTCCACCGCCACCTGGCCTTCCTCGCCGGCTTCCGGCTCACTCGCGACCCCGTACAGCACCACCGGGCGCGGCAGGCTGGCGCTGAAATGCAGGCTCACTTCCAGCGGCGTGCCGGGCTCGACCTGCTGCGCGGACTCGAACACCACGCCGCGCGAAGACAGCGACGCATGCACCGGACCCGGGGCAACGGACTCCGGCAGCAGGGCCTCGGTCAGCAAGGTCAGCACGAGGTCGAACTTGGCCTCGAGCCGCTCCATCTGCGCCACCAGCGGGGAAGGTTCCTCCGCATGGCGCACTGCGCCTTCCTCGATGAGGGTGAGGGCGTTCAACAGGGCGCTGTTGCGCTCGTCGGTGCGCGCCAGCTGGTCGTGATCAGGCAGGCGATCCAGTACGCGCCAGTCCAGCGGCAGGGCACCGCTCCAGCTCAGCCGTCCCTCGAGGACGGCCGCGTTCAAGCGTCGCGCTCCGTGTCGTAGGCGTTGCGCGCCTGGCGCCCCCGGCGCAACTGCGCCAGCTCCGCGGCGACAGTGGCGCGACATTCTTCCGCCAGGCTCATGACGCGACGATAGATCATCGCCACGGTCTCGATGGATTCGGCCTGGGACAGGTCCTGCGGCCCGGCGAGCAGCGCCTCGAGCAGCTCGCGGCACAGGGTCTCCAGCTCCAGCGCCTCGTCCCAGGAATCTGCAGCCGCCGCGGCCTCGAGGGCGTGGGCCGCTTCCAGTAGCGCGTCGATGCCGGCCTCCTCGGGCTGCCGCCTGGGCAATGCCATCATCGTCCCGCCTCCGGCGTGCCGACGATGCGGTCCCAGGCCTGCTTGATCTCACGCAGCAGGTTGGAAACCTCGTCCAGGATGGCCACGTCGTTGCGCAGGTTCGCCTCCAGCAGGCGCCGGGCCGCATATTCGTACAGCGCGTCCAGGTTGCCGGCCAGCTCGCCGCCACGCTCATGGTCCAATGAAGCGCGCAGGCCTTCGACCAGGCTGATCGCCTTGCCGATGCGCTCGCCCTTGGCCGCGGTCTCGCCGTTCTCCATGGCGCCGCGCGCCAGGCTGACCCGGTCCAGCGCACCCTCCAGCATCAGCTGGATGAGCCGCTCCGGCGAGGCGCCCTCGACCTGCGAGCGCGCGCCGACCTGCTCGTACTCCTTCATCGCGCTGCGCATGCTGTGTAGGTTCATGTCGTTTTGTTCCCGCACCTCCCCGGGGGAGGCTGCTTAATTACTGCCCGTCGTTACCGCTGCGCGCCAACGGCAGGTTGGCGAGCTGGGACGCGAGGAAACTGCTGGTGC
>CAYPTW010000032.1:0-27312 GCA_964413755.1 uncultured Thioalkalivibrio sp. | reverse complement strand
CCTCGATCAACCGCGCCAAGCAGGACATCCGCGGTATCGAAAGCGCGCTCAAGCTTTATTACATGGACAACTCGCGCTACCCCACCACCGACCAGGGGCTGGAGGCGCTGACCACGCGCCCGAATGATCCTTCGCTGCGTAACTGGCGCGGCCCCTATCTCGACAAGCTGCCGCGCGACCCCTGGAACAACACCTACCGGTACCTTTATCCGGGCCGCAACGGCGAGTTCGATGTCTTCACCTACGGAGCCGACAACGAGCCGGGCGGCGAAGGCATCAATGCAGAAATCGGCAACTGGTCTGTCTACTGAGTCTCCTGCGCGCCCCGGTCATGTGGCCGGGTTTTCGCTCATCGAGCTGCTGGTTGTCATCGTCATACTGGCGATCACGGCGTCCATGGTCGTCCTGGGCATGGCCACGCTGAACAAGGATGACCCGGCGGAGACCGAGGCGCGCCGCCTCGCGGCGCTGCTGCAATTCGTCTCCGAGGAGGCCCTGGTGCAGGGCCGCGACTACGGCATCGAATTCTTTCCCGACGGCTACCGTTTCCTGTCGTGGGACCCGGACACGCGCTTGTGGTCGGTAGTCGGGGACGAGGCCGCACTGCGCCGGCGCACGCTGCCGCCGGGACTGGAGGTGGTGCTCGCAGTGGACGGGCGCGAGGTGGTGGTGGAGCGCGAAGAGCGGCAACGCGAGGCCGATGCGGAGACGCTGGCGCCCCAGGTGGCCATCTTCTCCAGCGGCGAACTGACCCCCTTCGAACTCTTCCTGGTCGAGGACTTCGCCTCCGACGCCTGGTTGCTGCAGGGACAGGTCCACGGCGAGGTGGAGCTGCTTTCTCCCGAGGAAGCGCGATGAGGTCCGGCCGCGGCTTCACCTTGCTGGAGGTCATGGTGGCGCTGACGATCGTCTCCATAGGGCTCATCGCAGCCTTCAATGCCGTGATCCAGATGGCCCATTCCACCACGACCTTGCGCGAGCGTGCCTTTGCCGACTGGATCGCCATGAACCAGCTGACGGAGTTGCGCGTCGCCGGCGAGTTTCCGGACGTCGGCAGCTTCGACGGCGACGTCGAGTTCGCCGGGCGCGAGTGGCGCTGGGAAGCCAACGTGTCCGAGACGGGGGTGGAAGACCTGCGGCGTGTCGACATCTCCGTCGCCTATATCGAGCAGCCCGACGACCTGGTCACCCTGATGACCGGTTTCATCAATCGTGCCGCCGTGGCGCCCACCGCCATCGACTGGTGGGGCGGGACCGGGTTGGAGGAGCCGCCGGCCGGTGACGCAGACGACGAGGACGGCGAGGACGACGAACAAGAGCAGCCGGAGCCGGTCGAACCCGAGCCGCTTCCTCCCGACGAGGAGGACGATGAATGAGGCGCGCGGCCGGGTTCACCCTGCTGGAGGTGCTGATCGCGGTGGCTATCTTCGCCGTGGTGGGCGTCATGGCTTACGGCGGGCTGCAGGCGGTGCTCGCCCAGCAGACCATTGCGCGTGACAACGCCGACCGTTTTCGCGAACTCCAGTTTGCCGTGCAGCAGATCAGCCGCGACCTGCTCCAGCTGAACCCGCGCCCGGTGCGTGAGCCCATCGGCGACGGTTACCGCGCGGCGCTCTACTCTGATCCGCGCAGCGAAGTGCTGCTCGAGTTCACGCGCGGCGGCTGGAGCAACCCCCTCGGTCAGCCGCGCGCCGCCGTGCAGCGCGTGGCCTACGTGCTGGAGGACGACCTGCTGGTGCGGCGGCACTGGTTCGTGCCGGACCCGACGCTGGGCGAGGAACCGGTCGAGCGCGAAGTCCTGTCCGGGGTCCGCGAGGTCCGCTTGCGGTTCTTCAGCCCGGGCGGCTGGAGCGAGGACTGGCCGTCGGGCGGCGTGGCCGCCGACCCTGCACTGCGACCGCTTGCGGTCGAGGTCACGCTCGACCTGCAGGACTGGGGCGAGATCCGCCGGCTGCTCGAGGTGCCGAACTGACATGGCTGCACGTCGACAGCATGGTGCAGCCCTGATCACGGCAATCCTGGTGGTGGCGCTCGCCTCGGCGATCGCGGCAACCCTGACCTGGGAGCTGTTCCTGGACCAGCGCCGCGCCCTCGGCCGGATCACCGTGGACCAGGGCCTGATGTACAGCCTCGGTGCGGAAGCATGGGCGAAGAAGGTATTGCGCGACGACGCCGCCGACAACCAGGTGGATCATCCGCGCGAGGCCTGGGGCCTGCAGATCACGCCGCTGCCCATCGAGGGCGGCCAGATCCAGGGTCGTATCGAGGACCTGAACGGACGCTTCAATCTCAACAACCTGGTGGATGCGCAAGGCGCCACGGACCCGGTGACCGTGGAGGGATTCCGGCGCCTGCTGGAGCTGCTGGAACTCGATACACGCCTCGCCGACCGCATGGCGGACTGGATCGATCGCGACCTGGAGCCGAACTTTCCCGATGGCGCCGAGGATGGCGAGTACCTGTCGCGCCAGCCGCCGTTCCGGGCTGCCAACCGGCCGGTGACCAGCGTCTCGGAGCTGCTGCTGGTATACCCCGAGCTGGGGGCGGCAGGCTACGCCCGCCTGCGTCCCTACGTTACGGCTTTGCCGCGCGGCACCGAGATCAACATCAACACGGCATTGCCCGAGGTCTTGCTGTCGACCTCGGAGACATTCGGCTTCTCCGAAGCGGAGCGCATCTTCCTGGACCAGCCCGAGGGCGGCTGGGAAGCCCTGGAGGACCTCGGCGACATGATTCCGGAAGACGCGCGCGCCTTTCTCGGCACGACCAGTGAATGGTTCCGGCTCTCGGTGCGCGTCGATGTTGGCACCCAGCGGTTCACCATGTACAGTCTCCTGCACCGTAACCCGGCGGGTTCCGTGACCAGCGTGATCCGCACTTTCGCCGACGAATGAGCACGCCAGACCCATGACAGAAACCCTCGTCATCAGGCTTGACGCCGTGGACGCCGGCCAGGCCGCCTGGGTGGTAGTGGACGAGCAGGGGCGCCGTGTCGGAGCGCCGGGCCAGGGCGCGCTGGCCGAGGCGGCAGCGGCGGCGACAGGACGCCGCGTGGTCGTGCTGGTGCCGGCCGTGGATGTCCTCCTCACCCGGACCGAGCTGCCGGTGCGAGGCGCGGCCAAGATCCTGCGTGCGCTGCCCTTTGCGCTGGAAGAGCAGATCGCCGAGGACATCGAGGCGCTGCACTTCGCTGCCGGCCGCCCCAAGGGCAATGAAGTACCTGCCGCCGCGGTGGACCGCGAGCAGCTCGAGGGCTGGCTGGCCGACCTGGCCGAGGCCGGGATAGCGCCGCAGGTGATCTGCTCGGAAGCCGAGGGCTGCCCCTCCGCACCCAACCACCTGAACTGGTTGCTGGACGAACATCGCTGCCTGGCGCGCAGCGGCGACGGCCTGCCGCTCATGCTCGAGATCGAGAGCGTCCAGGACGCGTTGCGATTCGGCCCCGAGTTCCCCGCCGATGACGGCCAGCCGCGCCATCTCTCGGCCTACCTCACGCCCGAGGCGCGGCTGAAACATAACGACGCGCTGGAAGCGCTGCGCCCGGACCTGGCGACGCTAGAAGTGCGCCTGCTGCCCGACGGTGTCCTGCCCCACCTGGCCGCGGGGGTGGTCTCGCGCGAGCCCATCAACCTGCTGCAGGGGCAATTCGCGCCGCGCACGCAGATGGACAGGTTGTGGAAGCCCTGGCGCGCCGCAGCGGCGCTGCTCGCGGCGCTGGTCCTGGTCATGGTCGCGCGCGACGGGCTCGAGCTGTTCCAACTGCAGCGCGAGGAAGCCCGCCTGGACGCGGCGATCGCGGCAGCCTTCCAGCAGGCGCTGCCAGGCGCGCGCATGGAAGACCCGCGCTTCCAGGTCGAACGGCGCCTGGCGACGCTGCGCGGCACGGCAGGCCCGGGCAACCACGGTTTCCTCAGCGCCCTCGAGACGGTCGGCAGTGCCCTGCAGAACGCCAGCAGCATCCGGCTCGATGCACTGAGTTACCGCACCGGGGTACTGGACCTGAAACTGACGGCGCCGAGCGTGGAATCACTCGAGCAGGTCCGCCAGGCCGTCGGGCGCGAAGGCCGCTATAGCGCGACCATCCAGCAGGCGGACCCGCGCGGCGACGGCGTCGAAGGCCGGATCCAGCTCACGGGGGATGGCGCATGAAGGACTGGTACTTCGGGCTGGAACCCAGGGAGCGGCTGGTCGTCACGGCAGGCGCCGTGGTGGTGACCCTGCTGCTGTTCTGGGGCCTCGTGCTGAGCCCGATCTACGGCGCGTCGGCGGCGACGGCGCAACGCGTCGATGAAAAGCGCGCCACCCTCGCCTTCCTGCGTACCGCTGCGGCGGAACTGGCCGGAGCGCCGGCGCTGGCTGCCCAGGGTCCCGACATGTCGGGACAGTCGCTGGTCGTGGTGGTGGATCGTAGCGCGCGTTCCGCCGGGCTCGGCGGCGCGCTGACCCGTAACCAGCCGGTGGGTGAAGACGGCATCCGCGTGCGGCTGGAGAATGCCGCCTTCGACGCCCTGGCCACCTGGCTCGGAACCCTGAACAGCTCTGCAGGCCTGACCATCGAAACGGCGAGTTTCGAGCGCGCGCCTGACGACGGGCGCGTCAACGCCACCCTGACCCTGCGCCTGGGACAACCGTGAGCTCGCGCAAGCGCATCACACTGCTCGCCGGCGCGGGCATCCTGGCCGCGCTCGTCGGGCTAGTGACCCATTTCCCTGCGCGCCTCGCGCTGGGCTGGTTCGCCCCGGCCGGCATCGTTGCCTGGGGCGTGGACGGAAGCGTCTGGGAAGGCCGTGCGGCCGGCATCATCGTGCGCGGGGCCGACCTCGGGTCACTGTCGTGGGACGCGCAGCCCGCCGGCCTGCTGTCCCTCCAGCCCGCCTGGAAGCTCTACCTGCGCACCGCCGACGGCTTCGTCGAGGGGCGCTTTGCTGCCTCCCTGCTCAGCGATCGGCAGCGCATCAGTGATCTCGAGGCCGCGCTCGAACTTGCCGCCCTGCCGCCGGCACTGGTGCCGCGAGGCGTGGCCGGCCAGGCCCGCATTTCGCTCCAGCGCCTGGTACTGGAGAGCGGCTGGCCCACCACCGTGACCGGGCGTGCGACAGTGGCCAACCTGGACTTGCCGGGTGTCATTCTCACCCTGGGCCCGTTCGAATTCGTCTTCCCCGAGCAGGAGGGTCCGCCGGTGGGCGCGATCCGCTCTCTCGGAGGACCGCTCGCCGTGGACGGCCAGGTCGAGCTGCCCGGGCCGGGGCAATGGCAGTTCAGCGCGGAGCTGGCACCGGGCGAGAACCCGCCGCGCGAACTGCTGGACGGGCTGCGCTTCGTGGGCGAAGACCTGGGCAACGGGCGGCGGCGCCTGGAGATGCGCAGCGAACCCTAGTCCCGGTCGTCCCGGCCTGGACCTGCCTCGGCCGGCCATTCGCGCCAGCCGGCATGCTGCGGGAAATAAAGCCCCAGCCTGACCGGCCCCTCGCGGCGCGGCGCCAGCAGTCTCGCATAACGTTCCAGCTGCGGCCGGTATCGTTCGCGCTCACGGTCCAGGAAGGCATCGAGTTCGCCGCCCTCGTGGCGACCCGCCTTGTAATCGACGATCCACAGGACGCCGGCGTCATCGACAAAGCTGCGGTCGATGATGCCGGTGACCAGCCGGCCTTCGATCCAGCCGCTGACGGCCAGCTCGCTGCGCGCGTCGGCATGCTGCGGGTCGAGCAGCCAGCGCCCGCGGGCGTCCGCGAGGGTGAGGCGCAGTGCCGCCAGGGCGTGTTCCAGCGCCTCGGCGCGCTCCGCCTCGCCGCTCCCGTGCTCCGCCAGCAAGGTCCGGAGCAAGGGTGCCAACCCTTCCACGCGCTGCCCGGGCCAGGCGTCGGGCCCATCCACGGCGATCACCTGCAACAGGCGGTGCACGGCGACCCCGACCGCCCTCGCCTGCCGGCCGGACCAGTCGTACTCGATGGTGCTGGCCGGCGCAGGTGGCGGCGCCTCGCGTTCCGTCCAGGGCACGGGCGGCGGTGGACCAGGCGCCTGCCAGTCGTCCGCCAGCCGGCGCAACAGGGCCGGTGGGCGCCCCTCTGGGGCGTCCGGGGGCGGAGCCGCGTTGCTGAGCGATGCGCGGAAAGCGGCAGCGGTCGCCGGCCACAAGCGTTCCAGCAGGCTGCCGCTGCGGGGCAGGAATTCCTTGTCCTTCTCGGCATCGTCGGGCCCGATCCCGGCCACCAGGTAAAGGCGCTGCTTCGCGCGCGTCGTGGCGACATAGAGCAGGCGATCCAGCTCGAGCCGGTCGCGGCGGGCATCGAGCGCCTGCAGGGCCCGGTGCAGCTTGTCGGGCTCCTCACCGAGCGCCTCGAGCGGGGCCAGCACCAGTTCCGGCCCGCCCGGTCGCGTCTGTTCCAGCCAGCGCAGGAGCTTCTTCTCGCCGCCCCCGGCAGTCCGGTCGAGAGCCGGGAGAATGACGTGATCGAATTCGAGGCCCTTGGCCTTGTGGATGGTCAGCAGCTCGACGGCATCCGGCGCCACCGTTTCCGGCGCCGTGTACTGGTCGGCGAGCAGTTCCTCCAGCCGCAGGGCATCGTCCAGGTCCCCGGCCTGCGCCGCACGATCCAGGTATGCGAAAAAAGCCTCGGCATCTGACAGTTCCGAGTCGCGTTGCAGGGTGGCCGGCCCGCCCAGCGCCAGCCATGCCCCGTGCACCAGCCGGCCCAGGGCGCCGCGCCCTCGCGCTGCCATGGCTGGTTGCAGGGCCGACACCACGCGTGCAACCCGCCGGCGTGCATCCGCAGGCAGCGGGCCCAGCGCAGCGGGATCGAGCAGCCGCTGCCAGACATCTTCATTCTTGTCCCCGGCGAGCTGCAGCAAGTCCCGCAATTCGAGGCCGCACCAGGGGGCGCGCAGCACGGCGAGCCAGGCCGTGCGGTCCGCGCGGTGACACAGTGCCCGCGTGAGCGCCTCGAGGTCGCGAATGGCGGGCGACTCCGCCAGCGGCTCGATCTCGATGGCGCGGCAGGGCACGCCGGCGTGGCGCAAAGCCGGATAAATCTGTGCAAGGTGGCGGCGACTGCGCACCAGCACTGCGATCCGCCCGTCCGACCCGCCGGCCCCGCTGGCCCGGAGCTCCACGATGATCCTCCGGACGGCTTCCGCTTCGGCCTGGAAGTCGCGCGCCGGCACGCCGACACAATGAACCGGCAGCCCTTGCAGTGCCGGTCGCCAGGCCGTGGAGGGAGAAAACTGCACGGCGCCGAGCGACATGTCGTCCTGCGCCGGAAAGATGCGCGGGAAAGTCTCGGACACCCACGTCACGAGTCCGGCCTGGCTGCGGAAGTTGACGCTCAGCTGCAGCGTTTCGAGCGGCAGGTCCCCGATCCCGTAGCGCTGGGCGCGGATGAAGCGGCCGACGTCGGCCTCGCGGAACCGATATATGGACTGCATGGGATCGCCGACACAAAACAGGCTGCGGCCGTCGCCCGGGGTCCAGCCGGCGGTCAGCCGCACCAGCAGCTCGATCTGCCCCTGCGAGGTGTCCTGGAACTCGTCGACCAGCAGGTGACTGATACGCGAGTCCAGCGCCAGCGCCAGGTCCGTGGGCGACTCTTGCTCGCCCAGTGCATCCAGCGCCGCGCGTGCGATGCCCACGTAGTCGCTCTCGCCGCGTGCCGCGAACTCGACTTCCAGCGCCGCCGCAGCGACCGGCAGCAAGGCCAGCAGGTGGGCCAGGATCTGCCAGCGCCGGTCGTCATAGGCGGGTTCAGGCAGTGCCGCGACCCGCGCCAACGGCACCGGGTCCGTCGCTCTTAAGCGCAGTTCATCCAGGACCTCCACCATGCGCGCCTTGGTCTCGCGATCCGCCGGCGGGAACCCTTCGTTCTTGGTCAACTGCTTGCGCCACTCCCCGGCGCCCGTGAGCAGCACGCGGGCCATGGCCTGCCATCTCGGCAGGGCCGGTCCGGTCGGCGTCGGGAAGGCCGACCCATCGGCCCAGGCGGCGAGCCAGTCGAGTTCCGGGCAATTGGCGGCGGCCGCCGACATCCCGGCGGCGATTTCGCCACGAAGATCCGCCGGCAGGCTCTCCAGCGCGCGTTGCAACTCGTCTGCGACGAAATGCTGCAGCGCCTGGTCCAGTCTGGCGCGCAGCGCAACCGGGTCCATCCGGCCGGGACCGACGATCCTCCCCAACCAGTGGTCGCGCGACTTGAGCATGGCCACCAGCAGGTCCTCCGCCTGGCTGAAGCGGCCGCCAAGATGCTGCAGCAGGGCCGCCGCATGCCTGGCATGCGCTTCCGTCCCGCCGGCGCCGAGCAGGATGTCCCGCACGGCTTGCCGGCAGGCGGGGTCGGGGTCTTCGCTGATGACCGGCGCCGCACCGAGGCGTGAGGAGACCGGCAGCTGGCGCGCCAGCCAGGCGTTCAAAGCGTCGATCGTCTCGATACGCAGGCGCCGCGGGTTTTCCTGCAGGCCCCAGCCCAGCTCGGCATCGCGTGCCAGTGCGGCGCGCGCCAGCACCCAGCCGTCATGTTCGTGTGGGTTGGCGGGCGGATCCGGCTCGGCCCCGCGCCTGAGGGCGCCGAGGATGCGATCGCGCATTTCTCCGGCGGCCTTGCGGGTAAAGGTGATGGCCACGATCTCTTCCGGTCGTGCCACCACGGCGAGCAGGCGCAGGAAGCGTTGCGTGAGCAGCTCGGTCTTGCCGGAGCCGGCGGGCGCCTGCACGATGAAACTGCGCTCCGGCTCGAGTGCCGTTGCCCGCACCGCGTGGTCGAGAGGGCGCCGTTCAGTCATCGCCGATCGCTCCCGCGCGCAGCAGTTCATCGCGACGGCACAGGGTCGCCAGGCGGCAATAGGCGCAGCTGCCGTTGCGGCGCGTCGGCCACAGCGGGTCCACCGCGGCCTCTCCGGCACCGAAATCAAGCGCCAGTTGCGTGAGCGCGGCGCGCCACTCCGCCAGCATGGTTTCCCATTCCCCCCGCGTGAGCGCTTTCGCCTCGCGGGTGCTGATCGCCGGCGGTTCGGCAGCGCGCTGGCGACCACTGAACCCGACCTGTCCCGGCTTGAGCGAGGCGTAGAACAGGCCTGTGACCGATTCCTGCATGGCCACCGCATACAGCGGCATTTGCGGCTCCGCCGGACGCTCTCCATCCCAACCACGCGGGTCCGCGGCGCCGGTCTTGTAGTCGATGACCAGGAGTTCGTCGCGGACCCGGTCGACCCGGTCCAGGCGGCCGCGGATATGCAGCGGCCCGAGCGCGATATCAAAGGGCGTCTCGCAGCCGACGACCTCGAACTCCGTTCGCTCCAGCTCAGCGGCGAGCAAGGCTTCGATCACCTGCGCCGCGGCTTCGATCTCGATCTCCACCAGGCCGCGGCCGAGCTGGGAAAGATGCTGTGCGGCACTGCGGCGCAGCGCCGCCCGGACCGTCGCGCCGCGTGCAGTGGCATCCAGGGAGGCCAGCGCGGCACGATGCTGCCATTCCTCCCACAGCATGCGCAGCGCCTCATGCAGGAGAGAGCCCCTGTGGCGCGGATCCACGCCCGCCTGCGGGGTTTCCAGCGGCTGGGCGTGCAGGCGATGCAACGCAAATGCGCGGAAGGGACAGGCGGACTGGTCGGCCAGCAGGCGGCTGCCGCCGCGCGTCTCGCCCGCTGCTGCGGGGCCGCGCCAATCGCTCAGCTGCACCACCCGTCCGGAGGCGAAAATGGAACGCGCTACGCCTGGCACACGCGGGGCTTCGGTTTCCGCCGGGCCTATGCCGGCGAGCACAGGGCTCGGGCGCAGGGGCTCGTCCCCCTCGCGCGACGGATAACTGAAACAGACCTCCGCCGCAGCGGAGTTGAGCTGCGCTACCAGTTGCCGCGCGAAGACCTGTTCCGTATCCGGGCAGGCGCGCGGCATGCCCCGCTCCCGTTGCAGGGCCGCCGGCAGCAGGGGGCAGGGCCGCATCGAGGCCGGCAGGACCCCGTCGTGCAGGCCGCTGACCCAGAGGGCGTCAAACCGCATCCCTGCCGTTTCCGGCACCCCGAGCACCTGTACCGGCACATCCGGGCTTTCCGCCTGGAAACGCCTCTCCGCCAGGATCCGACGCAGCCGCAGCAGGGCTTCGGCGAGTGTGCATGGCGGACTCACGCCGTCCAGGCGCGCGAGCGCATCCAGCGCCTCAGTCCATGCCTGCACTGCCTGCCATTCGGCGCTGTCCGCCGGCGTTTCTCCCGGCCAGCCGAGTTGCGCCAGGGCTGCGCTGAAGTCCGCGGCCCATGCCGACGGATGGCGGCGACGCGCGCCATGCGTGAGGCGTTCCAACGCAGCACTCACGCCGCTTTCCAGGCGCGCACATCCCGGCGCGCGGCCCTGCCCGCGCAGCCCGGCCAGCAATGCGTCCGGCGCTACGGGTTCGGTAGCATGCTCGCGCAACCAGGCTTCCAGGCGGGCACGCTGGGAGGCCTCCGTCTCGGCGCCGGCCAGGAACGGCGAGCGCAGCACGCGGCCGACCTCGGCCAGGGTCATGGGCGCTTGGGCGAAGTTCAGCAGCCGCAGAGCGGCATCCACCACGGGGGCTTCCGCCAGCGGGAGCGCCAGGGAAATGTTCCAAGGGCGCGGGTCCCGCTCCCGGCCGGGCCAGAGGCGGGCCGGCGCGAGCGCGTCATCGAGCAGGCGCTCCAGCAATGCTGCATGGGTGCCGAGATCCGGCACCACCAGGCCGATTCGTGCGTCCGGGTCGGCCGCCAGCCGCGCCCGCGCCCAGCCGACCGCGGCCGCGAGCTCCTCGCGGGCAGCGTCGAAAACCAGCACGCGCGGCCGAGCGGTTGTGCGTGCTTCGACGACGCGCAGCGCGCGGGTGCCGAGGGCGTCTACCACCGCCTGCTGGGCGGGCACCAGCCGGTCGAAGCCGCAAAAAGCGACAGGCGCACCATGTTCTTTTGCCAGGTTGGCGGCCAGGAGGCCGGGCAGCTGGGCCGCGTCGACCGCATCCAGCGCGTGCAACCTGCGTTCATACGCCCGGGCCGTGCGCAGGAATACGCGGCAGTCCTCGCCCGCCCTCGCCTCGAGCTCGGTCCAGGAGAGCTTCCACTCGTGCGCCAGGCGCCATGCCTCGCGGAAGCCCTGCGTCACGCGCCCGGACATCAGCAGGCGCCCGGCGGTGTCGTCCTGTGCCAACACTTCGTCCCACAGCGCGGCCGCCTGGGTCTCGTCGAGACACCGGCGCGTATCCGGCAGGCGCCCGAAATCGCGCAAGGCCCGGTACTGCTCGAGCACCCACACCGACCAGGGCAGGATGTCGGGCGTCAACCAGCTGTCGTCCTCACGGCCACGCGCGTACTCGAGCTGCAGGGCACGGGCCAGCCGCTGCGTGGCCGTGACGACCCGCAGCCCGGAGCCGAGGGCCTCCGGCAGGGCAGCGCGCGCGATCTCGGGCATCGATACGTCAGGCATCAATATTTACAGAGCATTAGACGTGATACTTAAGGTGTTATGTCATCACCGCCCGGGTCACTGGTAGTGCCTCGGGCGGCGTTCACCCGGGCGGCAAAGGCCCGTGCCCGGGCGGAAGACATGAGTTCCGGCCAATCCGTGCGCAGTTTCCGGCGCCAGTTAGGGTAACCCTGGTCGGTGCCGGGGATGTTGACCGGGCGCGTCTCGCGCAGCCAGTCTTCAGCCTGCAGCATGAGCACCGCCGCAGTGCTTTGCGCGGCGAGCAGCTGGGCGCCGTCAATCACCCCCGCCTCGTCGCGCTCGGCCCCAGGCAGGCCTGCGGCTGCCAGTGCACCCGCCAAGGCCGTGCGCGCGGCCGCACGCTCCGCCAGTTCCTCTGCCGGCACCGAAGCGTCCGCATAAAGACCGAGAGCGGCCCGCAGTTCCAGGTCGTCGCCGCGCCAGTATGCGGCGAGTGTCGGCAGGTCATGCGTGCTCGGCGTCACCAGCCCCAGGTGCGGATACGCCTGCGGGGGCCGGAACGCGCCGTCCTGGTCGCGCTCGAACAGGAGCACGCGATAGCTGAGCACACCGTGCTGCTCCATTGCCGCACGCACTTCCCCGGGGACCGTGCCGAGGTCTTCCCCAACCACCAGGCAGCGCCGCGCCCGGCTCTCCAACGCCACGATCGCCATCATTTCGTCGAGCCGGTAGTGCACGTAGCCGCCGGCTGCAGAGGCGCTGCCACGTGGAATCCACCACAGGCGCATGAGCGCCATGACATGATCTATGCGCAGGGCGCCGCCTTGGGGCATGTTGGCCCGCAACAGGCGAACGAAAGGCATGTAGGCCTGCTCGCGCAGCTGGCGCGGATGAAACGGCGGGATGCCCCAGTCCTGCCCTTGCGGCGCGAGCGGATCGGGCGGCGCACCCACGCTGGCGCCGGTCGCCAGCACGTGGTCGGAGGCACTCGCCTCGGCGCCTCCTGCGTCCGGGCCGACGGCAAGGTCGAGATAAAGACCGATGCGCATACCGGCAGCGCGGGCGGCCGCCGCTGCGGCATCGAGTTGCGTGCGCGCTACCCACTGCATCCAGCAATGCAGATCGCTGTAGGCGGCATCGGGCGCAGCACTGGCGCGCACATGGTGGCGCGCGAACTCCGCCAACGGCACACCGTGTTGGGCGACAAAAGCCTGGAATTCGGCGCGACGGGATGGCGTTGCGTGTTCCTCGAACCACTCGTAAAGCAGGCGCAGCGCGGCGAACTTGCAGGCGGTCACGCCGGCATAGTCCACGTAGTCGAGCTTGCGCAACCGCTCCAGCTCGTCCTGGAAGTCCCGGCTTGCGAGCAGGCGCTGCACTGGCTCAGCCGAAGCGAACTCCGGCACGGCTTCCGGATCGATGTACAGCACATTCAGAAACAGGCGGCTGGAGGGGCTGTACGGCGAGGCGCGTTTCGGGTCCTCCGGGAACAGCGCATGCAAGGGATTGACGCCCAACAGGTCTGCGCCCAGCGCCGCGGCGGCCGCAGCGATTCCGGCGAGGTCGGTAAAGTCCCCGATCCCCCAGTTGCGTGTCGAGCGCAGGGTGTAGAGCTGCACCGCCAGTCCCCAGCAACGTCCGCCGTCGCGCAGGAAATCCGGCAAGTGGCAGCGTGCCGGGGCAACGATCAACACGGCGCTGCCGAGCAGGCTGCCCTCCTCCTTTTCCAGCACCAGCTTGTGGTATCCCGCGGGCAGCTGGGGCAAGTCGAGATGACGGCGCTGGTACCACAGCCCGCCAAGCTCCTGTTCGGCTGTGAGCCGGCAGGCGGATGGGTCCACCTGGCCCGAATGCCGCGTCCCATCCTCACAGTCGATGCGCCAGCGGATGCGCGGCAGCATGGGGGCGATCATGACGGGGTATGCGGCATGCGGCTCCTGCGCGTCCAGGACGATGACCGGAGGCAGGACACGCTTCCATTCCAGCGCCTCGATCGCGTCGGCCGCGGCATGCAGGGTCGCCGCGTCGCGCGCGTCGTGCCCCAGGGTCTCCAGCAGGCGCGCAAGGTCCGCATCGGCCAGCGGGTGATAGCGGCCGCGGAAATCCGTGAACCCGCGCTCCACGCCGGCCAGCCGACGCAAACGCTCCAGAGCGGCCGCGTACTCACTCATGATCGACGAGCAGCGCCAGGCTGCCGCGGTCCAGCAGGTAGACATGCCCGCGGCGGTACCCGCGAGCCGGCACTGTAAGCGCATCCTGGCTGGTATCCAGGGTCACCACCCAGGTCTCGCCGGAGATGGGCGCGGGCAGCGTGAATTCCACCGGCTCCGCGCTTGCGTTGAACAGCACCAGGAAATTGTCCCCCTGCCGGGCTTCCGCCTGTGCCGCTGGCAAGCCCGTGCCGTCCAGCAGCATGCCGAAAGTGCGCAGGGCCGCGTCCTGCCAGTCCGTATCCTCGAGTTCGCTGCCGTCTGCCCGGAGCCAGAGCACGTCCTTGAAGCGTTCCGGGCGCCGCTGCACGCCGGCGAGAAAGTCGCGGCGCTGGAATACCGGGTTGTCCCGCCTGAGGCGGATGAGCCGGCGCACGAAATCCACTTGTCCCGCATGCTCACGGGCCAGGCGCCAGTCCACCCAGGCCAGTTCGTTGTCCTGGCAGTAGGCGTTGTTGTTGCCGCGCTGCGTGCGGGCGAACTCGTCACCTGCCAGCAGCATCGGCACGCCCTGCGACACCAGCAGGGTGGCCAGCAGGTTGCGCCGCTGGCGTGCGCGCTCGCGCAGTATGGCCGGGTCGTCAGTGGGGCCCTCGACGCCGAGGTTCCAGCTCACCGCATGATTGTCCCCGTCGCGGTTGTCTTCGCCGTTGGCCAGGTTGTGCTTGCGGGCATAGCTGACGGTATCCGCCAGGGTGAAACCGTCATGGCAGGCGACGTAGTTGAGCGAATGCTGCGGTCCGCGGCCGGTGCTCCCGAACAGGTCGCTGGAACCGGCCAGCCGTTCCGCCAGCCGCGGCACAATCGCGTCATCGCCACGCCAGAAGGCGCGCGCCGTGTCACGGAAGCGGTCGTTCCATTCGCTCCAGCGGGCCGGGAATCCGCCCAGCCGGTAGCCGTCGGGACCGAGGTCCCACGGTTCAGCGATCAATTTCAGCCGCGAGAGTACCGGGTCGGCCTGGATGTCCCGGAAGAAGGCGCTTTCGGCGTGGAAGGCCTCGGCTTCACGCCCCAGCGTCGTGGCCAGGTCGAAACGGAAGCCGTCCACGTGCATCTCGGTAGCCCAGTAGCGCAGGCAGTCGAGCGCCAGCCGCCGCGCCGGCGGACGCCCGAAATCCAGCGTGTTGCCGCAACCGGTCCAGTTCACGTTGCGGCGCAGGTCATCGGGCTCGAGGCGGTAGTAGCCGAGGTTGTCGATGCCGCGCAGGCTCAGGGTGGGACCGTCTTCGCCCTCTTCGGCGGTGTGATTGAACACCACGTCAAGGATCACCTCGATCCCGGCAGCATGCAGGGCCCGGACCATCTCGCGAAACTCGCGCACCGGGTCCGCCAGCGCATAGCCCGCATGCGGCGCGAAGAATGCGAGCGTGTTGTAGCCCCAGTAATTGACCAGGCCCTTGGCGCGGAGGTGAGTCTCATCGACGAAGTGCTGCACCGGCATGAGTTCCACTGCGGTCACACCCAGGTCGACGAGGTAGTCGAGCACCGCCGGCTGGGCCAGGCCCAGGTAGGTGCCGCGCAGGTGTTGCGGCACTCCGGGATGGGTGCGCGTGAAGCCCTTGACGTGCAGCTCGTAGATCACGCTGCGTTCCAGCGGATGGCACGGTGGCCGGTCGCCCTGCCAGTCGAATGCATTGGGATCCACCACCCTGGCTTTCGGCATGCAGCCCGCGCTGTCGCTGATGTCCTGGCGCCAGGTGTCCGCGCCGTGGCGCGCGTAGCCATATACGGGCGCGTCGCACACCAAGTCACCGGTGAGCGCGCGTGCGTAGGGGTCCAGCAACAGCTTGTGCTTGTTGAAACGGTGCCCCTGGCGCGGCGCGTAGGGACCGTGCACCCGGTAGCCGTAGACCAGCCCGGGACCCGCGCCCGGAAGGAAGCCATGCCAGGTATCGCCGCTGCGGGCCGGCAGCGCCAGCCGCGCCGTTTCACGCCGGCCGTCGGCATCGAACAGGCACAGCTCGACCGCCTCGGCGTGTGTTGATGCGAGGGCGAAGTTCACGCCGTCACCGGTCCAGGTCGCGCCCGGCGGATGCGGGCGCCCCGGGCTCATCGCTCCGCTCACGCCTCCGGCACCAGGTACACGGCGCCGAGTGGAGGGACCGTGACGCGCAGGGAATGGTCACGCCCGTGGCTGGGCACATTCGAGGCGCGCACGCGTCCCTGGTTGCCCACGTTGCCCCCGCCATAGCAGTCGGCGTCGGTGTTCAACAGCTCCCGCCAGGGACCGCCCAGCGGCACCCCGAGCGGATACCCGGCGCGTACCACGGGAGTGAAGTTGAACACGGCCAGGAGCCCCGGATGGCCCGCGTGATCGCGACGCAGGAAAGCCACCACGCCGTTGGCCGGGTCGCTGCATTCCACCCACTCGAAGCCGCGCGAAGATGCATCGGCCTCCCAGAACACCGCATGTTCCACGTAACAGGCGTTCAGGTCGCGCACCAGCGTTTGCATGCCGGCATGCGGCGCGTGTGCGAGCAGCGACCAGTCCAGCTCGGCGTCGTGGTTCCATTCGCGTTCCTGCGCCAGTTCCGCCCCCATGAACAACAGCTTTTTCCCGGGATGGGCGAACATGAAGGCCAGGTAGAGCCGCAGGTTGGCCAGTTGTTGCCAGCGGTCGCCCGGCATCTTCGCCAGCAAGGAGCCCTTGCCGTGCACGACTTCATCGTGGGACAGCGGCAGCACGAAGTTCTCGTTCCAGGCATACAGCAGGCCGAAGGTCAGCTCGTCCTGGTGGTAGCCGCGATGCACCGGCTCGCGCGCCATGTGGCGCAGCGTGTCGTTCATCCAGCCCATGTTCCACTTGAAGCCGAACCCGAGCCCGCCGTCGTAGGTCGGGCGCGATACGCCGGGCCAGGCCGTGGACTCCTCGGCCACAGTCAACACCCCGGGATGCTCGAGATGCACCACCTCGTTGAAGCGCTTCATGAAGGCGATCGCCTCCAGGTTCTCGCGCCCGCCGTGAATGTTCGGGCGCCACTGGCCCGGCCCGCGCGAGTAGTCCAGGTACAGCATCGAGGCGACGGCGTCCACGCGCAGGCCGTCGACATGGAAGTGCTCGATCCAGTGCAGGGCGCTGGAGACCAGGAAATCACGCACCCATTCGCTGCCGTAGTCGTACACCAGGGTCTGCCAGTCAGGGTGCCAGCCGCGCAAGGGGTCCGGGTCCTCGTACAGGGCCGTGCCGTCGAATTGCGCCAGGCCGTGAGCATCGGTGGGGAAATGCCCCGGCACCCAGTCCATGATCACGCCGATCCCCGCGGCATGCAGGCGGTCCACCAGCAGGCACAGGTCCTGCGGCGGGCCGAAGCGGCTGGTCGCGGCGAACAAGCCGGTCGGCTGGTAGCCCCAGGAGGCGGCGAACGGATGCTCCGTCAGCGGCATGAACTCGACGTGCGTGAAACCCAGCTCGACGAGGTACGGCACCAGTTCATCGGCCAGTTCGCGATAGCTGAGCGCCCGTCCGTCACGCCGGCGCCAGGAACCGGCGTGTAACTCGTAGACGCTCATCGGACGGTCGTTGCGATATCCGGTGGCGCGTCGGGCTGCGATCCAGTCCGCGTCCGACCAGCGATAGGGTTCCGCGGACGGCACGATCGCCGCGTTGCCCGGCGCCTGCTCGCAATACAGCGCGAAAGGATCGGTCTTCAGCGGTAGCAGCCGACCGTCACCCGCATGGATTTCGTACTTGTAGAGGGCGCCGTGAGCCAGCGCGGGAATGAACAGCTGCCAGTCCCCGGCCTCCGTGCGCTGCATGGGATGGCGGCGGCCGTCCCACTGGTTCCAGTCACCCACCACGCTGACGGCGGCGGCGTGTGGTGCATGGACGACGAACAGCACGCCGTCATGGACGCTTCCTGCGTCGTCGGCCAGGCGCATGGCGCGCGCACCGTAGTGCTGGTGGAGCCGGTTACGGTCCGGCGGCGGCAGCGCGGCCAGGGCAGTCCGGAAGGCATCGGGTGACGGGCTCGTGCTCATGCCCTACCCGATCGGTCCCGCGCCCCAGATGCGCTCGGCATACTCGCGCACGGCGCGGTCTGAGGAGAACCAGCCCATGCTGAACGCGTTCACTACGGCGCGCCGCGTCCATTCTTCCGCATCACCGTAAACGGTGTCGACGCGCGCCTGCGTGTCGATGTAGTCCTGGTAGTCGGCGAGACACAGGAAGTGTTCCCCGTCGGCGGTGAGTGCGTCGACGACCGGTGCAAAGCGGCGCGGCGCTTCCGGCGCGAACACGCCGTCGCGCACCTGCCGGAGGACTTCCGCCAGCTCCGCGTTGTGGCGCACCAGCTCAATGGGATAGTACCCGTTGGCTCGCGTCGCAGCGGCCTCGGCGGCCGTCAGGCCGAAGATGAAAATATTGTCCGCGCCGACTGCGTCGCGGATCTCGATGTTGGCGCCGTCGAGCGTGCCGACGGTCAGCGCGCCGTTCATCGCCAGTTTCATGTTGCCGGTGCCAGATGCTTCCATGCCGGCCGTGGAGATCTGCTCGGAAAGGTCCGCCGCGGGGATGATGAGCTCGGCCAGGGAGACACTGTAGTTCGGCAGGAATACGATCTTGAGCCGGTCGCCGACTTCGGCATCGTTGTTGATCACCTCCGCCACGTTGTTGATCAGCTGGATGATCCGCTTCGCCATGACGTAGCCGGGCGCCGCCTTGCCCGAGAAGATCACGACGCGCGGCTGCCAGTCAGCACCGGGGTCCTGGCGGATACGGTGGTAACGCGTCACCACGTGCAGCAGGTTCAAGAGCTGGCGCTTGTACTCGTGCACGCGCTTGATCTGCACATCGAACATGGCCTCAGGGTCGAGCGCGATCCCCAGCTCGCGCCGGACTTCGTGCGCGAGCCGCAGCTTGTTGTCGCGTTTCACCGCGCGGAAGCGCGCGCGGAAACCGGCGTCGTCGGCCAGGGGAAGTAACTCGGCGAGGCGCTCGAGGTCGTTTTCCCAGCCGCGGCCGAGCTGCTCGTCCACCAGCGCGCTGAGCCCGGGATTGGCGGCCCGCAGCCAGCGCCGTGGAGTGACACCGTTGGTGACATTGACGAAGCGTCCCGGAAAGTGGGCGTCGAAGTCCCCGAACAGGGTTTCGCGCACCAGCTGCGAATGCAGTGCTGCCACGCCGTTCACCTTGCGCGAACCGATGGTCGCCAGCCAGGCCATACGCACCCGGCGCCCGTCGTGCCCGGCCTCGTCCACCACCGACATCCTGCGGCGACGGTCATGATCGCCGGGGTAACGCTCCCAGACCTCGTCGAGGAAATCCCGGTTGAGCCGGTAAATGATCTCCAGGTGGCGCGGCAGGAGCTTCTCCAGCATGCGCACCGGCCAGCTCTCGAGCGCTTCCGGCAACAGCGTGTGGTTGGTGTAGCAGAACACCCCGCGGCAGACTTGCCATGCGGCGGCCCAGTCCATTTCATGCACATCCACCAGCAGCCGCATCAGCTCCGGGATAGCGAGGGCCGGATGCGTATCGTTGAGCTGGATGGCGACACGCTCCGGCAGCTCATCCAGGGCGTGCCCGGCGGCAATGTGCTCCTGCAGGATGTCCTGCAGGCTGGCGCAGACAAAGAAGTACTCCTGCTTGATGCGGAGCTCCTTGCCCTCCTCCGTCGAATCGTCCGGGTAGAGCACGCGCGAGATGTTCTCCGCTTCGTTCTTCTCGTGCACTGCGGCGGCGTAATCCCCGCGGTTGAACAGGGCGAGGTCGATTTCGGGGGCATAACGGGCGCCCCACAGCCGCAGGTGGTTGACGGTGTGCCCGTTGTTGCCTGGCACCGGCGTGTCGTAAGCCACGGCCTCGATATGCTTGCCGCCGATGCAGACGTCGTAGCGCACGTCCTCGCGCTGCAGCTCCCACAAGTTGCGCAGCCGCAACCAGGTGTTGGGGAATTCCTGCTGCGCGCCGTCGGCTCCGATACGTTGCTCGAACAGCCCGTAGTCATAGCGGATCCCATAGCCGAACCCGGCCAGGTCGAGCGTCGCCATGGAATCGAGAAAGCAGGCGGCGAGCCGGCCCAGGCCGCCGTTGCCGAGCCCGGCATCCTGCTCTTCCTCTACCAGGCGCTCCAGGCGTACACCAATCTCCTCCAGCAGGACCCGCGCATTCTCGTCGAGACCGGTATTTACCGCCGCGTTGAGCAACGTGCGCCCCATGAGAAACTCCAGCGACAGGTAGTACACCTTGCGCGGATTCTTCTCACGGATGCGGCGCTGGGTCTCGTGCCAACGACCGAGGAGCCGGTCGCGCAAGGTCAATGCCACGGCACTGTACAGGTCGTGCAGGGAGGCGTTGCTGGTGTCCTTGCCGACGCCGTAGAGCAGCTTTCGCAGGGTGTCGCGCCGCAGGCTGTCAGCATCGAAGCCCAACGGCTCCGGGAGGCGATGTTCGGGAATGTTCACGTGTTCCTGGCTCTCCTGCGCAGCGGGCGTTTGCCCTGCGACAAAGCGGCAACGATACTGGTTTCCATGTACCGCATTCTACTGTGTATTGCTCTTCTTGCCGGGGCGGCTGTAGCAAGCGCCGAACCCCGACCCGACCCCCGACCCGACCCCGAGGCGCATATAGCAGAGCGCCTCGAGCGGCTCGCCGGCCTGGTCTCCGCCTGCCGCCTCCCTCTTGCGGCCGACCCCGCGGCCTTGCGCGGCATCATCGACCAGGAGCTGAGGCCGTACGTCGACGTCCTGTATGCAGGCCAGCTGATCCTGGGGCGCCACTGGCCCCAGGCCTCCCCCGAGCAGCGGCGACGCTTCGCCGAGGCACTTTACGGTTCGCTGGTGAATCGCCACGCCCCGGGACTGCTCCTGTTGACGCCGCGCAACGTGGTGGTCGTCGAGGGGGCCGGCGGGCAGGACGCCGCTACGGCCCGGGTTGAGCTGAGCATCGATGCGGGCAGGCCGACCCGGGTGCCCGTGGTGCTGGAACTTCGGCGTCACAGCGACCGGTGGCGCATCTATGACGCGCGCTGGGAAGACCAGTCCTTCATCCTCGGGCTCCGGCATGCCTATGCGCAGGAAATCGGCAGGCGCGGACTGGAGCCCGTGATCCGCGAGCTGGAGGCACGCGCAGGCGAGACGCCCGGCCTGCCCGCGCAGCGCGCCACCATGGCCGGTCGGTGCCTGCAGGCCAGGGACAGCCTGTAATGCCCCGGCGCGCGGCATTTTATGTTGCATTGCTGAGCCTCGCCTGGGCGCCGTCCGCAGGATATGCGTGGGGCCCCGCTGCCCACCGCATCGCTGCCGACGTCATGGAAGATTACCTGTGTGAGTCCGCGCGTGCCGAAGTGACTGCGGTTGCGCGTGGGACGCCCCTGGCCGAGCTCGTGGTATGGCCGGACGGTATCCGCGACACGGCGGCCTGGGCGCACACTCGCGACTGGCACTATATGAACGTGGCCGACGATGTCGCCGTGCAGAGCGGGACCCGCACGGACGGCGGACGCATCCTGGCTGCCATCCGGGACAACCTGGAGCTGTTGCCGGCGGGGCGCACCGATCCCGAACGCCGGCGGCAGGCGCTGGCCTTCGTGCTCCATCTCGTGGTTGACCTGCACCAGCCGTTGCACGTCGGTCGGGCGGAGGATCGCGGCGGCAACCGCATCCGGGTGAGCTTCGAGGGCCGCGAAACCAATCTCCACCAGCTCTGGGACAGTGGCCTGCTGCGCAGTGCCGGGCTACGCCCCGCGGAGCAGGCAAGCGCCCTGCGCGCCCTGGCTTTGGCAGGCGATACGGGCTGGGCGCAGGGCACGCTGGAAGCCTGGGCCGACGAGTCCCGGCGCCTGCGGCCGTGGGTCTATGACCTCGACTTGCGCCGGCAGGTGCCGACAGTCTCGCGCCGCTACGCGGAGACCGGACGCCAGCTGGCGACCCTGCGTCTCGCCCAGGCCAGCGTGCGCTCGGCGTACTTGCTGAACAGCTTGTGGTGCCCCGGCGGATGAGCCCGGCGGCAGCGCCGCCGGGCCCCGGCCCGGGTCAGTAGGTGTAGGTGGCCTGGAAGCCCAGCGGAATCCCGAGCGCCCAGTAAATCAGCAGGAAGGCCGTCCAGGCGACCAGGAATACCACCGAGTACGGCAGCATCATGGCCACCAGCGTGCCGATGCCGGCCTTGGTCACGTAGCGCTGGCAGAACACCACGATCAGCGGGAAGTACGGCATCAGCGGCGTGATGATGTTGGTGGTGGAATCGCCGACGCGGTAGGCCGCCTGCGTCAGGTCGGGGGAAATGCCAAGGCTCATCAGCATCGGCACCAGGATCGGCGCCAGCAGCGCCCACTTGGCCGAGGCCGAGCCCACCAGCAGGTTGACCACGCCGGTCACCAGTACGATGCCGACCAGTGTCACCTGCGCAGGCATACCCATCGCACGAATGAAGTTGGCGCCCTCGATGGCGATGAGCGGGCCGAGGTTGGACTGGCCGAAGGCGTAGATGAACTGGGCCGCGAAGAACGCCATCACCATGTAGTAACCCATGTCGCTCATGGCCTTGGTCATGCCATGGATGACGTCGCGATGGCTCTTGAACTTGCCCGATGCGTAGCCGAAGACGATGCCGGGCAGGATGAACAGCAGGAAGATCAACGGCACGATCGAGCCCATCAGCGGCGACCCTGACCCGGCGAGCTCGCCATCGGCGTTGCGCCACACGGAGTCAGCCGGCAGCGAGGTCAGCACCAGCAAGACGATCAACAGCAGCATGGAGCCCAGCGACCAGCGCAGGGCGCGACGCTCGGCCGGCTCCAGTCCCTCCATTTTCGGCAGTTCGCTGAGATCCCCGTCCAGCTCGGTCTTCTGCAGGCGCGGTTCCACCACCTTGTCGGTGATGAACCAGCCGAGGCCGATAATCAACAGCGACGAGACCGCGGTGAAGAAGTAATTGTTCAGCGGGTTGATCAGGAGCTCCGAATCCAGCACCTGGACGCCCGCCTGTGTGATGCCGGCGAGCATTGGATCGACGCTGGAGGGCACGAAATTCGCCGAGAAGCCGCCGGACACGCCGGCGAAGGCTGCGGCAATGCCGGCAAGGGGATGGCGGCCCGCGGCGTAGAAGATCACCCCGCCCAGCGGCACGACGAGCACGTAGCCGGCGTCGACCGCGGTGTGGCTGATGATGCCCACCGTGATCACCATCGGCGTCAGCAGCCAGCGCTTGGTGAAGGACAGCAGGCCGCGCAAGGCGGCGTTGATGAAGCCGGAATGCTCCGCGACGCCGATGCCGAGCATCGCGACCAGCACCACGCCAAGCGGCGGGAAGGCCACGAACACCTGCACCATCTGCGCCAGGAAGCCGACGAAATCCTGCCCTGCGAGCAGGTTCCTGATCACCACCGGCTCGCCGCTGCGCGGGTCGATGGCGGAGAACGATACCGGCGCCAGCAGTGCCGAAACGACCCATGTGATCACGAGCGCAATGAGGAACAGTACCGCGGGGTCCGGCAGCTTGTTGCCGGCACGCTCGATCCAGTCGAGGATCCGCGCGATACGGGGGTTCACATTAGCGTTTTCTGCTGCTGGTTCCTGACCTGACATGCGCCGCCTCCTCTTCGCGAAGGCGGCAGTATAGCCGCGTCAGCGCCGAAGTGCGGGCCGCGGGCCCCGGCGCCGGCGACCCTGGGTCAGTGCCGACGCTGCCGGCGCCTCGCCCTGACGGCCACAATGCCCCCGATCACGGCCAGCAGCCCCGCGACGGCGTACAACGCCACCACCACCAGAGTGCCCGTTTCACCTTGTTCGATCATGCGCCACCTCCAAGTGAAGTATCGAGCATAACGCGATGGCCGCAAGCATTCACCCGTCACTCGGGAGGCCGGCGTGGCGGCGCGAGCGGCCGTGCTGCATTGCCTTGGCTGTGATGATGCGTCAGCATCTGGCGCCGACGTCCCTTCGCAAGGAATGAGCCATGTCGCGCAGCTTCCGTGTTCCGCACACCCTGGTCCTGCTGTTCGGCATGATGGTCCTGGCGCTGCTGGCGACCTGGCTGCTGCCGCAGGGCGCGTTCCAGACCGAGCTGAACGACGCCGGCCGCGAGGTGGTCGTGCCCGGGACGTACGCGGTGCTCGAAGACGCACGCACGCTCATGCCGTGGGAACTGCTTACCGTGGTGCCGCGCGCGCTCGCAGATGCGCAGGACATCATTTTCTTCGTCCTGATCGTGGGTGGCGCCATCCGCGTGCTGCGCGCGACCGGCACCATCGACGCCATGCTGGGCGCCGTGCTGCGACGGGTCGGGCATAAGCCCGGGCTGCTGATCGCCGTGGGGATGGGCGTTTTCGCCGCGGGGTCAGCCACGCTCGGCGTGGCCGAAGAGTACATTCCCCTCACGCTCGTGCTCATCGCCTTGTGCGTCGCCATGCGCCTCGACACGGTCACCGCCATCGGCATCATGGTCTGCGGCTACGGCATCGGCTACGGCGTGGCAGCGCTCAACCCCTTCACGCTGCTGGTGGCGCAGCGGGTCGCTGAACTGCCCCCGGCGTCGGGACTCGCGTTCCGGCTGGCCCTGTTCCTGCCGTTCCTGGCCATCGGCGTCCATCACGTCTGGGCCTACGCGCGCAGGGTGCAGGCCGACCCCACGGCCAGCCTGGTACACGATATCGAGGCCGCGCAACATGCGCCGACCGAGCTGCCGGCCCGGCTGGACGGGCGACACAAGCTCGTGGTCCTCCTGACCCTCGGCACGCTCGCCTTGATGGTCTACGGGATTGCGGTGCCCAAATGGTACGTGCTCGAACTCAGTGCCATGTTCCTCGGTCTTGCCCTGGCCGCCGGGCTCGTGGGCGGGCTCGGCGCGGACGGCACCGCGCGCCGTTTCGCCGAGGGCGCAGCGGAACTGGCCGGGACGGCATTGCTCATCGGCTTTGCGCGCTCTATTGCGCTCATCCTCGAGGACGGCCAGGTGCTGCACACCATCGTGAACGCACTGGCGACGCCGCTGCAGGTGCTCGGGGCCGAGTTTGCTGCGGTCGGCATGCTGCTGATCCAGACGCTGATCAACTTCTTTATCCCGTCCGGCTCAGGACAGGCCTACGTAACCATGCCGCTCATGGCCCCCATCGGGGACCTCGTGGGCGTGACGCGCCAGACCGCCGTGCTGGCGTTCCAGTTCGGCGACGGCTTCGCCAACATGATCGTGCCGACCAACCCGGTGCTCATGGGCATCCTCGGCATCGCCGGGATTCCCTATGACCGCTGGCTGCGCTTCGTCCTGCCCCTGATGGCCAAGCTGCTCGTGGCCGGCTCGGCCGCGCTGGTGATCGCGGTGATGATCGGCTGGCAGTAGGCAGGCGCCAGCCGCGCATGTGCGCCCCCCTTGAGCGCGAGCTCAGGGGGCGCAAAGGCTCTCGTCGGGCTCTGCTTCGCAGTCCACCACCCGCAGCTGCCCATTCTCGTCCTTGCGCGCCGCGTAACGCCACGGGCTGGCCCCGGTTGCGGGGTTAATCGCCCGGCGTGCCTCCGCCATGCTGGCGGCGCCGGCCAGGACACCCGAGGGGATGCGGCTGTCCGCCGGGTAGAAATAGGCTGTCGTCACATGTCCCGGACTATGCATCAGCTGCCCGGCATAGTCGTAGACCTCTGCCTTGCCGATGGCGGGATTGAAGCCGATGGTGAACATGCGATCCATGGAGGCGTCCCGGTAGTAGCCGGCGTGCCAGAAATCGAGTTCCTCGGGATTGGAACCGTCGATCATCGACTTGCCGAGCAGCGCGATGGCTGCCGTGGCGACGATCACGGCGATGGTCCCGAGAGTGAACGAGGCCGTCCGCGACAGTCCTCCAAGCATGATTCATATTCTCCCTGCAGATTGAATCGGACCTGGCCCCCGCTTACGCCGGGCCGCTCAGAAGCCCAGCGGTATGCCGAACACGAAGAACGTCACCAGCAACGCCGTCCACACCACCAGGAAGACCATGGAGTACGGCAGCATGATCAGCAGCATGTCGCCGAAGCCCAGTTCCGGCCGGTACTTGCGCATGAAGGCCAGGATCACGCCGCAGTAGGTCATCATCGGCGTGATGATGTTGGTGGCCGAGTCCGCCACGCGGAAGGCCGCCGCCACCAGGTCCGGCGTCATCTCCTGGTTCACGAAGTACAGCATCGGCACGAAAATCGGGCCGAGCAGCATCCATTTCGACGTCAGCCCGCCGATGAACAGGTTGATGATCGCGGTGGTGAGCACGAAGCCGATCAGCAGCAGCACCGGGAACTCCTGCAGCCCCATGGCCACCAGCGCCTCGGCGCCGAGGTAGGTGATGTAGGAGCCCAGCCCGCTGTAGCGCAGCAGGCCGAGGAAGTTGTAGCTGAAAAAGGTCAGCACCAGGATGTAGCCCATGGTGTTCATCTGCTTCACCATGGCCTTCACCACGTCGGCAACGCGGCGGAAGTTGCCCGAGGCGTAGCCGAAACACACGCCCTCGATGATGAAGAAAATGGAGATCAGCAGGATGATGTTGTTCAGGAACGGCAGTACCTGCCGCCCGGACTCGTCCGTGTAGGCGCCCAGCGGACCGAGTGCCAGCCCGCCGATGACGGCCGCGGCCAGCAGCAGTCCCCAGCCGGCCGCTTTCAGTCCCTTGCGCTCCGCCGCGCCGACTTCGAACTGGCCGAGGTCGATCTCGGGCGGCACTTCGAACGGCGCGTTTTCCAGTCTCGGCTCGACGAAGCGCCTGGTCACCCACGCGCCCGTGAAAGCCAGGACGACGGTGGACGTGGCGATGAACCAGTAGTGCATGGTCGCCGGCCGCAGGACCGAACCGTCCGCGGTGGTAAAGGGAATGCCCTGGGACTCGGCGAACACCTGCGCGTTCATGC
The DNA here is from genome assembly GCA_964413755.1 of uncultured Thioalkalivibrio sp. Lineage (GTDB taxonomy): Bacteria > Pseudomonadota > Gammaproteobacteria > Steroidobacterales > XN24 > XN24. The sequence continues at coordinate 924 of CAYPTW010000032.1, read as the reverse complement.
CGATGATCACGTCGATCGGCGTGCCCGGGATCAGGTTCGCGCTGAACCCGGCGGAGACGCCGGCAAAGGCTGCCGCCATGCCGATGAGCGGGTTCTTGCCCAGGCCCGCGTACAGCAGGCCTGCAAGCGGGATGAGCACCAGGTAGCCGGCATCCGTCGCCACCGAACTGGTGATGCCGAGGAACATCAGCAGCAGGGGCAGCCACTTCTGCGGGATCTTGGTCCCGGCACGCTTGATGAGGGCGCCGAACAGCCCGGAGTTTTCCGCCACGCCGATGGCCAGCATCACTACCATGATCACCGCGAGCACGCCGTTGCCGAAGGCCAGCCAGTTCTGCAGCAGTGCGTTGTCGAAGATCCAGCGCACGTGCTCCGACTGGTACATCGGCAGGATCTGGTAACTGACGGGCTCGCCGCCCGCACCCACGGTCTCGAAGGTATGCCCGCCGAGGAGCACCGTGGCCAGGAAGGCCAGCGGGTAGAAGGACATGAAGATGATCACCGGATCGGGGATCTTGTGCCCTACCCGCTCGACGAAACGCGTGAAGGACTGTCCCCTGGTCTGCTGCTCCTGGCGCATGAATCCCCCTGCCCGGTTCGAGGCGAAACAGCGGCGCAGTATACGGGACAATGGCTGCAGCCCGGCATACGGCCCCGGCGGCAGGTGTTGTCAGTGGCTGCCGCGCGGGTTTACGCTTGTTTAGACTTGGTTCAATTACTGGACCGGGACAACAAGACCCAAGAGGATTCGTCAATGCGCAAACTGAAGACACTTTCTTTCGCCGCTTGTGCGGTGCTGGCCGCCGGCGCCGTCCATGCGGACAACCATGGCGTGATGGAAGCGACTGCCGACTTCATCGACAAGGAGAGCAAGTCGGTGGGCACCGCCACCCTGACCGAGGGTCCCAATGGCGTGGCGATCTA
>CAYPTW010000031.1:24885-27470 GCA_964413755.1 uncultured Thioalkalivibrio sp. | reverse complement strand
TCGCGCACGGCCCAGGCCGTGAGCAGCGCCAGCAGCACCACGCGCAGGTTGAGCAGGAGCAGGTAATCGACGACGGGTCGTGCCTGCCACCAGGCCAGCACCAGGTAGCCGATCGACAGCAGGATGAGCACCGGCGCCACCATGCGTGTCGCGCGCCACAACAGCCGGAGACGATCGCGCCCGGAGAGCAGCAGCACCAGCGCCAGGGCCGCCGCCAGCAGCGCCGGCTGGTGCACCAGCGTGGTCGCCACCACGGCGGCGAGCCAGGCCCACAGGGCGAGGCGATGCTTCACGACACCGACTCCACCCAGCGCCGCTTGCGCGCGTGGCGGAACACCAGCACCGTCAGGGCCGCCTCACCCGCCGCGATGAAAGCATGGGGCACCAGCAGCGCCGGCAGGGTCACGGCGGGACCGAAGGGAAAAAACAACGGGGTGCCGTCGGCGCCCTGCGCGATAATCGGCTGCAGTCCCAGCAGCAACGCCAGCAGCAGCGCCGCGGTCATCACGCCGACCCAGGTTGCGATCGCGACCGCCGCGGTTTCGTTCAGCCCGCGCAGCAGGCGGTAGCCCGCCCATGTCGTCCAGGCCGCTACCAGGCCCAGCGCCAGCGCATTCACCGGCAGCGAGGTGATGCCGCCGGCGCCGACCACCACGGCCTGCAGCACCAGCACCAGGGTGTAGGCCAGGAAGGCGATCCAGGGCCCGAAGACCAGTGCCAGCAGGCCGACGCCGACGAGATGCCCCGAAGTGCCGCCCGGCAGCGGCAGCATCAGCGTGGAGAGCAGGAACGCCAGCGCAGTGAACACCGCCAACCGCGGCAGCATCTCGTCGCCCATGCGCGCTCGCAGCCGGCGCGCCGCCAGCACCCACAGCGGGGCGGCCAGCGCCAGCGCCGGCAGGTAGGTCTGTGGCGAGATCAGCCCGTCAGGGATGTGCATGGCTCAGCCTGCCGTCGCACGCCGACCGCGCCACAACGCCCAGATGCCAAACAGGCCGAGCAGGTAGCCCAGGCCGGCGAGCACGCGACCCGCATAGCCGTGGGTATGCGCCTCCTGCGCAGCGGTGACCATCGCGGCGCTGCCCGCTGCATCGACCGCCACGCGCACCACCGTGCCATGACCGTCCGCAGTGAATACCTTGACCTGCCATTCCCCCGGCCGGTCCGGGTGGAAGCTGACTTCGCCGACAGCGTTCACGCGCCCCGTCTGGAAGGGCGTCTCGTCGCCGGGCGCGTAGATCTCGTAGGCCTCGAACAACGGTGCATCGCCGCCGGGAAAGGACAGCTTCAGCACCAGCGCATCGGCATCGATCACCTCGTGCAGCAGCGCGTGCGCGGCACCGGTCCCGGGTGCGGAGCCGAGCGCCAGCACGGCCAGCGCGCCTGCGAAATGCAGCCATTTCTTCATGCCGGAACCCCTGCGCGACCAGTGCCCTGAAGCGGATACTGGTAAGAGAATTTAAGGAATCTTCTTACCACCCGCCGGGGCAGCTCTCAATACGGGTTTTCCGGGCAGCCGTCAGTCGTGGGAATGGCGGTGGGAATGGGGATGGGTGTGGGCGTGTTCGTGGGCCCCGTCGGTACCCGGCGCGGGGATGCGGTGCAAGCGGCCGTGATGGATGCCGGGCCGCGACATCACCGAGTCCCCGAACGCCTCGACGTCCGAGGAAGGGCCCTTCAGCAACACCGCCTCCAGGCAATTGTCGTGGTCCAGGTGCATGTGCAGCGTGGTGACGGTGAGGTCGTGATGGGCGTGGTGCGCTTCCGTCAGGCGCTTGCTGAGTTCGCGCTCGTGATGGTTGTACACATAGGTGAGGACGCCCAGGCACTCCGTTGCGGGATCGTTGTCCAGCTGCTCGCGCGCCAGCGCGTCGCGGATCAGGTCGCGCACCGCCTCGGAGCGGTTGCGCGCGCCCTTGCGCTGCATGTAGTCGTCGAACTGGCGCGCCAGCTCGGCCTCCAGGGACACGGTGAACCGCTCGCTCATTTGTTTCGCCCTCCGCCCGTCACACGATACACATGGCGCTTGCTGCAGCCGCCTCGTGCATCATAATGCAGCGCATGAGCGAGCAGACACCCTGCCCGAACTGCGGCGCACCATTGCAAGGCCGCTATTGCCACGTCTGCGGGCAGAAACGCATCGAACCGGCGGAACAGCGGTTCGGCTGGTTCCTGCGGCAACTGCTCGAGTCGCTCACGATGGTGGACGAACGCTTCCTCGGCAGCCTCGGGCGCCTGTTGTTCCGCCCGGGCCGGCTGGATCGCGACTGGCTGGAAGGACGCCGCAAGCGCAACCTCGCGCCGCTGTCGCTGTTTCTCATCGCCAACGTGGTCTACTTCTTCTACCCGCCTTTGTCCGACCTGAACCTGTCGCTGGCCGAGCAGCTGGCGCAGCCGCACGGCGCGCTGGCGCAGCAACTGGTCGAAGCCCGCCTAGCGTCGCGCGGCATCGAGTTCGAGGAGTACGCGCTCGAATACCAGGTCGAAGCCACCAACCTGGCCAAGGTGCTGGTGATCATCCATGCGCCGCTGTTCGCACTGGTGCTCATGGGCCTGCATTTCCGGCGCGGCCGGTACTTCGTCGA
>CAYPTW010000031.1:0-24785 GCA_964413755.1 uncultured Thioalkalivibrio sp. | reverse complement strand
TCAAGTGTACGGTTTACCGTACCGTGGGTTCGAATCCCACCCCCTCCGCCACTCCGCAGCCCGAGCACTCGCCGAAATTCGAACCCACGGTTCATAAAGAGCTGGTTCGAAGCCGCAGGCGGCGGTACGCAGTGCCGCCCCAATCGGAGCCGGCGGAGGCGCCGTCCCGCAGGGGCGGCCCATCCCACGCTCTCCCACAGCAGCAGCGCGGCCGATTCCTCAGCTGAGCCCCGCCTTCTGCACCAGCGGAAAACTCACCACGGGACCGGTGACGGGCAGGATTCCAGGCGCACCACTTATTTCAAGCGGTCGAGGTTGTCCTTTAGCGAACGCGACATCCGCTCCCAAGTCTCTTCTGCCTGGTGGCGCACGCTCTGCCAGTTCTCCGCGCCTGTATTACGCAGTTCACGCAGCTTGTCGCCGGCGGCATCACGTGCGGCCTTCAGTTCTCGCAGACGGCGCTCATAATCCAGCGTCGCGTCGGCGCTGGCGCCCTCCGCCCTGGCACGAAGCTTGTCGATCTCGGCATCCCATTCCTTAAGCTTGGCATTGGCTTTTTTCAGGTACGCGTCGCGTTCGCTCATGGCGCTGCTCCAGTAAATTGCATGCAATAACTGTAGACCAAAACACACGCGGCCGTGGCGCGCGGGCGAAGGCCACAAGGAGGTCGAAGCGGAGGCGCGTCACGCCAACGTGCTCGCTCCAGCCCCGGAAAGCTTCGCCCCTTGCGCGAAACTCGAAACACTTCTCGCTCCGGGTGCTTCGGCTCCAGCCGAATCTCGTAAGCTAATTCACGCACGACCCAACGGCATTGCCAAAACGTCGCTCGGTCTCGTTGAGCTTCGCAAAAGCCATCTGGTAGCCGGCGTAGTACTTGAAGATATTGCTCACATAAGTGACTGTTTCAGTGCCTATGCGTTTTGCCGCGATAATCTCGACGTTGTCGAACCAGACATCAGGATCGTAGCCGTTGCGCTCCGCTTCGTTCCGCAGATTGATAACCCGGGATGGCCCGGCGTTGTAGGCGGCCAGAGCCAGCAGCCAGCGATTGAAGTCGTCGATGCTCTCGTCCGAGAAGTAACGATCCATCAGAAAACGCATGTACTTCGTGCCCGCATGGACATTGCCGTCCACATCGGAAACATCTTCAATACCGACGTTCGGGTCGCTCGCAGTCGAGGGCTTTATCTGCATGATGCCGATGGCTCCGGTATTGCTCCGGCTGTCCTGCCGCAGCCTGGACTCCTGGAAGCCCTGCGCCGCGAGCTTCAGCCAGTCCAGCTCATACTGCTCACCGTACTGCTGAAAGATTAGCGCCAGTTCTTCGAGGCGCTCCCCGCTGACGACATCGCTACTGCAGCGCAGGTCAGACGCATCGGAGAGGTAGCGATTGTAGGTGTCGTTGCCTACCAGCGTCCCACGCCCGTACTTGCGCAGGAACGCATCCAGCGTGGCGAGAAAATTCGGGCTGTCCCTGCGCACGGCCCACGCAATCGTTCCGCCCTCGTGGATGACGAGATCTGCACGGACCTCGATGTTCGGGAATACGCCGGCCCAGAATTCGGCTTTGTAGTCATCCAGCACCGTGATGTCGATCATCCCCGCATTGGCCAGGTCGAGCAGATCCTCGGCCTCGAGCAATTCATCGACCGTGACGATGTCCGGCGGCTCGAGGTTCCTGCTGCGCATCGTCTCTGCGAAACGTGTCAGGTGCTCGTAGTAGCTGCTCGACGCCCGAACGTGAACTTCCCGCCCGGCGAGGTCCTCCAGTGTTTCGATCGGCTCGGCGGAGCTGCCGGTGACGACAACTTCGTTGACGCCCTTGAGCAGAGGCCGCGTGAAATCGATGTTCTCCCGGCGCATTTCGGTTGTCGTCAGGTCGGCCGCGATCAGGTCGGCATGGCCCTCCAGCAACGCCGGGATCAGCTGATCACGACTGAGCGGGATGACAACGACGAAAACCCTGACATTGCGGAGCCCGAATTCGTCGTTGAGGTAAGTTTCAAGACGGTTGGTCAGCTCCCACGCAGCTCCGCGTGGTTCACCATCATCGAAGTAATACATGTAGCCGCCATAGGGGACGACCACACGGATCATTCGCCTCTCCGTCATACCCTCCAGGTCGCCCACCCATGGCGCCCAGATTTCACGGTACGGCAGCGGCAGTATGTCGTCGATCGAAGGTGAATCGCCGCCGGCTTGGCTACGTTCGATGCGGACGGAATCGCCACGATCGGAGCAGGCACCCAACGCGAAAAATGCGCAGATCACGAGGGCCAGCGGGCACGCAACCGGGCCGACGGCAGCTAGTCTATTCTTCTTGCGCATGTGCGCACCCTAACATTCCGGAGCTGACCCGCTTCGGGGAGGGGAGTCCTTTCAGCCGTGCGGCGAGGTGAGTGGCTCCAGCCACAACCTACTCCGCTCGAGACTCACCGGCGCCTAGAACCGGAACTGCCAGCCGAGGAGATATCCGGTGACCGCGAGGTCGACCCTGAAATCCGGCTCGTCGAATTTGGCGGCGAGATAACGGTAGGAAAATGCGAGCGAGGAGCGGGCGCTGAGCGCCATCGTGGCGCCCAACAGCAGGTTGATGTCGCGCTCCGAACCGATCCCGAAGCCACCGATGTCGCCGCGCGCCACCAGCGTCCAACGCCCGTCCAGCGGGAATTCGAAGCTGAGACCCACGAGCGGATCCACCCACGTCTCGCGCTGCCGCCCCGCCGGCCCCGGATTCAAGGCCAGGTCCAGCTCGAGCGAAATTGTCCGCAGTCCGGCAATCAGCCCGATGTATTCGATCGACCGCAGGCGGTACACGGTGGACAGTTCCACGGCCCCGCCACTGACCTTGGCTTCGGCAGTCAGCGGCCCGAGGGGGTAACGGTCGCTGTACGAAACATAGAACGTGTCGGCGAGCAGCGACCAGCGTCCCTTGCGCGCCTCGGCGCTGAGGAACCCAGCGATATCGAGATTATCCAGCGCGAAAAACGAGTAGTCCGGATTGAGTTCCGGCAGGTCGACATCATCAGCGCCTGCGGAGCCGTCGATAGTCGCGAGCCAGAGGTACGGCGTTACAGAGAATTCCCACGCGTCCGCAGAGGAGTCGTCCGCCCTCGCCGGCACCGCCGCGGCCACGAGGCAGAACCCGAGCAGCACGGCGCCAAGGGCCAGCCCGTCGCCGTGCTTTTGCGTGCGGCGCTTTACAGCTGCCCCCGGATAGGCAGGATCCGGACGAAGCCCGCAACGAAGCGCTGCCACCAGCTGGTCTGGGGCTCCTTGGCATACACGACCGGCTGGCCGTCCGCGTCGGTCCCGTGCCAGCGCACCCGGCCCTCGTCGTCGAGCTTGACCTCCCAGGCATAGTTAGAAAAAGCCGCCTCGACGGCATTGTCCAGCGCCGCGGCCATCTCGGGCGAGCGGATGATGACGCCCAACTCAGTGTTTATGTATGCCGAGCGTGGATCGAAGTTGAACGAACCGACGAAAACCTCGCGCCGGTCGACGACGAAGGCCTTGGTGTGCAGCGTCGCCTTCGCTCCGCTGGCAGCGATGAATTCCTGTCCCTCGAAACTCACATCGCGCCTGACCTCGTAGATCTCGACGCCGGCCCTGAGCAGTGGCTTCCGCGACGGTGCGTATCCGCCATGCACGGCGAACTGGTTGTTGGCGGCGAGCGAGTTCGTGACCACGGTCACGTCGACACCCCGTTCCTCGAGCCGGGCCAGGGCCTCGATCCCGGACTTCAGGGGCACGAAATAGGGCGAGATCAAAAGGATCTCGTCCTCGGCGCTGGAGAGGGAAGCACTGAGGCCGGTCATGATCGACTCGGCGTCGCCAGCCCGTTCCTTGTGAGCCTTGTCGGGCGAGTCCACGGTCAACACATATGGCGCCCAGGTAAGGGCATCGCCATTTCCGTCAGCATCCAGCGACGCCACGACTTTCGCCCGCAGGGCGTCGCCGTAAAGCCGATAGTCCTCCTCGGCGAAAACCTCTTCGATCGCCAGCTGCAAGCGCTGGCGCAGAGTCGCCAGTGCCGCATCGAGGTCCTCCGGCATCTGCGCGAACGCAGGGACCGGCAGCGCGCGCTCGTGGTTCCAGTAGAGATCGAACGAGTCGGAGACTTCATCCACCAGCGGCCCGATGGCGATGACGTCGAGGTCGGCGAACTGTGAGTCGCGCCGGCCCCCGAAATACTCGCCGGCAATATTGCGCCCCCCGATAATGGTCACCTGGTTGTCCGCGGTAAATGACTTGTTGTGCATCCTGCGGTTGATGCGCGAGAAATCGAAGATGCCATCGCGGAATCGGGCCGAACGGCTCGCAAATGGATTGAACACCCGGACTTCCACGTTGGGATGGTGGTCCACGGCCGCCCAGCCGAGGTCCAGGCCGGAGGTAAACATGTCGTCTATCAGCAGCCGTACGCGCACCCCGCGATCGGCAGCGTTTAACAGCTCGCTGACGAACACCTGGCCCACCGGGTCGCCCTTGATGAGGTAGTACTGCGCGTCAATGGTGCGCTCGGCGCGGCGCATGAGCACGAGGCGGGCGGCCAGCGCGTCCATGGCGTTGGAGAGCGCATAAAAGCCGCTCTCGCCGTCCGCCTGGCCGGCCGACAACTCCGCCACGGTGCGGCCGAGGGCGGTATCGCGGGTTTCGGCCGGCGCCGGCGCAGCACTGGCAGCGCGCGGATACTCGAAGTCGACGGTCGCGCAGCCGGATCCCAGGGCAATGAAGAGCAGCAGTACGGGCCGCAGCAGGCGTGGCAGGAACATGATCACTCCTCGGCTCTTTGCGCAGCCTAATATAACCCGGGCGCGGATGCTTGCCCGCCTGGACGTAGAACAGGAGAACGCCGTGGCCGGCCGCGTGACAAAGTCACCGACGGGCGGGGCGTTCCTGTGCCAAGCTCTGGTTGCATTCGTCCACCACAGGAGAGGAACATGCAACGTAATGAAGGCACCATCGACCGCGCACTGCGCATCATCGCCGGCCTCGGCATCCTGTCTCTTGTCTTCGTGGGTCCACAAACCCCGTGGGGCTGGATCGGGCTCGTACCGCTTGTTACCGGGCTGGTCGGCGTCTGTCCGGTGTACTCGATTCTCGGCATCCGGACCTGCCCCGCGGCCAAGAGCTGAGGCGGGGGCCCAGGACGTCGCTGCGCTGCGCCGCGCGGCCGGCGCCGCGCAGCAGTGACCGGGATGCCGCAGACGATCCCGGCCGGAACCGTGCTGTTCCGGCCCGGCGATCCCTGCCGGGGCTTCGTGGTACTACACGAAGGGTCGCTGCGCGTGACCCTGAGCGCAGCCAACGGGCGCGAAGTCGTTCTTTACCGGGTCACGCCTGGTGACATCTGTTTGCAGACTTTCGTCTGCCTGGTCGAGGGGCGACGCTACTCCGCCTGCGGTGTGGCCGAGAGTCCGCTGGTGGCAGACATCCTGAGTGCGGATGACTTTCATGCGGCCATGGAGCATGACGAGGCGTTCCGACACAAGGTCTTCTCTGCAGTAGCGCGGCGCTTCCTCGACTTCGAACGCGTGGTTGAGGACGTGGCGCTTTCGGGCATGGAAGTTCGCCTGGCACGCGCCCTGCTGCGACTCGCCGACGAGCTTGGCAGGGTCGTCGCGACGCATGAGGAGCTTGCCACAGAGACCGGATCCGGGCGCGCGGTCGTGAGCCGGCATCTTGCCGTTCTGGAGGCCGCCGGATATGTCGCCGTGCAGCGAGGCATGGTCACACTGGCCAATCGGCCCGCGCTGGAAAGAATCGCCCAAGGCAACCGCTGACGCCGGCGGAACTCGATCGTACAGGTAATTCCCAATGTCGCCGGGCGCGGCTCCGGTGCATATTGAATGCGCCCGAAAGAAAGGCCAGGGCTCTCCTCCCTGATTCAAGGAGGCCGGTTTCATGCGGTTGAGGGGCGCAGGCAGGTGACGACTCAATCTGCGGATCGCACACATGCTGCGCCGCCGGCACGAGAAGACCTTGGCACGAACGCCATTGTCCCATTCGTACTGCTGACATTCGGCATTACGTGGGGGCTGATGGCGCTCATGATCCTGCAGGGTGACCTGATGGCGTCGCTTTTTGGCGAGCTCGGGGTCACGCACCCGGTATACATCCTCGCTGTCTGGTCTCCCGCCATAGTCGCTTTCACGCTGGTCCTGCTGCATGCCGGCCCCGGCGGCGCGCGCCGTTTTCTCGGCCGCCTGTCTCCGCGCGGCATCGCGCCGGCGTGGTGGGCCCTCGCCTTCCTGGCGCTGCCGCTGGTGAAAATATTCAGCGCCATGCTCAATGGCACGCCGTTCAGCCAGCTGCTTGTGCTCCAGCCCTTCGGCGAGGTGCTGCTGGTCACCGCGTTCATGCTGGTGCTCGGCCCCGTCGAGGAGTTCGGCTGGCGCGGCCTGATGCTGCCGCTGCTGCAACGGGCCGTGGCGCCGGTCTGGGCCGGACTCATCGTGGGTTTCGCCTGGGCGATCTGGCATATCCCGGCGTTCTATCTCGGCGGCACCCCGCACACGGCCTGGGCCCTGGCGCCGTTCGTCATCGGCGTCACGGCAGTAGGCGTGGTCATGGCGGTGGTCTACAACCGTACGGGCGGCAACCTGCTCCTGCCGATCGTCATTCACTGGCAGCTCAACGTGGCGTTCTGGCCGGAAGCGCAACCCTGGGAGAACTACCTCAATGTTGCGCTGGCCGTAGTGCTGGTCTGGGCGCACCGCGACCTCATGTTCAGCAGGCGGCGGGCGGAACACACCGTAGTCCCGCGGTGACCGCCATGCAGGCTCGAACCTCCACGCAGCCTGGACGGCGTCGCCGCGCCGCGCCGCTCATCCTCGGCATCCTCGCCATGTTCGCTGCACACGAGGTCGGCGCACGCCCGACGGTGGGCCTGGTGCTCAGCGGCGGCGGCGCACGCGGCGGCGCGCACGTCGGGGTCATTCGCGTGCTGGAAGACCTGAACGTGCCGGTGGATTACATCGCCGGCACCAGCATGGGGGCCGTGGTGGGCGGACTCTACGCGGCAGGCCTGACTGCCGACGAACTCGAAGAGGTCGTCAGGACTTCGGACTGGAATGTCCTGCTCAGGGATCGCCCGCCGCGCCCGCAACGCCCCTACCGCCGCAAGTCGGACGATCTCAGTTTCCTGGTGGACTTCGACCTGGGAATCGACAGCACGGGACTGCTGCTGCCTGGCGGACTGGTGCAGGGACAGAACATGGACCTCGCCTTGCGCCGCCTGACCCTTCCCGTCGCGACCATTGATGACTTCGATGCGCTGCCCATCCCCTTTCGCTCCGTGGCGACCGACATCGGCAGCGGCGAAATGGTGGTGTTCGACTCCGGCGACCTGGTGGTCGCCATGCACGCCAGCATGGCGGTGCCGGGGATCTTCAAGCCGCAGCCGGTGGACGGACGGCTGCTGGTCGACGGCGGCATATCCAGCAACCTGCCGATCGAGATCATGCGCGAGATGGGTGCCGACGTGATCATCGCCGTGGATCTCGGCTTTCCGCTTCAGCCGCAGGAGAAACTCGGCTCCGCCCTGGCGATCACCAGCCAGATGATCACCATACTCATCAACAGCCGGGCCGCGGACCAACTACGGTTCCTGCGCGAGGACGACATCCATATCACGCCGGACCTCGGCGAACTCGGCAGCCAGGAGTTCGACCGCCTGGCGGAAGCCATGGAAATCGGCCGCCGTGATGCCGCCCGGCATGCCGGGGCGCTGGCGCAGCTTTCGATTACGGACGCAGCCTATCGCGCCTACCGCGCGGAGCTGTCGCGGCGCCGGGGAGAGCCGGCAGTGGTGGACGATGTGCGCGTGGTGAACGATTCCGGGCTGTCGCCCAAGGTCATCGAGTCCCGCCTAAGCCCGCTTGCAGGCAAACCCGTGGAGATCGACGAACTGGAGCGCGACATCGCCGATATCTACGCGCTGGACGCCTTCGAGTCCGTGACCTACGACCTGCACCGGGAAGATGCGCAGACCACGCTGGAGATCAGGAGCACCGCGAAACAGTGGGGACCGAACTACATTCGCTTCGGCATCAACCTGGAAGAAGATTTCCAGGGCGGCAGCAACTACAACGTCGCCACGCGCCTCACCATGACCGAAATGAACCCGCTCGGCGGGGAATTTCGCACTGAGTTCCAGGTCGGCGAGTCGCCGCGCCTGTTCGCGGAGTTCTTCCAGCCGCTGGACTACCGCTCGCGATGGTTCATCAACCCGAAGCTCGAGCTGCGACGCACCAGCGTGGGGCTGTTCGATGACGGCATCCAGCTGGCCCAGCTGAGCTCCAGCCAGGCCAGCGTAGCGCTGGAAGGGGGACGCCAGTTCGGGCACTGGGGCGAGCTTCGCGTCGGCGTGCTTCGCCTGCGCAGCGACGAGTCTCTGCTCATCGGGGAACCGGGATTGGAGTCCGGCGAAGGCAATCTCGGCGCGTGGCTGGCGCAGCTGGCCTACGACACCATCGACCAGGTCGACATCCCGCTGCACGGTACGCTGGCGGCCGTGGCATGGAACGGGTCGCGCCAGGGGCTGGGCTCGGACGGCGACTTCGACGTGGCGAGTGTGTTCCTGCTGAAACCGGTCACCTGGGGGCGGAACACCTTGCTCAACTGGTGGAACCTGGACGCGACCCTGCGTGACGACACGGCGGGCATCCAGCCGTTCACGCTCGGTGGACCCTTCAGCCTGTCCGGCTATGCGACGGGTGAACTGCGCGGCAAGCACCGCGGCATCGGCCGGCTGCTCTATTACCGCCGGCTTGGCGACGACCGCGTTTCCGGCCTCGATAACCAGGTCTACCTTGGGTTCTCGCTGGAAGCCGGCAATGTCTGGGAGAGTCGTGAGGCGATCACGCTCGACAACACGCTCACCGCCGGCAGCCTGTTCGTCGTGTTCGACACGCTGCTCGGCCCCCTGTACCTCGGCTACGGCATGGGCGAGGACGACCGCCGTTCCGCCTTCCTGTACCTCGGCCAGACTTTCTGACGTCCGCTGCGGCGACGGCTCATGGGCTGGCCGCGATGGCCAGGTCGGCGAGGGCGGCCTCCAGCGCCGGGACGAGGTCCGTGCTGCAGTCCACCACGCCTGCATCGCTGTTGACCTGGAACGCCACGGTGACGCCGTGATCCGCGTAGTGGCGCAGGCTCGAGACATAACCGGGAATCCAGCCGCCATGACCGTAGACAGGGCCACGCGGCGTTGCCGTGTAGATCCCGATGCCGGCGCCATAAAGCGTACCGGGGTCATCAGGCGCCACCGCAACGCCGTCGAGCAGGCGCTCTAGATAGGGCACATCCAGCGCCGCGCCCCCCAACAGCGCATGACCCCAACGCGCCAGGTCCCCGGCAGTGGACGCGAGCCCGCCTCCGGTCCACTCCACGCCCGGATCCCAGACCAGCCGGCCCTCGGCGTCAGCGGTGCGTACGGGCAACCCGAACGGGTTGTCCGCAATGGTGTAACCGACGGCGAGACCCGGAATGTCGGGCCGGTCCGAGGGGACGGTACCGCTCAGTCCGAGCGGGCCGATGAACAAACCCTGCACGACATCGTAATAGCGCCGCCCCGTAACCTCCTCGATGACCAGCCCGAGCAGGATATAGCCCGTGTCGCTGTAGGCCCACGCGCTGCCGGGCTCGAACAATGCCTCCCGCCCGATGACGAATCCCAGCACTTCTTCCGGCGTGAATGCCTTTCCGCCGGAGGCGATCCGTGTCGCGGCCGCGGCCTGGAATTCCGGCAGGTGGGGATGATCCGGCAATCCCGACTGGTGCCGCAGCAGCTGGCCGATGGTGATGGCGGACGCGTTGGGAAGCTCATCGAACCACGGGCGGTCGCCAAGGTACCGCGCGAGCAGATCGCCTTGCGACAGCCGGCCCTGGCTCTCCAGTGCCAGCACCGTGGCGGCAACGAAGGTCTTGCCGATGCTCGCCGCCAGCATGGGCGTCGTGTCCGTCATCGCGCGGCCCGCCGCGACGTCAGCGAAACCGCTTGCTGCCGTCAGCACTGTCCCGTCCGGCAACGCAACCGCTGCGGTTGCGCCGGGGAAACCGTAGCGCTGGCGAAACTCATCGAGCACGGCGGCCAGCCGCGCCGACAAGTCTGCGTGCGGTTCTGCCGCCGCCGGGCCAGCCACCATGAGCGAGAGGACCGTTACGGCCACCAGGCGTGTGACGCGCATGAGACCCACTTTAGCACCCGACAGCAGGGGCAAAAGGATGCCCGACCCCGCAAAGGCGGGGCCGGGCATCGGGGGACGCTGCCCTGGGGGCAGCAGCGCTCAGGGGACTCAGGCGAGGTCGAAGCGGTCCGCGTTCATCACCTTGGTCCAGGCCGCGACGAAGTCCTTGACGAACTTCTCCTGGTTATCGTCCTGGGCGTACACCTCGGCATAGGCACGCAGGATGGAGTTGGAGCCGAACACCAGGTCGACGCGGGTCGCCGTCCACTTCACCTCGCCGCTCTTGCGGTCGCGGATCTCGTAGAGGTTCTTGCCGGCCGGCTTCCACGTGTAGGCCATGTCCGTCAGGTTGACGAAGAAGTCGTTCGTCAGAGCGCCCTCGCGGTCCGTGAACACGCCATGGCTGGTGCCGCCGTGGTTGGTACCCAGCACGCGCATGCCGCCGACCAGCACGGTCATCTCGTGGGCGGTCAGGCCCAGCAGCTGAGTGCGATCCAGCAGCAGCTCCTCCGGGGTCACCACGTAGTCCTTCTTCACCCAGTTGCGGAACCCGTCATGGATCGGCTCGAGCGGCTCGAATGACTCGACGTCGGTCTGTTCCTGGGTGGCGTCGCCGCGACCCGGCGCGAAAGGCACCGTGATGTCGTGCCCGGCGGCCCGCGCCGCCTGCTCCACGCCCACGTTGCCGGCCAGCACGATGACGTCAGCCAGGCTGGCGCCGGTCTCGGCCGCGATCGGCTCGAGCACGGCAAGCACGCGCGCCAGGCGCTCAGGCTCGTTGCCTTCCCAGTCCTTCTGCGGCGCGAGGCGGATGCGCGCGCCGTTGGCGCCGCCGCGCAGGTCGGAGCCACGGAAAGTGCGGGCGCTGTCCCAGGCGGTGGCAACCATGTCGCTGATCGACAGGTCGCTGGCCGCGATCTTCGCCTTCACGGCGTCCACGTCGTAGTCGTCGCGGCCGGCCGGGACCGGATCCTGCCACAGCAGGTCTTCGGCCGGGACCTCGGGACCGACATAGCGCGCCTTCGGACCCATGTCGCGATGCGTCAGCTTGAACCAGGCGCGGGCGAACACTTCGGTGAAGTACTCGGGATCCTTGTAGAACCGCTCGGAGATCTTGCGGTACTCGGGGTCCATCTTCATCGCCATGTCGGCGTCCGTCATGATCGGGTTGAGGCGGATAGACGGATCTTCCACGTCGACCGGCTTGTCCTCTTCCTTGATGTCGATCGGCTCCCACTGCCAGGCGCCGGCCGGGCTCTTCTTCAGCTCCCACTCGTAGTTCAACAGCAGGTGGAAATAGCCGTTGTCCCATTGCGTCGGGTGCGTAGTCCAGGCGCCCTCGATGCCGCTGGTCACGGTGTCGCGGCCGATGCCGCGCTTGGTGTGGTTGTTCCAGCCCAGGCCCTGCTCCTCGACGTCGGCGGATTCCGGGTCAGGGCCCAGCAGCGCGGCGTCGCCGTTGCCGTGGCACTTGCCGACGGTGTGGCCGCCGGCGGTCAGCGCCACGGTCTCCTCGTCGTTCATGGCCATGCGCGCAAAGGTCACGCGCACGTCATGCGCGGTCTTCAGCGGGTCCGGGTTGCCGTCCACGCCCTCGGGATTGACGTAGATGAGCCCCATCATCACGGCGGCCAGCGGGTTTTCCAGGTCGCGCTCGCCGGAGTAGCGACTGTCGGGATTGTCGCTGGGCGCCAGCCACTCCTTCTCGGAGCCCCAGTAGATGTCCTTCTCCGGATGCCAGATGTCCTCGCGCCCGAAGCCGAAGCCGAAAGTCTTCAGGCCCATGGACTCGTAGGCCACGTTGCCGGCCAGGATGATCAGGTCGGCCCAGCTGATCTTGTTGCCGTACTTCTTCTTGATCGGCCACAGCAGGCGACGCGCCTTGTCCAGGTTCACGTTGTCGGGCCAGGAATTCAGGGGGGCGAAGCGCTGGTTGCCGGTACCACCGCCACCGCGGCCGTCCGCGACGCGGTAGGAACCCGCGGCATGCCATGCCATGCGGATCATCAGGCCGCCGTAATGGCCCCAGTCAGCCGGCCACCAGTCCTGGCTGTCCGTCATCAGGGCCTTCAGGTCGCGCTTCAACGCGTCGAAATCGAGCTTCTTGAGCTCTTCGCGGTAGTTGAAGTCCGGGCCCAGCGGGTTGGTCTTGGTGTCGTGCTGGTGGAGGATGTCCAGGTTCAGCGCGTTGGGCCACCATTCCATATTGGACTTGCCGGCGGCGGTGTTGCCGCCATGCATGACCGGGCACTTGGATTCGTTCGACATGTGGTTCCCCTTCGTTGGACGGTTGGTAGCGCACAGTCTAGAGACGGGCCTGCGATTGGTCTAATGAATTAAACTTATCAATCTCATAGATCTTGGCTATCGCCTCCCCGTTTAGCCACCCGGCGCGGTCTGAGGCAGACTAGGCCCATCGCCCCGCTGGGGGGCCTCGAGAACCCGGAGCCTGATGGAACTTGAACAGGGCCTGATACTCGGTGTCCTGGTCGCCATGGTCGCCATGTTCCTGTGGGGGCCGTGGCGCCACGACATGGTGGCGCTCGGCGCCCTGCTGGCCTGCGTGCTGCTCGGCCTGGTGCCGTCCACCGGCGCGTTCGCGGGCTTCGGCCACCCGGCCGTCATCACCGTGGCCTGCGTGCTGGTGCTGAGCCGCGCGTTGCAGGCTTCCGGGGCGGTGGACCTGGTGGTGCGCAAGATCATGCCCGGCAACGCGGGACCGCTGCTCACCATTGCCGCCCTGACCGGGATAGGCGCCGTGCTCTCCGGTTTCATGAACAACGTGGGCGCCCTGGCCCTGCTCATGCCGGTGGCGCTGCAGGTGGCGGCAAAACAGCAGCTGCCGCCGGGCCAGGTCCTGATGCCGCTTGCCTTCGGCTCGATCCTGGGCGGCATGACGACCATGGTGGGCACGCCGCCGAATCTCATCGTGTCCGGCTTTCGCGCCGAGGCCGGCATGGACAGCTTCGCCATGTTCGACTTCACGCCGGTCGGCATTGCCGTGGCTGCCGCGGGCGTCGTGTTCATTACGCTGCTGGGGCGCTACCTGGTACCGGCGCGGGAGCGCAGCGGCGCCGAGGAATTCGATACCGGCGCCTATATCACCGAGGCCCGCGTCACCGAGAAGAGCAAGGCCGACGGCATGCGCCTGCGCGAGGTCGAGCAGGCGCTGGAAGAACACGACGCCCAGGTGCTCGGGCTGGTGCGCAACGAAGTGCGCGTGAACGCCCCCCAGGGTCATCGCGTGGTGCGCGCCGGCGACATCCTGGTGATCGAGGCCGAGCCGGACGGCCTGTCCGGCGCCCTCTCCAGCCTGGATCTCAAGCTGGAGGAGGACAAGCCGCAGGAAGAACCGGAAGCGGCCGAGCCCGGCGGCGAAAAGAAGGAAAAGAGCGAAGACAAGGACAAGGACAAGGGCAAGGGCAAAGGCAAGAACGGGGACAAAGAGGAAGAAAAAGAAGAGAAAGACGAGAAGTCGTCGAGCGACGAGATCGTGCTGGTCGAGGTCACGGTCCTGCCCGAATCCACGCTGGTAGATCGCTCCGCGGGCCAGATCCACCTGCGCACGCGCCACGGCATCAACCTGCTGGCGGTCTCGCGCCGCGGCCGCCGTTCCGTGGCGCGGCTGCGCAACATGAAGTTCCGCGCAGGCGACGTCCTGTTGCTGCAGGGCCCGGAAGACGCCATCAGCGAGTTTGCCAATGAAACGCGCTGCGTGCCGCTGGCACCGCGCTCGCTGCGCATCCCTGACAAGCGCAGGACAATATTGGCATCGATCATCATGGTCATCGCCGTCGGCGGCGCCGCGCTCGGCCTGCTGCCTGCGGCGATTTCCTTCGCCGCCGGCGTGCTCGCCACGATGGCGTTGCGCACCCTGCCCTTGCGCGCGATCTACGAGGCCATCGACTGGCCGGTGATCGTGCTGCTCGGCGCGCTCATCCCCGTCGCCGGCGCCATGGAGACCACGGGCGCCGCCGGCCTGGTGGCCAGCGTCCTGCTCGACGGCATCGCCCAGGGACACGCCGTCATCGGGCTGGCCGTGATCCTCGTCGTCAGCATGACCCTGTCCGACCTGATGAACAACGCCGCCACGGCGGCCATCATGTGCCCGATCGCGATCGGCGCCGCCGGCCAGCTCGGGGTCAACGCCGATCCCTATCTCATGGCGGTGGCGGTCGGGGCTTCGTGCGCCTTCCTGACGCCCATCGGCCACCAGAACAACACCCTCATCCTCGGCCCTGGCGGCTTCCGCTTCGGCGATTACTGGCGCCTCGGCCTGCCGCTGGAAGTGCTGGTCGTGTGCATATCCATCCCCATGCTGTTGTGGGTGTGGCCGCTGTGACGTGGCGGGAGGCACCATGAGGCTGCTAGCCATACTCGCGCTCGTCTTGCTGCTGGTGACCTGCAGCCAGCCCCTGACCCTGGTCGAGCAGGTGGAAAAGGACGGCGTGCTGCGCGTCGTATCACGTAACGCGCCGACCACCTATTACATCGGCTCCGAGGGCCCGGTGGGCCCGGAATACGACCTGGCGCTCGGCTTCGCCGAGTACCTCGGGGTCGAGCTCGAGATCTATACCGTGGACAGCCTCCAGCAGGTGCTGCCGGAAGTGACCACCGGCCGCGCCCATCTCGCCGCCGCCGCCCTCACGGTCACGCCCGCACGACAGGAAGAGGTGGCATTCGGGCCGACCTATCGCAAGGTGACCCAGCAGCTGGTCTACCGTCGCGGCAGCTGGCGACCGCGCAACCTGCAACAGCTGGTCGGCACCCGGCTGGAGGTGATCGCCGGCAGCAGCTACGTCGACACGCTGGAGCAGCTGCGGCTCTCGCTGCCGGACCTGACCTGGCTGGAGCGCCCGGGCACGGAAACACAGGAGCTGCTGGCCCAGGTCGCCGACGGAAAAATCGACTACACGGTGGCGGACTCGACCACCGTGCTGGTGAACCGCTACTTCCATCCGGACATCCGCGCCGCCATGGACCTCAGCGAGGGACAGTCGATCGCCTGGGCCTTCCGCGCCGGCGAAGACCGGAGCCTGCTCGAGCGCGCCGAAGAGTACTTCGCCGAGATCTCGGCGAACGGGCGCATCGCGGAGGTCATGAACCGCTACTACAGCCATACCGACCGCTTCGACTACGTCGGCACACGCACCTTCCTGCGCCACGTGGAATCGCGCCTGCCGCGCTACCGCGCCTGGTTCGAGGAGGCGGCGGCCGAACACGGCTTCGACTGGCGCCTGCTGGCAGCGCTCAGCTACCAGGAGTCGCACTGGAACCCGCATGCCGTGTCGCCGACCGGCGTGCGCGGGCTGATGATGCTGACCCTGAACACGGCCGAGGCCATGGGCGTTGAAGACCGCAACGATCCGGAGCAGAGCATCCGCGGCGGCGCACGCTACCTGCGGAGGGTGATCGGCAAAATCCCGGAGCGCATCCCCGAACCGGACCGCACCTGGATGGCGCTGGCGGGTTACAACGTCGGCTTCGGGCACCTCGAGGATGCGCGCCGCATCACCGAAATCCGCGGTCTCGACCCCGACCGCTGGGCGCACGTGCGCGACAGCCTGCCGCTGCTCACGCAACAACGCTGGTACAAGCAGGCGCGCTTTGGTTACGCGCGCGGCTGGGAACCGGTGCGCTACGTGGACAACATCCGGCGCTATTACGAAGTGATGGGGTGGATCACGGCCGAGTCACGGCCGCCTTTGACGGCCAGCAGCACGCCCTAGCTCTCCGCCCGACCGCCCTCGCGATCAGGCGGTACCGGCACGGCGTGCGCGGAAGAAGGCCTGCAGCATGGCGGCGCTCTCCTCGGCCAGGATGCCGCCCGTCACCTCGAGCTGGTGGTTCAGCGTCTCGGTGCGGACGATGTCGAACACGCTGCCCGCCGCGCCGGTGCGGGGATCCGCTGCACCATAGACCAGCCGCGCGACTCTGGCGTGCACCATGGCGCCGGCGCACATCGCGCAGGGCTCCAGCGTGACGTACAGCGTGCTGCCCGAAAGCCGGTAATTGCCGGCGGCCAGTCCGCCGGCGCGCAGGGCGATAATCTCCGCATGCGCAGTCGGATCGCTGGAGGAGATCGGCCGGTTCCAGCCTTCCGCCAGTGTCTCGCCGCCCGCAGCGACCAGCACCGCGCCGACCGGTACCTCGCCTTCCGCCTGGGCGCGGGCCGCGAGCTCCAGCGCGCGCCGCATGTGCCGCTCGTCGACCGCTAACGACGGTCCCGCAGGGCTCATTGCGGGGGCAGCAGGCCGCCGAATTGCACGCCCGACAGCAGGGCCATGTCGCGCTTCCAGGTGGTCAGGTCGTCGCGCCCGAACTGGTTCAGGTGATCGTGACCGCAGGCACGCGCCATGACCTGCATGAGCTGGACCGAGGCCTCGAGGAAGTTGCACAGCTGCCGCGCCGAGCGCTCCACATCGATGCGCTTGCGCAGCTCCGGCTTCTGCGTCGCCACGCCGGAGGGGCAGTTGTTGGTGTGGCACATGCGCGCGGCGACGCAGCCCACCGCCTGGATGGCGGAGTTGGCAATGGCGATGCCGTCGGCGCCGAGCGCCATGGCCTTGACGAAGTCCATGGGCATGCGCAGGCCGCCGGTAATGATCAGCGTCACCCGGCCACCCGCCTTCTGCTTGTCGAGATACTTGCGCGCGCGGGCCAAGGCGGGAATGGTCGGCACACTGATGTGATCGCGGAAAATTTCCGGCGCGGAGCCGGTCGCGCCGCCGCGGCCGTCAAGAATGATGTAGTCGGCACCCGCGTCGAGCGCAAACTGGATGTCGCGCTCTATGTGGTTGGCGCTCAGCTTGAAACCGACGGGGATGCCGCCGGTGACTTCACGCACCCTGGCGGCAAACTTGCGGAAGTCCTTTTTCGAGGACAGGTCCTTGAAGGTAGGCGGCGATACGGCTGGAGTGCCCTCCTCCAGCCCACGTACCTCGGCGATCCGGCCGACGTTCTTGTTGCCGGGAAGATGCCCGCCGGTCCCGGTCTTCGCGCCCTGCCCGCCCTTGAAATGGAACGCCTGGACCTTTTGCAGCAGCGCCTCTTCGTAGCCGAACATGGCACTGGCGAGTTCGTAGAAGTATCGCGAGTTGGCCTGCTGCTCTTCGGGCAGCATGCCGCCCTCGCCCGAGCAGATGCCGGTGCCGGCGAGCTCCGCGCCCTTGGCCAGGGCGATCTTCGCCTCCGCCGACAGCGCGCCGAAGCTCATATCGGAGACGAACAGCGGAATCTTCAGTTCCAGCGGCTTCTTCGCTTCCGGGCCGATCACCAGCCCGGTGCCGACCGGCACATCTTCCTGCAGCGGCTTGTCCGCCAGCTGCGCCACGAGGATCTGCAGGTCGTCCCAGTGCGGCAGCTCGTGACGCGGCACGCCCATGGCCGTCATCGGGCCGTGCGCCCCATGCGACTTCAAGCCATCGCGGGCCAGCTCGTGAATAAGTGCGACCGTGGGCTCTTCCGGGGTCGGCTCGGCGCTGGGCGCGGCATTCTCGTCGGCATGCAAGGCCTGCGGACCCGGCCCTTCCTCACCCACGTCGTCAGCGGAGAACTTCTTGTGCGTGCCGTCGCAGAAGGGCTGGTCGCCGGTGTGCTTGCAGACGCACAGGTAGGCGTCCCCGTCCTCCTCCGCGACGAACTTCCGCGGCGTGATATCCGTGCCCTTGTGTGAACCGTCGCAAAAGGGCTGGTTCGCTGAACGGCCGCAGCGGCACCAGTAGTAGGCCTTGTCTTTCTCCAGCGTGACTTTCTTCGGCTTGTTGTCGGCGACGACGGGCTTGGACATGTCCGCTACTCCCATTCAATAGTGGCCGGCGGCTTGCCCGAGATGTCGTAAGTCACGCGCGAAATGCCGGAGATCTCGTTGATGATGCGCCGGCCTACCAGGTCGAGGAATTCATAGGGCAGGTGCGCCCAGCGCGCGGTCATGAAGTCGATAGTCTCCACGGCGCGCAACGCCACCACGTAGTCGTAGCGACGCCCGTCGCCCATCACGCCCACCGAGCGTACCGGCAGGAACACGGCGAAGGCCTGGCTCACCTTGTCGTACAGGTCGTGGTTGCGCAGCTCGCTGATGAAGATGTCGTCCGCCTGCCGCAGCAGGTCGGCATACTCTTTCTTCACTTCGCCGAGGATGCGTACGCCGAGGCCCGGCCCGGGGAAGGGATGGCGGTACACCATGTCCCACGGCAGCCCGAGTTCGAGGCCGATCTTGCGCACCTCGTCCTTGAACAACTCGCGCAGCGGTTCGACCAGCTGCATGCGCATGTGCGCCGGCAGGCCGCCGACATTGTGGTGCGACTTGATGACGTGCGCCTTGCCGGTGCTGGCGCCGGCCGACTCGATGACGTCGGGGTAGATGGTGCCCTGGGCCAGCCAGTCGATGTCCTTGAGCTGCTGGGCCTGTTCCTCGAACACCTCGATGAACATGCCGCCGATGATCTTGCGCTTCTCTTCCGGGTCGCTGACGCCGGCGAGGGCGGCGAGGAAGCGCTCCTCGGCATCGACGCGGATCACCTTGATGCCCATGTGCCTGGCGAAGGTCGCCATCACCTGGTCGCCCTCGCCGAGCCGCAGCAGGCCGTGGTCGACGAACACGCACACCAGCTGGTCGCCGATGGCCCGGTGCAGCAGTGCGGCCACGACCGAGGAATCCACGCCGCCGGACAGGCCGAGCAGCACCTTGTCGCCGCCCACCTGGGCGCGCACGCGGGCGATGGCGTCGTCGACGATGTTGCCGGCATTCCAGTCGCTGGCGCAGCCGCAGATGTCATGCACGAAACGCGACAGGATGCGTGCGCCCTGGCGCGTGTGGGTCACTTCGGGATGAAACTGCAGGCCGTAGAAACGCCGCCCGTCGTCGGCCATGCCGGCCAGCGGCGCGCTGTCCGTGCCGGCGACGGCGATGAACCCCGGCGGCAGCGCCTCGACGCGATCGCCGTGGCTCATCCACACGTCCAGCAGCGGCGTGCCGTCGGCGTCCTCGTGGTCCTCGATGTCGTCCAGCAGGCTCGACCCGCCCGTCACCTTGACCCGCGCATAACCGAACTCGCGGTGCAGGGAGTTGGCCACCTCGCCGCCGAGCTGCGCCGCCATGGTCTGCATGCCGTAGCAGATGCCGAGCACCGGGACGCCGAGCTCAAACACGGTCTCTGCCGCACGCGGCCCTTCCTCGATGGTCACCGATTCCGGGCCGCCGGAGAGAATGATCCCGGCAGGGGCAAAATTGCGGATTTCGTCGCCCGGGCAGTCCCAGGCGCGGATTTCGCTGTAGACGCCGGCCTCGCGCACGCGGCGCGCGATCAGCTGGGTGTACTGCGAGCCAAAATCCAGGATCAGGATGCGCTGCGCATGGATGTCGGTGCTCATCGGGCCCGCCTGTTCAGTCGATGCGGTAGTTGGGCGCTTCCTTGGTGATGGCCACGTCGTGGACATGACTCTCGCGCACGCCGGCATTGGTGATGCGCACGAACTTCGGCCGGCTGCGCATCTCCTCGATGGTGCGGCAACCGGTGTAGCCCATGGCGGCGCGCAGGCCGCCGGCGAGCTGGTGCACGATCTGCAGCACACTGCCCTTGTAAGGCACCCGGCCCTCGATGCCTTCCGGGACCAGCTTCTCGACCGAGTCGGTAGCGTCCTGGAAATAGCGGTCCTTGGAACCGTTGCGCTGCGACATGGCAGCCAGCGAGCCCATGCCGCGATAGGTCTTGTAGGAGCGTCCCTGGTACAGCTCGACCTCGCCCGGGGATTCCTCCGTGCCGGCAAACAGGCTGCCCACCATGATGCTGTGGGCGCCGGCCACGATGGCCTTGGCCATGTCGCCCGAATAGCGGATACCACCGTCGGCGATCACCGGCACGCCGGTCCCGGCGAGCGCCGCCGACACGTTGGCCACGGCGGTGACCTGGGGCACGCCGACGCCGGCCACGACGCGCGTGGTGCAGATGCTGCCGGGGCCGATGCCGACCTTGACACCGTCCGCGCCCGCCTCGACCAGCGCCCTGGCGGCGTCCGCCGTGACGATGTTGCCGCCGATGACCTGGATGTGCGGGAACGCATCCTTCACCATGCGCACGCGCTCGAGCACGCCGCGTGAATGCCCGTGTGCCGTGTCCACCACCACCACGTCCACGCCGGCCGCAGCCAGCGCCGCGACGCGCTCGTCGGTATCAGGACTGCCGCCCACGGCCGCCGCCACACGCAGCGCACCGTGCTCGTCCTTGCAGGCATGCGGGAAGTCGGTCGCCTTCTGGAAGTCCTTGGCCGTGATCATCCCCGTGAGGCGATCATGCTCGTCGACGATCAGCACCTTCTCGATGCGGTGCTTGTGCAGCAGCTGCAGCACCTCGTTCTTGGCCGAGCCGTCGCGCACCGTGACCAGCCGCTCGCGCGGCGTCATGACCTCCGAAACCGGCAGGTCGAGGCGCGTCTCGAAGCGCAGGTCGCGGTTGGTGACGATGCCGGCGATGCGGCCGCCGTCGACCACCGGCACCCCGGAAATGCCCTTGGCCCGGGTCAGTTCCAGCACTTCGCGGATGGTCTTGTCGGGCGTGACCGTGATCGGGTCATTGATGATCCCGCTTTCGTATTTCTTCACCCGGCGCACCTCGCGCGCCTGGGCCTCGGCGGTCATGTTCTTGTGAATGACGCCGATGCCGCCCTCCTGGGCGAGGGCGATGGCGAGCCGGGCCTCCGTCACGGTATCCATGGCGGCAGACATGATCGGCAGCTGTAGCTCGATGTCGCGCGTCAGGCGGGTGGCCAGGCTTACGTCACGTGGCAGCACGTCCGAGTAAGCCGGCTCGAGCAGGACGTCGTCGAAGGTGAGGGCTTCCTGGATCAGGCGCATCGTGGGTCCCTCGCGGCAAGAGGAGTGTAAACCGGTCATTGTACGCGCCGTGCAGACACGGGTAAATCTCGCGCTATCATGCCGCCATGGCCAGGGACGAATTCGAACTGCCGGAGCGGGATGTGTGGACGGTTTCGCGCCTCAATCGCGAGGTGCGACTCATCCTGGAGACCGGCCTGCCGCCATTGTGGATCGAGGGCGAGGTGTCCAATCTCGCCCGCCCCGCCTCCGGGCACCTGTATTTTTCGCTCAAGGACGAAGGCGCCCAGGTGCGCTGCGTCCTGTGGCGCTCGACCGCGCTGAAGCTGGCGGTCAGCCCGCGCAACGGCCAGCAGCTCCTCCTACGCGCCCGGCTGAGCGTGTACGAGCCCCGCGGCGAGTACCAGCTGGTCGTCGAGTATGCCGAGGAAGCCGGGGAAGGCGCGCTGCGCCGGCGCTTCGAGGCCCTCAAGGCCCGGCTGCGCGAGGAAGGGCTGTTCGACGAGGCCCTGAAGCGACCGATCCCGCAACTCCCCCGCCGCATCGGGGTCGTGACCTCGCCCAGCGGCGCCGCGATCCGGGACATCCTGCACGTGCTGCAGCGCCGCTTCCCGGCCGTGCCGGTGATCGTCTACCCGACCCCGGTCCAGGGCGAGGGGTCGGCCGAGAAGATCGCAGCGGCCCTCGGGCGCGCCTCGCGGCGCGCCGAGTGCGACGTGCTGATCCTGGCCCGCGGCGGCGGCTCGCTGGAGGACCTCTGGAGCTTCAACGAAGAGGCCGTGGCGCGCGCCATCCGCGCCAGCGCCATCCCGGTCATCTCCGGCGTCGGCCACGAGGTGGATTTCACCATCGCCGATTTCGCCGCCGACCTGCGCGCCCCCACGCCCTCGGGCGCGGCGGAGCTGGCCGTCCCCGACTCGCTGGAATGGCTGCGGCGGCTGAACAAGGACTCGGGCCGGCTGCGTAATGCCATGCAGCGGCGCCTCGACACCCTCGCCCAGCGGCTCGACTGGCAGCGGCGCCGGCTCGGCGTGTCGCACCCGGGCAATCGCCTGCGGCAGCACGCCCAGCGCCTTGCCGAGCTCGAGACCCGGCTGCGCCGCGCGACGGCAGCCGCGATCGACCACCGCCAGCGCCGCCTGGCCCACGCGCGCGCCGTGCTCGCCGCGCAGTCACCCACGCGGCGCGTCGAGTCGGCCCGGGAACGCACGGCCGGGCTGGAGCGGCGCCTGCGGTCGGCTGCCGCTTATCGCCTGCAGGCCCTGCGGGCGCGGCTCGACGCCGCCGGCCACGCGCTGCACACGGTCAGCCCACTGGCGACGCTCGAACGCGGGTACGCCATCGCCACGGATCCGCGCGATGGCGCGGTTGTCCGCGACGCGACGCAATTGGCGGCGGGAGATCGGTTGGAGTTGCGGCTGGCGCGGGGCCGGCTGGAGGCCGAGGTGACCGTCGCTTCCGGGGAATCCGAATTCAAGGGTGGCTCGGATTAGGGGCTACGGTTGAAGTCGTTTAGTAATTTTCCGACAGTCGGCCCGAACTAGGGCGGGCACCGGGGTCTCCGGTAGATTGGTAAGTGCTAGCAGACCATCTACTGAGGAGATCACCCGATGACCGCGCTGACGGAGAGTACCAAGCGCAAACTGTCTTTGCTGCAACTCGCCGAGGAACTGGGAAACGTATCAAAGGGTTGCCAGATCATGGGCTACCACCGGGACACGTTTCCAGTTGGCGACGTAGGAGTCGGAGTTGATGGCGGTGGCGAAGGCTGCGGGTTATCCCCTTGGGACTAATCAGTTTTTTATAGAATCAATCAAGCTCAATATTTCAGCTACGCCTTTTGGATTCAAGTCAGTCGGATTGATACTGCCTGGTACTCGATACTCTGAATCCTCCACCCACAATTCTTCAATACGCATTCTTACTCTTTCGAGATTTGGATCAGCGATCTTCACCGAAACAAAACTATCCCATTCCTCATCTGAAATAGTTCTATTCAAGATCGCTTGAAGCAAATCAATTACCTCCTCGGGGGTTCTATTCGCTCCAAAAATCCTACGACAAAGTTGCATACTGGTGCCTCTGCTGAGTTCGCACGCTACTCAAGCGGTGGTGGCCTAATCGATATTGGATTAAACACACGGTCTGAATGCCAGTTTCCTACACGGAGACTTAAATTCAACCGGTCTGTTGCCTGGTTGTAACTCCAACCAAACCTAACAGGGCCATGATTCAATAAGCCGGCATTTCCAGCCCCTCTGTAATAGGAACTTCCTAGTAGCGGTCCTTTGGGACCTAAGAAGTTTCCCAGCTGCGTCGTAGCTGAACGTGATAGCTGCCCGACTTGTGCTGACTGGCCTACCGTAAGGACGGTCAACACTTGCTCTCCGAGCATACTTGTACCGAACAACGTTGCATCGAACAAGCGATTTTCGTTCCAAGCAGTGACAGCATTGTCGAATGCAACCTGCCCCGGTACCGTACTGCGAAGCAGGTCATAACTTCGGAACGGCGCGGCCTGATCACCCCCTTGGGACTGCCCTCCGTCGTCACTCCAACAAGCTTTCCCTGTCCCACAGGGCCCACCCATGGGATCATTCGGAGGACCTCCCCACGGGTCTCTCCCTCCCCATGGCTCTTTCCACGGCTCGCCAACCATCCGCCCATCCGGATCCACGAACGTATATGGATTGTTGGCCGCGTAATTGTACCGGTTGAAGTTCCAGCCCGTGGCCGTGTCCGAAGGCATCGGATCCACCGACAGGAACTGCCCCACTTCCGGGTCGTAGTAGCGCTGCTGCATGTACACCAGCCCGGAGCCGGCATCGTGCACATGGCCCGTGTAGCCCGGCTGGTCCACTACGGCCTGCCTGGGCAGCCCATAAGGCTCGTACTCGTAGCGTGCTACGACGTTCCGGTTCTGGTCCGTCTCCAGCACCACCGACCCCAGCAGGTCCGTGTGCAGGTAGGTGATGGTCTCGGAATGGGCCGGGGTTACCAGGAGGCCGGCCAGCAGCAGGGCCGCCCAGATCGTCTTCATCGCGTATCGCCTGTCCATGGCTACCAGCTCCCCGGCGGATCCTCAGGCCGATCAGAACACGCGCTTCACTACGACGCCCCCGGCTGCCGTGCGCCGCATCGGGGGCATGTCTTCGGGCGCGGATGGAAAAGCCGATCGAGTGCCAGACCCCCACATTCGTCGCAGAACCAGACCATCTTCCAGTTGTAGATCGCAATCACGGCGCCAGAAAGAAGGGCCAAGACGACCGCAAGAGCGGGAAAACCTATGGCCCACGTAAACCCTACGAAGACCAGGCTTGATGCGAAATTGAATGACGCCCAAACAAGTCGCTTGTGGCGTGATCGTCCACGGCGACGCGAGATAGCCCTTCCGAGTATGGCGAGCCCGGTCCACACGCCGATGAACAACAGAAAAATCTGTTCCGTTGATAGAGTGCCTATGGTTTGGTTCAACGGCGGAAACCTCCGGGTCCTTTAGGCCGACCAACGACGTACAGCGATTCGCTCAATCGCCGACCACGGAAGCACTTGGCGGCGCGCTCAAAAGACTGATCCCGCTCTAACAAACAAGACTTCTATCGCAACCAAGAAGAAAATTCCCGTCGAGCCAATTCCGGCCAATACCGTAGCCACACGAATGCGTCGAATACGTCGAATCAGCTCCTCGTCAACGGCGCCATGCAGAGGCGTAGACAGGACGCGACCAAACAGCTCAAGGGGGGGCACCGAACGAAGATGAG
>CAYPTW010000030.1:0-27524 GCA_964413755.1 uncultured Thioalkalivibrio sp. | reverse complement strand
CTGTTCCCGGCGGAGCAGTGGAGCGATCGCGACGAGCGTTTCCACATCGCCGAGATCGTGCGCGAGAAACTCATGCGGCGGCTGCACGAGGAACTGCCGTACGGCATTGCCGTGGAAATCGAGCGGCTGGCCGAGAGCGAAGAGGGCCGGCGCCTCGAAGTGCGCGCCATCGTCTGGGTGGAACGCGAGGCGCACAAGGCCATCGTCATCGGCAAGGGCGGCGAGATGCTCAAGGCCGTCGGCCAGGCGGCACGCCTGGAACTCAAGGCCCGCTTCGACCGTCCGGTGCACCTGGAGATCTGGGTCAAGGTGCGCGAGCGCTGGACCGAGCGTGAAGCCGACCTCAAGCGGCTCGGCTACGAGGGCGACTGACGGCAGTGCTGCGCGTCGAGCTGGAGCCCGGGTTCGTTCTGCACCATCGGCCGTTTCGCGACACCAGCCTGCTGCTCGAGGTGTTGTCGCGCGACCATGGCCGGGTCGGCCTGGTGGCACGCGGCGCGCGCGGCCCGCGCAGTCGCCTGAAAGGGCTGCTGCAGCCTTTCCGGCCGCTGCTCCTGTCCTGGCAGCTGCGCGGCGAGCTCGGGACACTGACGGCCGCAGAGAGCGCCGCGGCCGTCACGCCGCCGCCCGC
Organism: uncultured Thioalkalivibrio sp.; assembly: GCA_964413755.1. GTDB lineage: Bacteria > Pseudomonadota > Gammaproteobacteria > Steroidobacterales > XN24 > XN24. The sequence continues at coordinate 26,893 of CAYPTW010000030.1, read as the reverse complement.
CGGCGGGGAGCGGCTGCTGGGGTTGTACTACCTCAACGAGCTGCTGCTGCGGTTGACGGCGCGCCTGGACCCGCACCCCGGGCTCTACCAGGGTTACGCCGCGGCGGTCGCAGCACTGGCGGGCCATGCCGAGCTGGCGCCAGAGCTGCGGCGCTTCGAGAAAGGCCTGCTGGACGTGCTCGGCTACGGGCCCGAACTTCGCTTCGACGCGACCGGCCAGCCGGTCACGGCGCAGCAGACCTACAGTTACCTGCCGTCGGTGGGTCTCTCGCCCTGCCGCGCGGATGCGACCGGCGCGCTGCTCGGCGCCTCCCTGCTGGCGCTCGCTGCCGACCAGCTGCCCGACGCGCGGGCGCTGGCGGATGCGCGCCGGCTGTTGCGGGCGGCGCTCGATGTGCACCTCGATGACCGGCCGCTGAAGACGCGCGAACTGCTGGCGCAGTTGCGCCGCTAGGCGGGGACTTGTTCGCGCCGGGGACTGTCTCCGGTCGGCGCAACCCGTATCATGTGCACAGACAGTGGCACTGCGCGGGAACCAGCATGAAAGACACCATTGCCCTCGGCGTGAACATCGACCACGTCGCGACCATCCGCCAGGCGCGGCGGACGCGCTATCCGGATCCCGTGTATGCCGCCCTGATGGCCGAGCAGGCGGGCGCCGACAGCATCACCCTGCACCTGCGCGAGGACCGGCGCCATATCCAGGACCGTGACCTGCGCGCCATGAAGGACGTGCTGCAGACCCGCATGAACCTCGAGATGGCGGTCACCGACGAGATGATCGATATCGCGCTGGAGGTGCAGCCGCGCGACGTCTGCCTGGTGCCGGAGCGGCGCGAGGAGCTGACTACCGAGGGCGGGCTCGACGTGGCCGGCCAGCTGGAGCGCGTGCGCGCGGCAGTGGCGCGGCTGGCGGACGCCGGCATGCGCGTGTCGCTGTTCATCGACCCCGAGCCGGCCCAGCTCGAGGCTGCAGTCGCCGCGGGCGCGCCGGTGGTGGAGCTGCACACCGGCGCCTATGCCGATGCGGAGGACGAGGCGGCGCAGGCGCGCGAGCTGCAACGCGTGGTGGAGGCAGCGCGGCATGGTGCGGCGCTGGGCCTGGCCGTGAATGCCGGCCACGGCCTGAATTACCACAATGTCCAGCCGGTCGCGCGGATCACGGAGATCGCCGAGCTGAACATCGGCCATGCCATCGTGGCGCGCGCGATTTTCGACGGCCTCTCGACCGCCGTCATCGAGATGAAGCGCCTCATGACCGAGGCCAGGCTGCAGTGATCTTCGGCATCGGCACGGACGTGGTGCAGCTGGAGCGCGTGGAAGCGACGCTGGCGCGCTTCGGCGAGCATTTCGTGCGTCGCCTGTTGCTGCCGGAAGAGGAAGCGCAGTACCGGCGCCACACGCGCAAGGCGCGCTTCCTGGCGATGCGCTTCGCGGGCAAGGAGGCGGTGGTCAAGGCCATGGGCACCGGCTTCCGCAACGGCATGTGGATTCGCGACGTCGGCATCGTGGCCAACCCGCTCGGCAAGCCGGAAATCGTGTACTCGCCGCGCGGGCGCGCGCTGTGCCAGCAGATGGGTATCGGCGCGGGTCACGTGAGCCTGACCGACGAGGCCGGGCTGGTGGTGGCCTTCGCCGTCCTCATGAGGGCACAACCTTGAATACCCTGGTGTTCGACATAGAGACCGTCCCCGATACCGAGTTCGGTCGCCGCTACCTGGGCCTCGACGGCCTCGACGACGAGGCTGTGGCGCAGGCGATGTTCCAGCGCCGGCGTGAGCAGTCCGGCCATGATTTCCTGCCGTTGCACCAGCATCGCGTGGTGGCCATCTCCTGCGTCATGCGTTCGCGCGACGACCTGAAGCTGTGGACCCTCGGCGATCCGGACAGCGACGAGGGCGAGCTGGTGGCGCGGTTTTTCGACGGCATCGAGCGCTTCAGCCCGGAGCTGGTGTCGTGGAACGGATCGGGTTTCGACCTGCCCGTGCTGCACTATCGCGCGCTGCGCCACGGTGTGGTGGCGGCGCGCTATTGGGAGACCGGCGATGCCGACCGGGATTTCCGCTACAACAACTACCTCAGCCGCTTCCACTGGCGCCACCTGGACCTGATGGACGTGTTGTCCGGTTTCCAGTTCCGCGGCGCTGCGCGGCTCGACGAGGCTGCGGTGCTGCTGGGTTTCCCGGGCAAGATCGGCCTCAGCGGCGATCGCGTGTGGGACGAGTGGCGCGCCGGGCGCATCGGGGCGATCCGTGATTACTGTGAGACCGACGTGCTCAACACCTGGCTGGTATTCCTGCGCTTTGACCTGATGCGTGGCAGGTGCTCGCCGGGCGAACTGGAGAAGGAGTTCGACCTCGTGGCGCAGCTGCTGCGTGAGGACGGCCGGCCGCACCTGGCCGAATTCCTCGCGGCATGGGGTCGCGCATGAGTCGACGCGTCGACCCGGCGCCGTTCGAGGTGGAGATCATGGACCTCGCCCACGACGGTCGCGGTGTGGCCCGCGTCGAGGGCAAGACGGTCTTCGTCGCCGATGCGCTGCCGGGCGAGCGCGTCACGGCGAGCAGGGTCAGCCGGCGTCGCAGCCACGACGAGGCCGAACTGGTCGAGGTCCTGCAGGCCTCCCCCGATCGCGTCACGCCGCGCTGCCCGCACTTCGGCACCTGTGGCGGCTGCAGCCTGCAGCACCTGGCGCCGGCGGCACAGCTCGCGGCGAAGCAGGATGTCCTGCACGAGAACCTGCGCCGCATCGGTCACGTCACGCCGGAGACCTGCTGGGAGCCGATATCCGGACCGTCCTGGGGTTATCGGCGCAAGGCGCGCCTCGGCGTGCGCAAGGTCGACAAGAAGGGACGCGTGCTGGTCGGGTTCCGCGAGCGGCGGGCGCCGCTCCTCGCCGACATGGACAGCTGCGCGGTGCTGGCCGGCGGAGTCGGCGACATGCTGCCGGCGCTCGGCGAGCTGATCGCCGGCCTCAGCATTGCCCGTCGCGTGCCGCAGATCGAGGTGGCCGTCGGCGATGACCGCCGCGTGTTCGTGTTCCGCGTGCTCGATCCGCCGAGCGCCGACGACCTGCTCCGGCTGGAGGAATTCGGCCGGGCCCGGGACGTCGATGTCTGGTTGCAGCCGGGCGGAATCGAGTCGGCGCAGCCGCTGGTGGCGGGCGCGCCGCCGCCCCATTACGGCCTGCCGGCATTCGACCTGGAGTTCGAGTTTCTGCCGACTGACTTCATCCAGGTCAACGCGGCCATGAACGAGCATGCGGTGGCGCGCGCGGTGGCGCTGCTCTCGCCTGCGCCGGACGCGCAAGTGCTCGACCTGTTCTGCGGCCTCGGCAACTTCAGCCTGGCGCTGGCCCGTGCCGGGGCCCGCGTCAGCGGCGTGGAGGGTGACGCAGTGCTGGTGCAGCGGGCACGGGACAATGCAGCGCGCAACGGGCTGTCGGCCGAGTTTCACGTCGCCAACCTGTTCGAGGATTGCCGCGCGCTGGCCTGGGCGCGCCACAGTTACGACGGGCTGCTGCTCGACCCGCCGCGCGCCGGCGCCGAGGCCGCCCTCGGCCTCATCCCGGCATTGCGGCCGCAGCGCATCGTGTACGTGTCGTGCCACCCCGGGACGCTGGCGCGGGATGCCGGTATCCTCGTGCATGAGCACGGTTACCGCCTGAGCGGCGCGGGAGTTATGGACATGTTTCCGCACACGGCGCATATCGAGTCCATCGCGCTGTTCGAGCGCGCGGGCCGGGACTGAGCGTCCGATGAGCGACGCCACGCGCATCGTCGTCGACCTTGCCGCGCAGTCGCTGATACTGCTGCGCCCGCAGGGTGCGCAGCTGGCGTGGAGCGTCTCCACGGCACGCAACGGCGCCGGGGAGGCGCGCGACAGCGGGTGCACCCCGCGTGGCCGGCACGTGGTGCGGGCGCGGATCGGCGCCGGCCTGCCGCGCGGCGCGGTGCTGGTCGGCCGTCGCCCGACGGGGGAGGTGTGGTCGCCCGCGCTGGCCCGGGCCGAACCTGGACGCGACTGGATCCTGTCGCGCATCCTCTGGCTCAGCGGCCTCGAACCGGGGCGTAACCGGCTCGGCACGGTGGACACCATGCGGCGCTACATTTACATCCACGGCACCCCCGACGACCAGCCCATGGGCGTCCCGGCATCACACGGCTGCATCCGCATGCGCAACGACGACGTCATCGAGCTGTTCGAGCTGGCGCCCGTCGGCACCGAGGTGCTGATCCGCGACGGGGGTGTGGCATGACGCTGGGTCCGGTGATGCTGGATATCGAAGGCACGGCGCTGACCGCCGCGGAGCGCGAGCTGCTGGCGCACCCCAACGTCGGTGGCGTGATCCTGTTCAGCCGCAACTACGAGTCGCCGCAGCAGCTGCAGGCCCTGACCAGGGAAATCCATGCCCTGCGCCAGCCCGAGCTGGTCATTGCCGTGGACCAGGAAGGCGGGCGCGTGCAGCGCTTCCGCAGCGGATTCACGCCGCTGCCGGCGATGCACGCCCTGGGCCACAAGTACGACCTGGACCCCGAGCAGGCGCTGCAACTTGCCGAGCGCTGCGGCTGGCTGATGGCCGCGGAGCTGCGCGCGCTGGGCGTCGACCTGAGCTTCGCGCCGGTGCTCGACCTCGATTACGGCCTGAGTGAAGTCATCGGCGACCGCGCCTTCCACCGCGACCCGGAGATCGTGGCACGCCTCGCGGGACGCTTCGCCGCCGGCATGCGGCGCGCCGGCATGGCTGCCGTGGGCAAGCATTTTCCCGGCCATGGCGGGGTTGCAGCGGACTCGCACCACGCCCTGCCGGAGGACCGCCGTCCCTATGCCGACCTGCTCGACGACATGCGGCCGTACGAGCGCCTCATCGAGGAAGGGTTGGGCGGCGTGATGATTGCGCATGTCGTGTACTCGCGGCTCGACCGGCTGCCGGCCGGGTTCTCCCGCTGGTGGCTGAACAACGAGCTGCGGATCCGGCTGCGTTTCCAGGGCGCGGTATTCTCCGACGATCTCTCCATGGCCGGAGCCGCGGTTGCCGGGATGCCGGCGGAACGCGCTAAGCTGGCGCTTGAAGCCGGTTGTGACGTGGTGCTGGTGTGCAACGACCGGGCGGCGGCCATCGCCGTAGTGGAGGCCCTGGGCGACTGGTACGAGCCCGCCGGGCACCTGCGCCTGGCGCGCCTGCGCGGACGGAATACGCTGCAGGGCGAGTTACACGCGTCGCCGGAGTGGCGCCGCAGCGAGGCGTTGATCAGGGAGTTCGAGGACGAGCGCCCGCGGCTGGTGCTGGAAGGGGACTGAAGGTCACTGAACATCACTGCATGCCGTGACCGCGTGCAGACCGAGGAATTAGGGATGCGTGAAGACTACGATGCGATCCTGCGGCGGGCCGAACTGCTCGCGGACCCGGCCAGGGTGAGGCGGGCGCTGGACGCCATGGCTGCCGAGATCCGGCGTGACCTCGGCGAGCACGACCCGGTCGTGCTGGCGGTAATGATCGGCGGCCTGCTGCCGGCAGCGTGGCTGGTGGAACGACTCTCTTTCCCGCTGCAGCTCGATTACGTGCACGCCACCCGCTACCGGGGCGGTACGCAGGGCAGCGCCGAGCTGGAATGGATCGCGCGTCCGCGCACGTCGCTGCAGGGGCGCAGCGTACTGGTGGTGGACGATATCCTCGACGAGGGTTACACCCTGGACGCGATCCTCGAGGACTGCCGCGAGCGCGGCGCCGACCAGGTACGCAGCGCAGTGCTGATCGACAAGCAGCACCCGCGGCGCTACAAGAACATGCAGGCGGACTACGTTGGGCTGAAGCTCGAGGACCGCTATCTTTTCGGTTGCGGCATGGACTTTCATGAGCACCACCGCCAGCACCCGGGCGTGTATGCACTGGCACCGGAGGACGATAAGGGATGATCCCCACGGGTATCATCGGCGGCACCGGCCTGGCCCGGCTGAAGGGGCTGGAGATCGAACGCGAGGAGCGTCCTGCCACGCCCTGGGGCGAGCCTTCGGCACCGCTGCTGCGCGGCACGTTCGCCGGCATGCCGGTGGTCTTTCTTCCCCGCCATGGGCGCGACCACGACATAGCGCCGCACGCCATCAACTATCGCGCCAACGTATGGGCCCTGCGGCAGGCGGGGGTGAGCCGGGTCATTGCGGTGAATGCCGTCGGCGGCATCGGCGCCGACTGTGCACCGGGCACGCTGGTCATTCCGGACCAGTTGATCGACTACAGCTGGGGGCGTGCACACAGTTATTGCGATGGCGATGCCATGCCGCTCGAACACGTCGACTTCACCGAGCCTTATGCCGCCACCGTGCGCGAGTGGCTGCTCTGGGCCGGCGCGGCTGCCGGGGTGGAGCCGCGTGACGGCGGCACCTACGCCGCCACGCAGGGCCCGCGACTGGAGACGGCAGCCGAGATCGATCGCTTCGAGCGCGACGGCTGTGACATCGTCGGCATGACCGGGATGCCGGAAGCCGGGCTGGCCCGCGAACTGAAACTCGACTACGCGTGCCTCGCCGTGGTGGTGAACTGGGCGGCGGGCCGCGGCGGCGATATTCACGCCGAGCTCGAGGAATGGGTCGAGACCGGCATGGCTGCCGCGCGCCAGCTGATCGAGGCGGCCCTGGGCGCCGGGGCGGCATCGTGAGCGGGGCGCGCCCGCCGGGTGTCCTGCCCGAGGGCCTGGCCGGCCCTGCGCTCGAACATGCCGGCGAAGGCATCGCGGTGCTTGCCGGCGAAGATGCGCGGGCTGCCGTCGAGTGGCTGAATCCGGCTTTCGAGCAGATGACCGGGTTCGGTGCCACGGAGCTCCTCGGCAACGCGCTGTGGGTGATTTGCGGCACGGACCGCGAGCAACGGGGACTGGGTGAAGCACAGGCCGCCATCGCGGCAGGCGCTGCCGGCAGCGTATTGCTGCGCTGTTACCGGCCCGACGGCACGCTGTACTGGTGCAGCCTGCGGCTGGCGCCGTGCCGCGACGCCGCCGGCCGGGCCTGGTACCTGGCCTTCCTGCGCGACGTTTCGGCCGAGCGCGAAATGGAAATGCTGCTGGGCCGGCACCAGGAGCAGGCCGAGCGGCGCCTGGAGGACGGCGACGCGATCGACCGTCTGACCGGCCTGCACACGGCGCATGCCTTCGAGCTGGCCGTGGAGCTGGCGTGGTTCTCCTGTGCGCGCGACCGCCGTCCCCTGGCCCTGTTCCTGTTCGCGCCGGACTATTTCGACATCTACCGCGAGACCTTTGGCGGCGTTACCGGCGACTCCTGCCTGCGCATGGTTGCGCATGCCGTCACCGGCGCATTCCGGCGCACGAGCGATGTCTCGGGCCGGGTGGACGAGGCCGTGTTCGCGGCGCTCGGCGTCGACATGCCCCAGGACATCCTCGCGCAGCATGCAGCACAGGTGTGCGGGCGCGTCCGGGCCCTGGCGATCCGCAATCCGCGCGCGCCGCGCGTCAGCACGCTCAGCCTGAGCGCGGTGGTCCTGCATGCTTACCCGGCCCGGTCACCCGATTGGCGCGCCTGTCTGGCGCACGGCCGCGCGGCGCTGGCGGAGGCGCAGCAAAGCGGCGTGGAGTGCATCGTGGTGCAGGACTACGGCGCGGTGCCCGAGGCCGGCGAGGAAGCGGCAGCGGCGGACGAGCCCCCGGCGGCGGGCTAGTCCACCGGCCGGATCACGGCCAGCACGCCCAGGCGCGGGTGGTCGAAGTATTGCTCGGCCTCGGGGCGAATGCGGCGACGCTGGTCCATCCGCGCGGCCGGCCTGCCGTCCACTTGCCATTCCAGTGCCATGCCGAGGTGCAGGAAGCGCCCGGCGCTCAGGCTGACGGTGCCCGACAATGCCGGTGTTGCTGCGCCCTGGCCGAGGGCGGCGAGCAGCGCCAGGTCGGTGCCGCGGCGTTGCGCCGGCGGCTGGATCCAGGCCTGGTGCCAGAGGACCTGGTAGCCGCGCCGCGACAGCGCGCGGGCCGAGGCGTCCAGGGTTCGCTCCAGCCGGGGCGGGGCGAAGTCGGAAGGCAGTCCCTGTTGCTCTACGGGCGCTTCCGGAGTCTCAGCGGCTGCAGCCGAATCGGCCGGAGCCGGCTCACGCGGCGGACGCTCGGCGCTGATGCCCGCCGGCTGCAGGAACACCACCACCTCCACCTGGTAGTACTGCGGCGGCTTCTCCTGGGCAGATACAACTCCCGGCAACGAGATGACGCAGAGGAGGGCGGCGGCCAACGCGGCCCGCGCAGGCGTGCGCCGCGGCGCAAGGGTTCTAGTGGACATTCTTGTGCGCCCCCTGGCTTGCTGATGCCTGGGCGCCGGCGGCTTCAGGCCCCGGGGCCAGGCGGTCGAGCAGCGCATGTACGGCATCGAAGCGTGCCTGTGGATCGGACAGGTCGAGATTGAAACGCAGTTTGTCCTGTCCGTCCAGCCGGTAGCGACGCGTGTCGGACTGGATCAGGCGGATCAGGGACAGCGGCTCCACGCAGGTGTCCTGGCGGAACAGGAAACTGCCTCCGGCGGAGTTGGCCTCGATACGGCGGATGCCGAGGCGCGCGGCACGCTGGCGTACCGCGGCGACGCGAAACAGCGTGTGCGCCTGCGGCGGCAACAGGCCGAAGCGATCGATGAGTTCCACCTGGAGGTCTTCCAGCGCCTCTGCGTCGGCCGCCCCGGCGATGCGCTTGTACAGTACCAGCCGCTGGTGCACGTCCGGAACGTAGTCGTCCGGCAGCAGCGCGGGCACGCCGAGCTCGACCTCCACCCCTGCGTCCAGCGGCCGGTCCAGGTCCGGCTCCTTGCCGCTGCGCAGCGCCTCGACCGCGCGCTGCAGCATCTCCATGTACATGCTGAAACCGACCTCGTGGATCTGGCCGCTCTGCTCCTCGCCCAGCAGCTCGCCGGCGCCGCGGATCTCCAGGTCGTGGGTCGCCAGGGTGAAGCCGGCGCCGAGATCCTCCAGCGACTCGATCGCTTCCAGGCGCTTGCCGGCGTCCGCCGTGATGGCGTTACGCGGCGGGGTCACGAGGTAGGCATAGGCGCGGTGGTGCGAGCGCCCGACGCGGCCGCGCAGCTGGTGCAGCTGCGCCAGGCCGAGCTTGTCGGCGCGCTGCACGATGATGGTGTTGGCCGTAGGCACGTCGATACCGCTCTCGACGATGGTGGTGCAGACCAGGATGTTGAAGCGACGATGATAGAAATCGAGCATCACCTGTTCCAGGTCGCGCTCGCGCATCTGTCCGTGCGCTACGCGGATGCGCGCCTCCGGCACCAGTTCGCCGAGCTTGCGCGCGGCCTCCTCGATGGTCTGCACCTCGTTGTGCAGGAAGTACACCTGCCCGCCGCGCCGGATTTCGCGCAGGCAGGCTTCGCGCACCAGGTCGTCCTTCCACTCGGTGACGAAGGTCTGCACGGCGAGCCGCTCGGTGGGCGGCGTGGTGATCATGGACAGGTCGCGCAGGCCGCCCAGGGCCATGTTCATGGTGCGCGGGATCGGCGTGGCCGTCAGGGTGAGCACGTCGACCTCGGCGCGCAGCGCCTTGAGACGCTCCTTGTCGCGCACGCCGAAGCGGTGCTCCTCGTCGATGATGACCAGGCCGAGGTTCTTGAAGCGCACGGTGTGCTGCAGCAGCTTGTGCGTGCCGATGACGATGTCGACATTGCCCGCGGCGAGGCCTGCCATGACGCGCTCCACTTCCTTGGGGGAGCGGAAGCGGGACAGCGCCTCCACGCGCACGGGCCAGTCGGCGAAGCGGTCGGCGAAGGTCTGGAAATGCTGCTGGGCGAGCAGCGTGGTCGGCACCAGCATCGCCACCTGGCGCCCGTCCTGGACCGCCACGAATGCCGCGCGGAGCGCCACCTCGGTCTTGCCGAAGCCGACGTCGCCACAGATGACCCGGTCCATGGGCTGGGCCGTGGTCATGTCCTCGATCACCGCTTCAATGGCATCGCGCTGGTCCGGCGTCTCGTCGAAGGGGAAGGCGTCGCGGAAACCGGCGTAGTCCTGCTCGGCCAGGGCGAAGCCGTGACCCTGGCGCGCGGCGCGGCGCGCATGCAGGTCCAGCAGCTCGGCAGCGACGTCGCGCACTTTTTCCGCGGCGCGCCGCCGCGCCTTCTGCCACTGGTCGCCGCCGAGGCGATGCAACGGCGCCGCGTCGGGCGCGGCGCCCGTGTAGCGGCTGATGAGGTCGAGCGAATGCACCGGCACGTAGAGCTTGTCGCCGCCGGCGTACTCCAGGGCGAGGAACTCGGCCGGCCGGTCCTGCACTTCGAGGGTGACCAGGCCGAGGTAGCGGCCCACGCCATAATCCACGTGCACCACGGGCGCGCCCGCACGCAGGTCGGACAGCTCCCGGATGACGGCTTCCGGATCGCGCGCGCCGCGCTTGCGCCGGGCGCGTTGGCGTACGCGCTCGCCGAACAGCTGGGACTCCGCGATGACGGCGATCCCTGCGCCCGGGAGCAACAGGCCATTCTCCAGTGGCGCGATGGCCAGGCTGTGCGTCTCAGCGCCGGAGATAAAGGCATCCCAGCCGGCGCAGGACGCGGTGGTGATGCCGTGCCCGCCGAGCAGGCTGCGCAACATTTCGCGCCGCCCGGGGGATTCCGCAGTGAACAGCACGCGGCCGTCGAAACCGAGCAGGAAATCCAGCAAGGCCCGCGCCGGCTCGGCGGCGCGCGGGTCCAGCTTCAGTGCGGGGGGCGCGGCCGTGCCGAGGTCATGTCCGCCGCCGGCCTGCTTGAACGGGGCCAGGGCGATGGCGGGGAATTCCCGCAGGCGGCCGAGCAGCTCCGCGGGCGGCAGGAATACCTCTTCCGGATCCAGGATCGGGCGTTCGATGTCGTGGGCCAGCTGGCCGTGGCGTTCCAGCGCCCCGGCCCAGGCCTGCTCGAGGACGTCCTGCGCAGGCTCGGCCTCGACCACCAGGGCGCCCGGCGGGAGGTAGTCCGGCAGGCTCGACAGCGTGTCGAAGAACAGCGGCAGGTAGTACTCCAGGCCGCCCGCGGCGATCCCTTCGCCGATGTCGCGATACAGGCCGACCCGCGACGGATCACCGGGAAAGCGCTCGCGAAAACGCTCACGGAAGGCGCGGATCGCATCCGCGGAGAAGGGGTACTCCCGCCCCGGCAGCAGGCGGATGTGCTCGATGCGCTCGAGCGAGCGCTGGGTGGCGGGATCGAAGCGCCGGATCGAGTCCACGGTATCGTCGAACAGGTCGATGCGAAAAGGCAGTTCGCTGCCCATCGGGTACAGGTCCAGCAGCGAGCCGCGCAGGGCGAATTCGCCGTGCTCGCTGACCTGCGGCACGGCCAGGTAACCGGCATCCTGCAGCTGCTGCCGCAACAGCGTGGGGTCGAGCGCATCCCCGACGCGTACCTCGAGGCCCTGGGTCGCGGTCCATGCCGGGGGCGGCAGTCTCTGCAGCAGGCCCTGGGTGGCCGCCACCACGACGCCGCGCTGCAGCCCGGGCAGGCGGGCCAGGGTGGCGAGGCGCCGGGAGGTGATGTCGGGGTGAGGCGAGAAGGCGTCCCAGGGCAGGGTCTCGGCGTCCGGCAGCAGCAGGACCTCGCAATCCTTGCCGGCGAAGAACGCGATCTCGGCAGCGAGCTGGTCCGCCTGGCGCGGGGAGCGGGCCAGGACCAGCACCGGTCCGGGGTGCCGGCGTGCCGCTTCCGCCACCGCCAGCGCAGGCGCGGCGCCGTACAGCTGGCCCCAGGACAACGGCGGGCCGGCTGCCTCGGGTAACGGCAGGTGTTTCCAGGCGGTCTTCATGGGCGAGGAGAAAGTCAGGCGCGAGGACGCGCGGGGTTGCGAGCGGGAATTATCTCACAAGGCCCGGCTCACACGGCCGGGCTCAGTCCCGGTAGCGCAGCAGCAGGTCGCCGTAGGCGTCGATGCGCCGGTCGCGCAGGAAGGGCCACATGCGGCGCACGCGTTCCGAGCGTGCCAGGTCGATGTCCGCCACCAGGGTTTCCGGGGCATCGCCGGCACGCACCAGCATCTCGCCCTGGGGTCCGCAGGCAAAACTGTTGCCCCAGAAAGTGATACCCGCAGTGGCGCCGGACGGATCGGCCTCGAAGCCGACGCGGTTGCAGGCCAGCACCGGCAGCCCGTTCGCCACTGCGTGGCCGCGCTGCACGGTTTCCCAGGCGTCCTGCTGGCGGCGCTGTTCTTCCGGCGGATCCTCCGCCGAACGGCCGATCGCGGTGGGATAGAGCAGCATCTCCGCGCCGGCCAGTGCCATCAGGCGGGCGGCCTCGGGGTACCACTGGTCCCAGCACACCAGCACGCCGAGCCGCCCGACCGAGGTCTCGATCGGACGCAGGTCGTCGTCACCGGGCGTAAAGAAGAACTTCTCGTAGTAGGCCGGATCGTCCGGGATGTGGGCCTTGCGATAGCGTCCGACCAGGCGGCCGTCCGACTCCAGCACCACCGCCGTGTTGTGGTAGATGCCGGCAGCGCGCCGTTCGAACAGCGAGCCGACGATCACTACGCCGAGCTCGGCAGCCAGCCGGCCCAGCCATTCAGTGCCCGGCCCGGGGATGGGTTCCGCCAGGTCGAACAGGTCGGGATCCTCGACTTTGCAGAAATAACTGCTCTGGTGCAGCTCCTGCAGCAGCACCAGGCGCGCCCCACGCGCAGCGGCCTCGCGCACGCCGGCCTCGGTCAGGGCGCGCGTGGCGGCGAGGTCCTCGCCGACGGCATGCTGGACCAACCCGGTTTTCAGGGTGCGCGGGGTCATGGGCGGGGCGGGCGGCTCAGTTCGCGGGGCGCGGCGGCCGGTCGTGCTTCTCGACGCTGTGGATCACCCGGTCGTGCTCGAAGACCACGACGAAAGAGCCGTAATCCCAGCGCGTGATCGGGGGCTCGCCGACGGGGCCCGAGACGCTCTGCGGGGCGCCGAACAGCTGCTGCACGCGCGCCATGGTGGCGCCGCGCGCGGGCATCTCGATCTGCGCGGCTTCGAGCTTCTCGATGATCAGCACGTCGGCCCTGGCCGCGGGCACAGCCCCCAGCAGGGTAATAATGGCCAGTGCGAAAAGCGTCTTGGACATGGCGCGGCTCCGGTCGTTTGACCGGCAGAATATAACACCGCAGGCGGGTTGCAGTCGGCATCAATGTCTCATTTTGCGTCCCGGGCTGTGATTTAATGGCGCGCCATGTTTCGTCCGCTGGAAATCTGTATCGGCCTGCGCTACCTGCGCGCCCGGCGGGCGAGCCGCTTCGTGTCCTTCATTTCCCTGGTGTCGTTGCTCGGCGTGGCCGTCGGCGTGGCGGCCCTGATCGTCGTGCTGTCGGTGATGAACGGCTTCGAGCAGGAGCTGCGCGGTCGCCTGCTCAATCTCAGCGCGCACGGGGTCGTCACGGCTCCGGACGGCGGGCTCGAGGACTGGCGTAGCCCGCTGGAGCGCGTGCGCGAGATGCCCGGCGTCACCGGCGTTGCGCCCTTCGTGGAGGTGCAGGCGATGCTCGCCAGCGACGGCCGCCTCAGGGGCACGCTGCTGCGGGGTATCGATCCGGAGCTGGAGGGCGCGGTCTCGGAAGTCGGACGGCACCTGCTGGTCGGCAGCCTGGATGCGCTGCAGCCGGGGAGCGATGGGGTCCTGCTGGGGCGGCTGCTCGCGGCACGGCTGCAGGTCGGACTGGGCGGCTCGGTGAGCCTGCTGGTGCCAACCAGCGACGCCGGCGGCACGCGCCTGGTGCCGCGCATGCGGCGCTTTACCGTGGTCGGCCTGTTCGAAGTGGGGATGGAAGAGCAGGACGGCACGCTCGCGCTGACGCACCTGGAGGACGCCGCGGTGGCGCGCGGGCGGCCCGGCGAGGTCTCCGGCCTGCGCCTGCGCTATGCGGACCTGTTCGCCGCGCCGGAAGTGACACGCAACCTGGCGGCCGCGCTGGGCCCCGGGTACGAGGCGCGTGACTGGACCGCGGAGAACGCCAGCTACTTCCGTGCCGTGCGCATCGAGAAGACCATGATGACCCTGATCCTGTCGCTGGTGATCGCCGTGGCAGCTTTCAACATCGTCGCGACCCTGGTGATGGTGGTGGGGGACAAGCGCGCCGAGATTGCGATCCTGCGCACCATGGGGCTGCCGCCGGGCAGCGTGATGCGGATCTTCGTGGTGCAGGGTGCTCTGATCGGCGTCGCCGGCACGCTGCTCGGCGCGGCCGCGGGCGTGCCGCTGGCGGTGCACGCGGGCAACATCATGCCGGCGCTGGAATCGGTGTTCGGGTTCAGCCTGCTGCCGGCGGACGTGTATTACATCTCCCGCCTGCCCTCGGAACTGCGCTGGATGCAGGTCGTGACCGTCACCGGGATTGCCCTGGTGTTGTGCCTGCTGTCGACGCTCTATCCCTCGCTGCGCGCGGCGCGCACCGAGCCTGCGGAGGCGCTGCGCTATGAGTAGCCGGTGGCGCTGGATGGTCGGCACGCGCTACCTGCGCGCGCGCACCCACAACCGCTTCGTGTCTTTCATCTCGGCGATTTCCATCCTCGGCGTGGCGGTCGGCGTGGCGGTGCTGATCGTGGTGCTGTCGGTGATGAACGGTTTCGAGAGCGAGCTGCGCACGCGCATCCTGTCGCTGGCTGCGCATGCCTCGCTGGAGGGTTTCGGCGAAGGCATTGCGGACTGGCAGGCCGTGGCCGCGGAAGTGGAGGCCGTGCCCGAGGTGACGGCGGCGGCGCCCTACGTGCAGGGCGAGGGCATGCTGCTGCAGGGTGATGCCGTCAGCGGGGCGCTGGTGCGGGGCATCCTGCCGGCGCAGGAGCGTCGCGTGTCGGGGCTGGAAACGCTGCTGGTGGCCGGCTCGCTGGATGCGTTGTCCGCGGGCGGCTGGAACATCCTGCTCGGCAGCGCGCTGGCGCGCGAGCTGGGGGTGGGGTTGGGAGACCAGGTGGTGCTCGCCATTTCCCAGGGCATGGTGACCCCCGCCGGCGTGGTGCCGCGCCTGCGCCGTTTCACCGTGGCCGGGATATTCGAGGCGGGCATGTACGAGTTCGACCGCAACCTGGCGTTCGTGCACCTGGACGATGCTGCGCGCCTGTGGCGCAGCGGCGACCGCGTCACGGGGCTCAGGCTGACGCTCGACGACATGTTTCGTGCACCCCAGTTGTCGCGCGAGATTGCCGTGGCGCTCGGCGGCGGGTTCTACGTCAACGACTGGACGCGCCAGCATGTGAACTTCTTCCGCTCCATCCAGCTGTCCAAGCAGATGATGTTCACCATCCTGCTGCTGGTGGTCGCCGTCGCCGCCTTCAACATCGTCTCCACGCTGGTGATGGTGGTGAAGGACAAGCAGGGCGACATCGCCATCCTGCGCACCCTCGGCGCTTCTCCCGGCGGGATCATGACGGTGTTCGTCATCCAGGGCACGCTCATCGGCATCGTCGGCACCCTGGCCGGGCTCGCGCTCGGTGCACTGCTGGCGCTCAACGTGGAGCAGCTGGTGCATGCGCTGGAGGCTCTCGTGGGCACGACCTTTCTCGCACCCGACGTGTATTTCATGAGCGACCTGCCGGCCGAACTGCGCGCCGGCGACCTGTGGCGCATCTGCGGCACGGCGTTCGTGCTCACGGTGCTCTCGACCATCTACCCGGCGTGGCGCGCGGCGCGCAGCCAGCCGGCGGAGGCCTTGCGACATGAATGACACCGCGACCGTCCTCTCCTGCCACCAGCTGAGCAAGCGCTTCGTCGAAGGCGGCAATGTCGTCGATGTACTGAATGGCGTCGAGCTCGAGGTGCGCGCCGGCGACCGCCTCGCCATCGTCGGCGCCAGCGGCTCCGGCAAGACCACGTTGCTGCAGCTGCTCGGCGGCCTTGACCTGCCAACCAGCGGCGCGGTGCGGGTAAGCGGGCAGGACCTCTCGACCCTGAATGACGCGCAACGCGGGCGGCTGCGCAACGAGGCGCTGGGTTTCGTGTACCAGTTCCATCACCTGCTGCCGGAGTTCTCCGCCCTGGAAAACGTCGCCATGCCGCTGCTGATCCGCGGCCTGGAGGTGGCGGAAGCCAAGGCGGCGGCAGCCGATCTCCTCGGGCGTGTCGGCCTGGCTGCGCGCCTGGACCATCGCCCGGCGAAGCTGTCGGGCGGCGAACGCCAGCGCGCCGCAGTGGCGCGTGCACTCATCACGCGGCCCGCGGTGGTGCTGGCCGACGAGCCCACCGGGAACCTGGACGCCCGCACCGGGGCCACGGTGTTCGAGCTGATGCTGGAGCTGAATCGCGAGCTCGGCACGGCGCTGGTGGTGGTGACCCACGACCTCGCGCTGGCGCATCGCATGGGCAGGGTGCTGGAGCTGTACGACGGCCTGTTGCAGGCGCCGCGCGGCCCTCAGGCGGGCGGCTGACGGCGCCAGGGATGGAAACGCCGGCGCTCGCGAAAGCGTCGCCGTGACATGCGGATCCACACCTGGTTCAGCAGCAGCACGGAGACTGCCGTCACCAGGGTGCCGAGCACCACGCAGCCGAGTAACAACGGCTGCCACACGCGCCCGATCTCGCTCCACAGCCATTCGAAGGTCAACGCGTCGGGGAATCCGGTCGGCTTGCGGTCCAGCAGCCAGGAACCGACGCGGTAACAGGCGTAGTACATCGGCCCGATGGTGACGGGGTTGGCGACCCACGAGGCCACCACCACCACCGGGATATTCACGCGCAGCCACAACGCCACCATGGCCGACAGCATCGTCTGGCCGGGTATCGGCATGAAACTGGCAAATAGGCCTACTGCAAAGGCCTTGAGCACGTTTTTACGATGGGTGGCCCAGAGCGCCGGGTCATGCAGCAGAGCATTGAACGGCCGCAGGAACCACTTGTCATGGAGCTGCTTGCGCGCCGGGAGCACCCGGTTGAGGAGATTTCGGGGCATTGCCACTTATCGGGAATCTGTCGTCGCATTATCACGCAGCAGTACCCGCTACGGCCATGCCTGTGTTTGGCCTGGGCATGCTGGCGGGAAGCTGGCTGGCGTTGCACGTGCTCGGCGCGTTGTTTCCCTGGATCATCGGCACCCTGCTGCTGTCAGCCGTCGCGGCCGCATGGCGCGGCCGCTGGCTGCTCGCGGGCATCGGCTGCGGTGCGGCGCTGGCCGCATTGGCCCTGGCGCAGGGACTGGCGCAGCGGCTCGATCCGGCGCTGGACGGCGAGCGCGTGGTGGTAGTCGGCGTGGTCGACGACTTGCCGCGACGCGAGGCGCGGCGGGTAGTGCTGACGCTGCGCCTGGAGGCGCCTGAAGGGCTGCGCGGCCGGCTGCGCCTGTCCTGGTACGAGGGACATGAGTTGCCCGCACCCGGCGAGCGCTGGCGCTTCGCGGCCAAGGTGCAGCGTCCGCGCGGCCTGCTCAATACGGGGAGCAGCAGCCGGGAAGCCTGGTTGTTGCGCCAGGGGATCAGCGTCACCGGCTACGCCAGCGGGCAGGGCGCCGGGCAACGCCTCGACACTGCTGCCGATCGCCTCCTGCACTGGCGCGGCGAAGCGGCAAGCCGGATCCGCGAGGTCGTGCCCGATCCCGCGGCCGCGGCCGTGCTCACGGCCATTACCCTGGGCTTTCGCGGCGGACTCGATCCGGGCACGCGCGATGCCCTCGCCGCCACGGGCACCGGGCACCTGCTGGCGATTTCCGGGCTGCACGTCGGCCTGGTGGCCGGCGCCGGCGGCTTTGCGGTCGGGGCTCTGGCACGTCGCCTGGCGTGCGGGCGCCGGCCCGCGCGCGACTGGGCCGCCCTCGGCGCACTCCTGGCGGCGGCGGTGTACTGCCTGTTCGCCGGCATGCCGGTGTCGGCGCAGCGCGCACTGCTGATGACGGCTGTCGCGCTCGGCGCCTTGCTATGCCGGCGCGGCGGGTCGGTGCCGAGCGCGTTCGGCCTGGCGCTGGTGCTGGTACTGCTGGCGGATCCGCTGGCGGTGCTCGACCCCGGCCTGTGGCTCTCCTTCGGCGCCGTCGCCACCATCATCGCCGTAGTTGCAGCACGGCGCTCCAGTCCGGGCGTCATCACGGCGGCCCTGCGCATCCAGGCGGCGCTGGCGGTCGGGATGCTGGTTTGCACGGTGGCCTGGTTCGGCCGCGTCTCACTGGTGGCGCCGTTTGCCAACCTGCTCGCCGTGCCCTGGTTCAGCCTGTTCGTGGTCCCGCCCGCGTTGACGGGCGTGGTGCTGAGCTGGATGCTGCCGCCGGCCGGCACGGCGACTCTGCTGTTCGCGGCGGAGGCCACGACGCAGGCGCTGGCCGTGATCGAGCGGGTAGCGACCTGGCCTTGGGCGGCACATGCGCCCGCGGCACCCGGGGCCGTGGCGCTGCTGCTGGCAGCCGTCGGCGCCGTATGGAGCGTCGCGCCGCGCCCGGTGCCCGGACGCTGGTGCGCGGCATTGCTCTTCACACCGCTGTTCCTGCCCGCCACGCAGGCGCTTGCGCCGGGCGCATTCGAATTGCGCGTGTTCGACATCGGTCACGGCCTGGCCGTCATGGTGCGTACCCGGGAGCACGCGCTGCTGTACGACACCGGTCCGGCCTGGCCCGGCGGGGACGCGGCCACCTGGAGCATCCTGCCTGCGCTGCAGGCTCTTGGCGTACGCCGGCTCGACCTGATGATCCTCAGCCATGGCCATGCCGATCACGCGGGCGGTGCGACCACCGTGCGCGCGAGGTTTCCGGACACAACGGTGATGGGCGGGCACGGCACGGAGGGAATGACCGACAGGCCTTGCCCGGCCGGCGCATCGTGGGCGTGGGACAGCGTGAGGTTTACGCTGCTGCATCCGGCGCCGGGCTTTCGCGGCGGCAGCAACGAGGGCTCATGCGTGTTGCTGGTCGAGGGCGCCGGGGGCAGGGCGCTGCTCACCGGCGACATCGAGGCACGCGGCGAGCGCGCCATTCTCCGCCATCGGGCCCGGCTGCAGGCGGACGTGGTGGTGGCGCCGCATCACGGCAGCAATACCTCGTCGGGTCCCGCGCTCGTGGCCGCGACGAGACCGGCATGGGTGGTGTTCTCGACCAACTGGAGGAACCGCTGGGGCTTTCCTGCCGCGGCCGTCGTGGCGCGCTGGCAGTCGGCCGGCGCCACCGCACTGTCGACCGAGCGCCACGGCGAGATCGTGCTGCGGTTCCAACCGGGCGGTCCGGTACCGCCGGTGCTGCGGCGGCGCGAGGAATGCCGCGCCTGGCTCGACTGCGTGCGTTGATGCAGGCACGCATTGCAAATCCCGGTACGGCGTCACTGGGTCGATCATCCAGGTCCTGTGCGAGAAGGTCGGCGCGCCGTACCTGATCTACCCGACGGCTGCGATGCGCTCTGCGGCCGGCCCGATAAGTATATCTACTGTCGGTAAATTAGCGAATCGAAATGCGCGAATCACATGCCCAGAATTCGGCGTGGGAAATCGATGCCGCTGCAAGGCTGTGACAACGACGTCCCACCTGATGCCGGCCGGAGTGGCCGGGCTGATCTGAAAGGAATACGGAGAACAGCTATGACGATGTCAAGAAGACAGGCCATCGGCACGATCGCAGGTGGTGTGGGGGCGGCGATGGTATTCAGGCCGAGCCTGAGCGGAGCCAGTGTGCCCGCTGTCCGGCCGCCGCCGGTGTTGAACGAGAAGGGCAAGCTGAAGCATCAGCCTCTGCCGTACGAGCCGCTCGATCCGGACTATGTCGGCAATCTTACCTACCAGGCGTTCCAGCACGGCCACTGCATGTACAGCGTTGTGGAGGGTCTGGTGCGCGCACTGTCCGAGAAGGTGGGCGGGCCTTACCTCACCTGGCCGACTGCGGCCCTGGAATACGGTTTCGCGGGCGTCAACGGCTGGGGTTCGATCTGCGGCACCATGAATGGTGGAGCCTATGCGCTCAACCTCATCTCTCCGAACCCGCGTCCGCTGATCGACGAGTTGTACGGCTGGTTCGAGCGCACTTCATTGCCGAACTGGGTGCCCGACAACGCCAAGTTCGAGATCGAAGGTGCGGTGTCCAACTCGATCCTGTGCCACGTCTCGATCCTTGCCTGGACGAAGACTTCGGGCATGGGCGCTTTTACCCCCGAGCGTTCCGACCGCTGCGGCCAGCTCGCAGCGTCTGTCGGTCGCAAGGTGACAGAACTGCTGAATGCACAAGCAGCCGGCACTTTCGTGGCCGCGTTCCCGATCACGGAAGAAGTCCAGGAATGCCGCAGTTGCCATACGGAGAAGGCGAGCTACCTGGAGAATTCACAAAGCAAGATGGACTGTTTCGCCTGCCACGAGAAGCATCCGCTGTAAACCGGCCCCAGGGTCGTCAAATCACGGGCTCGTTGCGGCGTCGCGCGGGCCCGTTTTCAAGCCTCAGCAAGGAAATCAGGACCATGCAAAAGAGAAACGTTTTGATTGCGGCAGGTGTGGCCGCCATTCTCGCCGCCCCCGTTTCGAGCGCCCTCGCGGCGGACGTGAAGTTTTCCGGCCGGGTGGCCCTCGATCTCGTTTTCGAGGACGAAGTCGAGAGCACGCGCTCCTTGAGCGACAACGGCACCGCGCGCTTCCAGATTGATGCCTCGCAGGAAGCGGGCGACCTGGTAATGTTCGGCCGCATTGCGCTGGACATGCGGGATCGCGTCAAGAGCGACGGGCAGACCCGCTTCGGGCCCGAGTATCGCGACCGGTACATCGGCATCAAGGGCGGCTTCGGCAGCCTGCAGGCCGGCCGCATGGCGGGCGCGCTGAAGAACGCGGAGAAGGACCCGTACATCACGACCTTCCTCCAGGCCCGCAACACCATCGCCGTGGCCGGCGGTAAGTACGGCTCGAACTCGTTCGTCGACGACCTGCTGCAGTACTCCTACGACTTCGGCGCAGTCGGCATGATGATCCAGTACAACCCGACCACCGACAGCGCCGGCGATTCGGTCAACGACGCTGCCGTCATGTTCACCGGCAAGCTCGGCGGCTTCGACCTGTGGGCGGGCTGGAACAATGCCGGCGACAGTGACAACGACAATGTCAAGGTCGGCGCGCGGACCAAGTTCGGCGAGTTCGCGGTGACGGCGCAGTACGAGATGCGGGACGGCTGGGTCTCGGGCTCCGCGGCCAACCTGTTCGGCGACCGCGTATTCCTGATGGGCGACCTGCCGTTCGCGAATGGCTACAGTGGCAATGCCGCTTTCGGGTCGAACCTTGACTCCGACGACACCTGGTACCGCCTGGCGATGACCAAGGCCCTGGCCAAGAACGCCAAGGCCTACACCGGCGTGACCTTCACCAGTGCCGACGTGGGCGAGGACGAGACGCTGTTCGGCGTCGGCGCCGAGCTGCGCTTCTGAGGCGCGACGAGGCCTCGCGGTCGCCTCTGCGCGACCGTCGGCCAAGGACGGGGCCCTGCGGGGCCCCGTCTGCATTCGGGCCTTCGGTGGCCGCGGAGTGACACTTGCCGGTATCATCGCCGGCAGCCCTCAGGTCGCGAGACATCATGATCGAAATTATTCAGGCGGGCGGGTGGCTGATGCTGCCCATTATCCTGTGCTCCGTCGTCGCCGTGGCGATCACCATCGAGCGCATCTGGACGCTGCAGCCGCGGCGCGTGCTGCCCCAGGGGCTGGCGACGCGCGTCTGGGAATGGGCCCGCGACCGCCAGCTCGACCAGAAACACCTCGACATCCTTGCCGCCAACTCGCCCATGGGCCAGGTGCTCGCGGCCGGCCTGGCGAACCGCCACCAGGAGCGCGAGGTGTTGAAGGAGAAGGTGCAGGACACCGGACGCCACGTGGTCCACGAGCTGGAGCGCTACCTCAACACGCTGGGCACGATCGCTGCCATCACGCCCCTGCTCGGCCTGCTGGGCACGGTCATCGGCATGGTGAAAGTGTTCACGGCCATCACCACGGCCGGCGTCGGCAATCCCGGCGTGCTCGCCGGCGGCATTTCCGAGGCGCTGATCACCACGGCGGCGGGGCTATCTGTGGCGATCCCCAGCCTGATCGCCTATCGCTACCTGCGCGGGCGGGTGGATGCGCTGGTGGTCGAGATGGAGAAGGAGGCGATGAAGCTCATCGACGCGCTGCATGGCGCGACCCGCGCGGAGCCTGCCGCCTGATGGACTTGCGTCCGCGCCCGCGCGAGGAACCGGAGATCAATCTCACTTCGCTGATTGACGTGGTCCTGCTGTTGCTGGTGTTCTTCATGGTCTCCACCAGCTTCCTCAAGGCCACCGAGGTGCGCCTGCAACTGCCGCAGGCCGAGGCGCTGCCGCGCGCGGAGCCTCTGCAAGAGATCGAGATCATCGTCACTGCTTCGGGCGACTATTTCGTCGACGGCCAGGAGCTGGTCAACCGGCGCCCCGAGACCCTGCAGCGCGCCCTGCAAAGCGTCGCAGGCGACGGCCGCGAGTTGCCCGTGACCATTCGTGCGGATGCGCGCGCCAGCCACCAGTCCGTGGTGACCGCCATGGACATCGTCGGGCGGCTCGGCTTCCGCGAGATCCTCATCGCCACCGTCAGCGAGCCCGAGTGAGCGCGCCACAGTCCCCACCACCGCTCGACCAGGCCGGCAGCGTGTACCGCCGCTTATGGGGCTACTCCGGCGCCTACCGGGGCATGTTTACGGCCGCAATCATCGCCATGGTGATCTATGCCGGCAGCCAGACCGGCTTCGCCTACATCACCAAGCTGATCACCAACCAGAGCTTCGTCGAGCGCGACATGGAGTTCATCCGCTGGATGCCCTTCATGATCCTCGGGATCTTCGCCGTTCGGGGCGTGGCCGACTACGTTGCGACCTACTCGATGAGCTGGGTCGGCCGGCAGGTCATCAAGCGCATGCGCGAGGAAGTCTTTGCCAAGTTCCTGGCGCTGCCGACACGCTTCTACGACCAGAGCTCATCCGGCGCCTTGCTCTCCCGGCTGACCTTCAATATCGAGCAGGTGGCCCAGGCGGCAAGCCAGGTGCTGACCACTTTGTTCAAGGACCTGCTCACCATCGTCGGGCTGGTGATCTACATGTTCTGGGTGAGCCCGCGCCTGTCCCTGTTCGTGCTGGTCGTGGGGCCGCTCATCGGCATCATCATCCGCAGCCTGTCGAAGCGCTTTCGCCGCTACAGCGCCCGTATCCAGAACTCCATGGGCGATGTCACGCAGGCGGCCGAACAGGTGCTGGAGGCGCACAAGGTCGTCAAGGTGTTCAATGGTGAGGCCCAGGAAGTGCAGGGCTTCGAGGCGGTCAACGAGAAGAACCGGCGCCTCAACATGAAGCTGGCCGCGGCCAAGTCCGCCAGCGGCCCGATCATCCAGCTGGTGTCGGCGATCGGCCTGTCGTCGGTGGTCTTCGTCGCCACCCGCG
Source organism: uncultured Thioalkalivibrio sp. (assembly GCA_964413755.1). Lineage (GTDB taxonomy): Bacteria > Pseudomonadota > Gammaproteobacteria > Steroidobacterales > XN24 > XN24. The sequence continues at coordinate 3,604 of CAYPTW010000030.1, read as the reverse complement.
ACGAGCTCTCCGGCGGCATGAATGTCGGCGAGTTCGTGTCCTTCATCGGCGCGATGCTGCTGATCATGGCGCCGCTCAAGCACCTCACCAACATCAACGTGCCGCTGCAGCAGGGCATTGCCGCGGGCCAGAGCATTTTCGAGTTGCTGGACACGCCGGGCGAGGACCAGGGCGGTGATCGGCGCGTGGTCCGTGCCACGGGCCGCCTCGAGTTCAGCGGGGTCAACTTCCTTTACCAGGTGGAAAAAGGCCAGGTGCTGCGCGACATCAATCTCGCCGTCGCACCGGGCGAGCGGCTGGCCATCGTCGGCCGTTCCGGCAGCGGCAAGAGCACGCTGGTCAGCCTGATCCCGCGCTTCTACGATCCGACCGAGGGCAGCGTGCTGCTCGACGGCTACGACCTGCGCGAGTACCGGCTCGACGACCTGCGGCGGCAGGTGAGCCTGGTGAGCCAGGACGTGAAGCTGTTCGATGACACCATTCGCGCCAACATCGCTTACGGCGTCATGCGCGACGCCAGCCCGGAGGAGATCGAGCAGGCCGCCCGCGCGGCGCACGTGCTGGAATTCACGGAGCGGTTCCCGGACGGCCTGGAGACCCAGGTGGGCGACCGCGGCGTCACGCTGTCGGGCGGCCAGCGCCAGCGGGTGGCCATCGCCCGCGCACTGTTGAAGAACGCCCCGGTCCTGATCCTCGACGAGGCGACCTCGGCGCTGGATACGGAGTCCGAGCGCCACATCCAGCAGGCCCTGGAGGTGCTGATGCAGAACCGGACGACGCTGGTGATCGCGCATCGGCTGTCCACCATCGAGAATGCGGACCGGATCGTGGTCATGGACCACGGCCGCATCGTCGAGATGGGCAGCCACGCCGAGCTGATGGCGCACGATGGCGCCTACGCCGCCCTGCACCGCATGCAGTTCGCCGGCGAGGCGACGGACGCGCCCGCCTGAGGCGCGGGCCCCCGGTTCAGCGCGTGCGCCGGCTGGAACAGCGTTTGCAGGAGGCCTGGTACCAGGGCGCACGCGTACCTTGGTGGGCATTTCCGCTGGCCTCCCTTTACCGTGGCGTCACCGCCTTGCGCCGTGTCGCCTATCGGCGCGGCTGGCGGCGCTCCGGACACCCGGGCCGCCCCGTTATCGTGATCGGCAACCTCACTGCCGGCGGCGCCGGCAAGACGCCCCTGGCGATCTGGTTGCTGCAGGCCCTGGTGCGCGACGGCCGGCGGCCGGCCCTGGTGAGCCGGGGCTACGGCGGGGCCGAACCGGCCGCGCCGCATCGCGTGACGGCGAGCGATGCGCCCGGATTGGCCGGCGACGAGCCCTTGCTGGTGCTGCGTGAGACCGGCGTGCCGGTGTGGATATGCCGCGACCGGCTCGCCGCGGCACGGGCCGCCGTGGCGGACGGGGCCGATATCATCGTCGCAGACGACGGCCTGCAGCATTACCGGCTGCAGCGTGATTTCGAGATCGTGGTGGTCGACGCGCAACGCGGCTTCGGCAACGGCCGCCTGCTGCCTGCGGGGCCGTTGCGCGAGAGCGTGCAACGCCTGGGCGAGGCGGACGCGGTGGTGTGCAACGGCACCGGTCCGCACTGCCCCGCGGACGCGCTGCGCATGACCCTGGCCGGCAGCGAGGCGGTGCGGCTCGACGGCAGCGAGCGGCGCGCGCTGGCGTCTTTCGCCGCCGCGCCGGTGCACGCCGTCGCCGGCATCGGGCATCCGGAGCGCTTTTTCGCCTTGCTCGAAGCACAGGGCCTTACGGTGCAGCGCCATGCCTTGCCGGATCACGGCCAGGTCCCGTCAGGGCTGCTCATGCCGGCCGACGGATACCCGGTGCTGATGACCTCGAAGGACGCCATGCGTTGCCGCGGCGCGGCAGGTGCACAGGTCGCCTGGGAGGTCCCGGTGAGTGCCGCGCTGGAGGACGGCGGGGAGCCGCTGTTGTCGCGACTGGCAACCTGTCTCGCCATGAGCGAAGCTTGAGCGCATGGATCACGGGCTACTCGACATCCTGGCCTGCCCCATCTGCAAGGGGCCGCTGCTGTATCGCCGCGAGCAGGAGGAACTCGTGTGCCGCGGTGACCGGCTGGCCTGGCCGGTGCGGGAAGGGGTGCCGTGCCTGCGCGTTGCGGACGCGCGGGAGATTTCGCAGCCGGAGCTGCTGGCGATGGAGCGGCGGTGAGCGGCTTCCATGTCGTCATCCCGGCGCGTTACGCATCGGTGCGCCTGCCGGGCAAGCCGCTGGCGTTGATCGGCGGGCGACCCATGATCCAGTGGGTGTGGGAGCGCGCCCGTGATGCCGGTGCGGACTCAGTCACGGTGGCGACGGACCACGCAGCCATCGCCAGTGCCTGCGAGGCGTTCGGCGCCGAGGTGTGCGTCACGGACGCCGCCCATGCCAGCGGCACCGACCGCATTGCGGAGGTGGCCGCCCGGCGCGACTGGGACGAGTCCGTGGTGGTGGTCAACGTGCAGGGGGACGAGCCACTGTTGCCGCCCGCGCTGGTGATGCAGGTGGCCGAGTTGCTGCGCCTGCAGCCGGAGGCCGACATGGCCACGCTCGGCACACCGATCCACGACCTCGCCGAGTACCTCGATCCGAACGTGGTGAAGCTCGTCGCGGCCGCCGACGGGCGGGCGCTGTATTTCAGCCGCGCGCCGATTCCCTGGCATCGCGACGGCGCGCCGTCCGGCCTTGGCTCACAGCAGCGCTTTGCCGGCGCGCTGCGACACCTCGGCCTGTATGGTTATCGCGTCGGGTCGCTGCAGCGCCTGGCGGCTGCGCCGCCGTGCCACCTGGAGCAGGTGGAGCGTCTCGAGCAGCTGCGTGCCTTGTGGCTGGGCATGAGAATCCAGGTCGACACGGCTTTGCAGGTGCCTCCGGCGGGCATCGACACGCCCGAGGACCTGGCAAGGGTCAATCGCCAGTTGGCGGCAGGTCCTCCGGCAGCTTGACGAGGCGCAGTTCTGCCGACAGCGAACGGCCGTCGGGCCCGAACACGGGCAGCTCGTAAAGCTGGGGTGCGTGGCGCATCGGCTTGCCGAAGTTGTCGGCCTGGATGATCGGGGTCGCGTCCATCGGCCGGAGCACGAGCATGGGCGGGTCGGACAGCAGGTCGAGCACCGTGCAACGCAACCCCTGGTAACTCACTTCCCGGCCGACGAAGGGCGCCAGGCGCGCCAGGATTTCGCTGCTCGTGCTCACCTGTGCATCATAGCCCGACATGGTTCACGGTATCACCGCCGCGCGCATGAATAGGATAATGCCTCACGCACGGCAGGGGCCGTCTGCAGACGGGGACACGAGACATGACACTGGAAATGGAGCGTCCGGGACACTCGGTGCTGTTTGTCTGCCTGGGCAACATCTGCCGTTCGCCGACCGCGGAGGGCGTGTTCCGGCACCTGGCGCGTGAAGCGGGCCTGGAAGACCGCATTCGCATCGACTCCGCCGGCACCGGCGGCTACCACGTGGGCGCGCCGCCGGACGCGCGCGCCATGGCGGCGGCGCAGGCGCGCGGCTACGACCTGGCGTCGCTGCGCGCGCGCAAGGTCGCGCCGGAGGACTTCGAGCAGTTCGACCTGATCCTGGCCATGGACGAG
>CAYPTW010000029.1:0-28177 GCA_964413755.1 uncultured Thioalkalivibrio sp. | reverse complement strand
GCTTCCGTTACTACGACGGCTTCGAGCTGATCCCGCAGAACGAGAGCCTGGACGATCTGGAGGACTGGCACTTCACGCTGTTCGGTGGGTTTTCCCTGCCGACGGGAGAGCCGAACCTGCGCGACGCCGACGGCGCCATCGACGGTGGCAAGTCGACCGGATTCGGCAAACCGTCGTTCACTGCCGGCCTGACGGCGACGAAGATGCTGGCGCCGCGCTGGACGCTCAACACGGAGCTTTCCGGCACCTGGTTCCAGTCCTACCGCTACGAAGACGGGGTTGAGGGGAAGTTCGGCACCGAGACGCGCCTGAACTCGGCCCTCATCTATCGTGCGCAAACCGACCCGGAACGCTTGAAGCGTGTCGATGCCGTGCTCGAGCTGCAATACCTCGGTCTCGGTCGTGACCAGAGCGACGGCGTCGGAGAGCCGGCCACCGGTGGCGACATTCTCTACCTGATGCCCGGCGTGCGCCTCTCCATCGACCAGGTCAGCATCGCCGCCGGCGTGAAGTTCCCCGTCTGGACGGACCTCAACGAGGAATCGCAACAACAGGGTGCCGAGGGCGGCGAGGAGTATCGACTGGTGTTGTCGGCATCCTGGCTGTTCTGAATTGCCGGCGCTTTGACCGCGCCCGCGGCCTCGGCTATGTTCTTGCGACGAGTGAGGAGTCACTCCTACTGCGTTGCAACATAAATAGAAGAGGCCGCTTTCCATGAATCCAGACAACTCGCGCGCGCATGCGCGTGGTCGTCGCGTCCGGTGGCTCGGCGCGGCGCACCTCGTCGCCGCCCTGGTCCTGACCGGCTGCGGTGGCAGCAGCAACAATCCACCACCGGTAGTTACGCCGCCCCCGCCGCCGGACCTGGTGAACGCGGGCCCGGACGGCCCGGTAGCGACCATCCGTCGCACCACCAACGGCATCCCGCACATTCGCGCCGAGAACCTCGAGTCGGCTGCGTTCGGCATGGGCTATGCCCAGGCGCAGGACCTCGTCTGCTATCTGGCTGACGCCTTCGTCAAGGCGCGCAGCGAGCGGGCCAAGTACTTTGGTCCCGGGCCCGGCGACATCCACATCATCAACGACTTCAGCTACCTGGCGCAGCGCATCCGCAGCGGCGCCGCGGCGGACTTCGCCGCCATGACGGATGAGTCGCGCGCCATGGTGGTCGGCTTCACCGCCGGCTACAACAAGTACGTGCGTGAGACCGACCCGGCCGATCTGCCGCCGGAGTGTCGCAACGGTCCGTGGGTGACCGAGATCGAGCCCGAGGACCTGGTGGCGCACTACCGTATCGTGGCTCAGTACGCCAGCGGCGACCTGTTCGCCACCGGTGCGGTGTTCATCGCCGTGCCGCCGGGCGTGAGCCCGGCCCCGGCGCCCGTGGCCGCGGTTGCGGACCCCGCCGTGCTAGACATGTTCGAGCAGACGCCGATGCTGGCACGCCGGCATGCCGGCGAACGCGAGGACTACGTCGATACCGGTCTCGCGAGTAATGCCTGGGGCATCGGCAGCGAGATGAGCGAGAACGGCCGCGGCGCGCTGCTGGCCAACCCGCACTTCCCCTACACGGGTGTGCGGCGCTTCTACGAAAGCCAGGTGACGGTGCCTGATTTCATCAACTACCGCGGCGCCGGCCTGCACGGCACGCCGATTCCGCTCATCGGCTTCAACGAAAACCTGGGCTGGTCGCACACCGTCAGCACCAGCCGGCGCTTCACGCTGTACGAGCTCACGCTCAAGGACGGCGACCCGCTCACCTACATCAAGGGCGGCGAGGAGAAGCCGATCACCGTCGAGACCTTCGAGATCGAGGTGAATGTCGGCGCGCCTGAGCCCATTACCGTCGCGCGCGACTTCTACTTCTCGGAGTACGGTCCGATGCTGGCGGCCGACGCGGTCACCGGCGGCGGCCTGCCGGCCTGGGGCGGCATCGGCACCAAGGGCGTGCCCGCGGCCTATACCTACCGCGATGCGAATGCCGACACCAACGGGTTGCTCGACACCTGGCTGCGCATGGGCCAGGCAAGCAACCTCGAGGAGTTCCAGAACGTGTTCCGGGAATGCCGCGGCACGCTGTGGGTGAACACCACCTATGCCGATGACCAGGGCAACGCCTTCTACATCGACAGCAGCTCCGTGCCCAACCTGTCGCCGATCGCGCTGGGCGTGATCGATGCCAAGCTGGCCGCCAGTCCGGCTTTCGCCCAGCTGTTCAACGCCGGCCTGACGCTGCTCGACGGCGACAGCATCCGCGACGACTGGATCGCGGGACGTTGCGGCATCGGCCTGGTGCCCTATGAAGGGAAGCCCAAGCTGGTGCGCAGCGACTTCACGCAGAACTCCAACGACAGCTACTGGTCGACCAACGTGAATGCGCCGCTGGAGGGCTTCTCGAAGCTGTACGGTCCGGAGCGCAGCCCGCTCAATCCGCGCACGCGCATCGGCACTTTCATGCTGCTGAACCCGACCGACCCGGGCTTTGCGGCGACCCCGCCGGCAGGCCAGGACGGACTGTTCGGTGCAGAGGACCTGATCAACGTCATTCACAACAACCGCACGTGGTACGCCGAGGAATTCCTCGGCGAGCTGCGCGCGCGTTGCACCGCCATCGGTGACGGCCAGGTGAACCTCTCGGCCGGCGGCACGCGCAGCGTGGCCTCGGCCTGTGCGGTGCTGGCGAACTGGGACGGCGTGTACGAGCAGGACAGCGTCGGCGCGCACGTGTTCCGCGTGTTCATTGTCGACTATCGCAGCAAGTTCGGCAGTCACCTGACTGCGCCGTTCGATCCGGCCGACCCCATTGCCACGCCGGGCGTGCCCGCGCCGGCGGATGCGGGTGACCTGGCCAACGACCCGATGCTGGTGTCGCTGGCTGACGGCCTGGAGCGGCTCGACCTCGCGGCGATTCCCTACGACGCGCCGCTGGGCACCATCCAGGTGTTCCAGCCCTCCGGTGGGGCGCCTCCGGGCGGCACGCCGGTGGCCCTGGGGCCGTCCTTCCCGTGGCATGGCGGCGACGGCTCGCTCGACGGCGCGTTCAACGCCATCGGCGTGGTCACCTCGTCGGTCGCCGAGGACACGCGCCTGCCGCGTCTCGCGCCGAGCACCATCCCCCAGACGGCCGGTCTCTCGACCGTGCCGGGCGAGGGCTGGCTCATGGCGCGCGGCACCAGCTGGCACTTCGGCCTGGAGTTCACCGACGACGGCCCGCGCGGCTTCGGCCTGGTGAGCTACTCGCAGTCGGTGGACCCGGACTCGCCGTTCTTTAACGACCAGAACTTGCGGTATTCCAACAAGGACTTCCGCCAGCTCTGGTTCAGCGAGGCCGACATCGCCGCCAACCAGATCGACGAGATCACCATCAGCGAGTAATCAGCAGCAAATAATCAGCGGCGATTAATCGCGCAACTCCCTCGGGGTCGGGTCTGGCATCATGCATGTGATGCCGGATCCGACCCCGAGTCTTTTCCTGGCCCTGGACCAGGGCAGCCACGCCAGCAAGGCGTTCCTGTTCGATCAGCACGCCGGCATACTCGGCGCGGGCGAGCAGCCGGTGGAGACGGTGCATCCGCAAGCCGGATGGGTCGAGCACGATGCGGAGGCCGTCCTCGCGTCGGTGCAGGGAGCAATCGACGCGGCGCTGGCGGGCGCCTCGCTTGGGGCGGACGCCACGATCGTTGCCGGCCTGGCGGTGCAGCGCTCCAGCGTGGTGTGCTGGGACCGGGACAGCGGGCGTGCGTTGTCGCCGCTGCTGTCCTGGCAGGATCGGCGTCATGCCGACTGGCTGGCTCGATTGCCTCTCGACCCGGGGGAGGTCCACGAAATCACCGGCCTGGTTATCTCCCCGCACTACGGCGCCAGCAAGTTGCGCTGGTGCCTGGACGAGCTGCCCGAGGTCGGCGCAGCGGCGCGTGCGGGGCGGCTGTGCATGGGGCCGCTGGCGAGCTTCCTCGCCTTTCGACTGCTGGAACAGCGACCCTTCCTGGTGGACCCGGCCAATGCGGCCCGCACGCTGCTATACGACATTGCGGCGGCAGACTGGTCGGAGAGCCTGCTGCAGGCGTTCGACATTCCCCGCGACTGCCTGCCGCGCTGCGTGCCCAGCCGCCACGCATTCGGCACCCTGCGCGCGGGCCGCCTCGAGGCGGGGCTGCGGGTGATGACCGGCGACCAGCCCGCGGCGCTGTTCGCCCGCGGTGAGCCGGCGCCCGACACGCTGTTCGTCAACATCGGCACCGGCGCATTCGTCCAGCGGGTGAGTGCGACGCCGCCCCGGGCCGATCCCGGCATGCTGCGCGGCATCGTGTTGTGCGATGAGACACGCCGACTGTGGGTGGCGGAAGGGACCGTGAACGGTGCCGGGGCGGCGCTGTCCTGGCTCGCGCAACGACGCGATATCCGCGTCGAGCACCTGCTGCGGGACTTGCCGCGCTGGCTCGAAGAGGAGTCCGCGCCGCCGCTGTTCCTGAACGGCGTGGGCGGCCTGGGGTCGCCGTTCTGGCGCCCGCAGGCGCCGGTGGAGTTCAGCGCCGCGGCGTCGCTGTCGGCAGAGGCCGTGGCGGTGGTCGAGAGCATCGTGTTCCTGTTGCAGGCCAACATCGAGCGCCTTGCCGACAGCAGCGGCCCCGGCGGGCCGGCACGACGCATCGTCATCACCGGGGGGTTGTCCGCGCTGGACGGCTTGTGCTGCCGCCTGGCCGCGCTCGCGGGATTCCCGGTGGAGCGCCCGACGGACGTCGAAGCCACTGCGCGCGGGCTGGCGTGGCTGAGCGGGGCGCGGCCTGCACCGGCGCCGGCGCCGGACACGTTCCGGCCGGCGCCATGGCCCGAACTCGAAGCGCGTTACGCGCGTTGGCGTCGGTGTATCGGCTAGGTGAACGCGGTGCGGCCCGCTAGAATTGCCGCGCTGATCCGCGCAAGGACCCATCCCATGACACGAGTGCTTCTCCCGGCCGTGCTGGCCGTTTTTTCTCTCTCCGCCGGCATGCCCGCCGCAGCACAGACGCCTTACGCTGCTGTGCCGCCCTCGCCGCTGCCCGCCCTCGACTACGGTCGCGACATCTACCCGGCCGGCGCCGACCACGATCCCGCGGTGCCGAACCCCGACGCCTTTCTCGGCTTCCCGGTAGGCCAGCGCACCGCCACGCCGGAGCAGGTGGTGGCCTACGCGCGCGCCGTCGCCGAGGCCTCGCCGCGCGCCGAACTGGTGGAGTATGCGCGCAGCTACGAGGGCCGGCCGCTGGTGTACCTGGTCATTTCCAGCCCCGCCAACCTGGCGCGCCAGGACGAGATCAAGGCCGGCATGCAGGCGCTTGCGGACCCGCGCAATACCGGCGCCGCGGAGCGCGCGCGCCTGGTGGAGAGCCTGCCGGGCGTGGCGTGGCTGGCCTATTCGATCCACGGCAACGAGACCTCCGGCTCGGACGCCTCGCTGGCGGTGATCCACCACCTCGCGGCAGACCGTTCCGAGGCGACGCGCCGGCTGCTCGACGAGCTGGTGGTCATCGTCGACCCGAGCATGAACCCGGACGGGCGTGCACGTTTCGTGAAGGGCCTCGCCGAGTCGCGCGGCACGCAGCCGAACGTGGACGACCAGTCGGTGCTGCACACCGGTTACTGGCCCTATGGGCGCGGCAACCACTACCTGTTCGACCTGAACCGCGACTGGATCTATGCGCGCCATCCGGAGACGCGCGGGCGCATTCCCGAGATCGCGGCATGGCGGCCCTTGCTCTTTGTCGACGCGCACGAGATGGGCGCGCAGGACACCTACCTGTTCTCGCCGGCGCGGGAGCCGCACAACCCGCACCTGCCGCCGTACCGCCGCCCCATGGGTAATGTCTTTGCGGATGACCAGGCCGCGGCCTTCGATCGCTACGGCTATCCCTACTACTCGGGCGAATGGCACGAGGACTGGTATCCCGGTTACAGCGACGCCTGGGCCGCGCTGCGCGGTGCGCAGGGCATCCTGTATGAACAGGCGCGCCTCGCCGAAGACGGGGTGCAGCGGCACTCCTTGCTGATCAGCTACCGCCAGTCGGTGCACCACCAGGTCATCTCTTCCTTTGCCAACCTCGAGACCCTGCGCCGTGAGCGCAGGAACCTGCTCGAGGCTTTCAGCAGCGACCGGGCCGAGGTGGCCTCGGCACGCGGACCCTATGCCGATCGCAGCTTCGTCATCCTGCCGACGGAGAACCGGGGCCGGCTTAACGACCTGCTCGACCTGGCGCGGGTACAGGGCTTCGAGGTGCACCGCCTGGCGCGGGAGCTGCGCGTGGGCAGCGCCACGGACCAGTTCGGGCGCGAGTTGCGCGGCGTGGACCTGCCGGCCGGCAGCCTGGTGCTGCGCAACCGCCAGCCCGAGGGCCGGCTGCTCGCTGCCATGTTCGAGTTCGATCCGCGCATGTCGGACACGGCGCTGGCGAACGAGCGTGAGCGCGTGCTGAAGGAAGGGCGCAGCACCATTTATGACACCACGGGCTGGAACATCAGCATGATGTTCGGCCTGGAGGCGCTGACCGTGCCGCAGCACCTGGACAGCGGGCTGGAGCGCGTCGACCTCGACGCCCCCTCCGCGCCGGCGACCGTCCCCGCCGACAGTGCGGCAGCGATCGCGCTGGCGGTGTCCGGCGCGGACGATCGCTCGCTGGCTTTCGCCGGCCGCATGATGGAGCGTGGCTATTTCGTGCGTGCCAGCCGCAAGGCGTCGCAGCTCGACGGTACCGACCTGCCGATCGGCTCGATCGCCGTCACGCTGGATGACAACCGCGGGGCGCCGGACTGGCAGTCCGACGCCCGCGCACTGGCCCGCGAGCTCGGACTGCCGTTGCACGCGGTGGGCCACGGGCGCGCGCCGGGCGAACTCGCCGACCTGGGCGGCCGCGAGTGGGAACTGCTGGTGAAGCCCAACATCGCCCTCGTGTCGCGCGGCATGACCAACATGCTCGACTATGGCGCGACCTGGTATGCGCTGGACCATCGTCTCGGGCTGCGTCACAGCCATCTCGACGAGGCTCGCATCGGCGCCTTCGACCTGCGGCGTTACAACGTGATTTACCTGCCCGAGCGCTGGGGTAATGGCGGGCTGCCGTCCGGCCTGTCCGCAGCGCTGGAGGAGTGGGTGCGCGCCGGCGGCACGCTGGTGGCCGTCGGTAACGCGGCGCGGGCGCTGATGGGCGGCGACGAGCCGCTGGTGCGCACGCGGCCCATCGAGGCGGTGATCGACGAGGACCTGGCGGGTTACCAGGACGCCATCTACCGCGAGTGGCTGGCGGCGCAGCCGCTGCCGCCGGCCGACGCGACCTGGGGCCGGGCCGCCGTGGCGGGCGCGGAGTATCCCTGGGATGGCGTTGGCGAAATGCCTGCCGCGGAAGCACGCAAGCGTATCGACGACTGGCAGGCCATGCTGATGCCGTCCGGCGCCCTGGTCGGCACGCGGGTCGACACTGCACACTGGCTGGCTGCGGGCACGGGCCCGGTACTGCCCGTGCTGTTCTCCAACTCGCCGGTGCTGATGGCGGCGCCGCCGGTCGAGGCGCCGTTCCGCATCGGCGTCTACGATCCGGCCGAGACCGAGGCGACGACGCTGAACTGGGCGCCGGTCCCCGCCGGGCAGGAAGTGCGCGTGCGCATGGCCGGGCTGTTGTGGCCGGAGGCGCGCACGCGTATCGCGTCGTCCGCCTGGGTGACGCGCGAGCGGGTCGGGCGCGGCCAGGTGATCCTGTTCGCCCACGCACCGGCCTTCCGCGCTGCGCAGCTCGGCGCCATGCGGGTGCTGGAGAATGCGCTCGTGCTGGGTCCCGGCATGGGCACGAGCCAGCCGGTGCCGCTGCCGTGAGTTAAGCCGGCGGTCACGCACGCGCCCATGGAAGTCATGAGCATTCTTGCGGGCGGTGCGCTGGGCGGCATGGCGCGCTTCTGGATCGCCGAGCGTGTCAGCCGTGGCGTGCACGGCGCCAGTCCGCCCGCCGGGATCCTGCTGGTGAACGCCAGCGGCGCCCTGCTCGCGGGCTTGGCTGCGGCCATGCTGGCCCCGGGTGCGGGTTCACCGGCATGGGATCTTGCTGTAGTCGGGTTCCTCGGCAGCTACACCACGGTATCGTCGTTCAGCCTGCAGACCCTGGCCATGTTGCATGACGGGAAGCCGGGCAGGGCGACGGCCAACATCGCGGCCTCCCTGGCGCTGACCCTCGGCGGTGTCTCGCTGGGATGGCTTATCGGGCGCTGGGCTGCCGGGTGGCCGGCATGAGGGGCATGCCCGAGTATTCCCGCGGCAAGTTCTATCTCTGGGTGGCCCTGGGGAGCAGCGCCGGTGCGTTGGCCCGCTGGGGCGTGGCGGAGGTGGTAGCGGGGCCGGCGCACGGCTGGCCCTGGGCCACCCTTGCGGTGAACGTGGCAGGGTCCCTGCTCATCGGCATCCTCGCGGGCCTGGTGGCGCGCCATCGCGGACCCTTCGTCGGCCTGCCCGCCCAGTTGCTGCTCATGACCGGCTTCTGCGGCGGCTTCACCACTTTCTCCGCCTTCAGCCTGGAGGTGTTGTGGCTGGTCCAGGCGGGCCGGCCGGGGATGGCTATAGTCTACGTGGCTTGCTCCGTGCCGCTGTGGCTCCTGGCGGCCTGGGGCGGCTACAGGCTGGTGCTTCAGGGGCGGTGGGGCGCGGCCAGGTAGGGCTTGCCGCGCATCTCTTCCAGGCGGCTGGTGGTGCGCTTGAATTCGAACTGCAGACGCCGGCCCTGGTACAGCGCTTGTGGCGCGACTGCGGCCGAGAGGACCAGCTTCACGCTGCGGTCGTAGAACTCGTCCACCAGGGCGATGAAGCGGCGCGCCTCGTTTTCGTTCTCTGCCGTGAACTGCGGCACGCCGCCGACCAGCACCGTGTGGAAGCTGCGCGCGATCTCGATGTAATCGGCCTGGCTGCGCGGCCCGCCGCAGATGGCGGCGAAATCGAACCACGCCACGCCGTCGGCGCGGCAGCGCACCGGGATGTCGCGCCCGAGCACGCGCAGCGGGCCGCGGTTGCGTGTGTCCTGCGGCGCGGCGCTGTCGAACAAGGCCTGCAGCCCGGCTTCGGCCTTGCCGTCCAGCGGCACATGGTAGATCTCGGCGCGTTCCAGCAGGCGGAAGCGGTAGTCGGTCTCGCCGGCGACGGCCACCACCTCCGTGTGGCGTTCGATGAGATCGATGGCCGGGAGGAAGCGGGCGCGTTGCAGGCCGTCGCGGTATAGCTCGGCCGGCGGCACGTTCGAGGTGGCGACCAGTGTCACGCCGCGTGCGAACAGCTTTTCCAGCAGGGTGCCGAGGATCATGGCGTCGGCGATGTCGGCGACAAAAAACTCGTCGAAGCAAACCACGCGCACCCGGGCCGCCAGCTCGTCGGCCACCAGCCCGAGCGGATCAGCGTGCTCCCGGTGGCGCTTGAGGCCTGCATGCACGTCGGCCATGAAGCGGTGGAAGTGACGCCGCGTCTTGTCGCGAAACGGCAGGCACTGGTAGAAGAGATCCACCAGCCAGGTCTTGCCGCGCCCGGTGTCGCCCCACAGGTACAGGCCGCGCACCGGCGCGACCGGCTCCGGGCGGCGGAACAGCCGACGCCGCGGCGGGCGCCAGGCGACGAGCGTGCGATGCAGCTCGTCCAGCCGGCGCGCGACAGCTTCCTGCGCGGGGTCGCGCACCCAGCCGAGGCGCGCGATCTCCGCGTGGTAACGCGCCAGTGGGGTCTGCGTGGCGGCTGCGCCGTCCGCTTCGCGGGAAACCATCAGTCCGCGGCCAGCTCGGGCCGGTCGCGGAATTCCTCCAGCGCCTCCGGGTTGGCCAGCGCGTCGGTGTTCTGCACCGGCCGGCCATGCACCACGTTGCGCACTGCGAGCTCGACGATCTTGCCGCTCAGCGTGCGCGGGATGTCGTTGACCTGGATGATCTTCGCCGGCACGTGGCGCGGCGTGGTGTTGGCACGAATCACCTGGCGGATCTTCGCCTGCAGCTCATCGTCGAGCGACTCGCCGGGGCGCAGGCGCACGAACAGCACGATGCGCTGGTCACCGCCCCAGTCCTGGCCGATGGCGAGTGATTCGATCACTTCCTCGAGCTTCTCCACCTGGCGGTAGATCTCGGCCGTGCCGATGCGCACCCCGCCGGGATTGAGCACGGCGTCGCTGCGCCCGTAGATGACCAGCCCGCCGTGCACTGTCAGCCGCGCCCAGTCGCCGTGGTGCCACACGCCGGGAAAGCGCTCGAAATACGCCGCGCGGTATTTCTCTCCCTCCGGGTCGTTCCAGAAGCCGACCGGCATGGACGGGAAGGGCCGCGTGCAAACCAGTTCGCCGGGTTCCTCGGCATGCGAGCGGCCGGCGTCGTCGAAGATTTCCACCGCCATGCCAAGGCCACGGCATTGCAGCTCGCCGCGGTGCACCGGCAGGATGGGACAGCCGAGCGCGAAGCAGCTGACGATGTCGGTGCCGCCGGAGATCGAGGCCAGCTGCACATCCGCCTTGACGTCGCGGTAGACGAAGTCGAAGGAGGCGGGCATCAGTGGCGAGCCCGTCGACAGGATGGCGCGCAGCATATCGAGACCGGAATGCTCACGCGGGGCGTAGCCGGCCTTTTCCACCGCAGCGAGATATTTCGCGCTGGTGCCGAAGACCGTGATGCCCTCTTCCTCGGCCATGCGCCACAGCGCCTCGGGCCCGGGGTGAAAGGGGTTGCCGTCGTAGAGCACCAGCGTGGCGCCCGCCGCCAGTCCGGACACCAGCCAGTTCCACATCATCCAGCCGCAGGTGGTGAAGTAGAACAGCGTGTCGTCCGGCCCGATGTCGGTGTGCAGCCGGTGCTCCTTGAGGTGCTGCAGCAGCGTGCCGCCGGCGCCGTGCACGATGCACTTCGGCACGCCGGTGGTGCCGGAGGAATACAGGATGTACAGCGGGTGGTCGAAGGGGAGCTGGGTGAACTCCAACACCTGGTCCGTGGACAGGAAGTCGTCCCAACGGATGCCGCCGGGCAGAGCCTCCGCGCTGGCGTCGGCATCCAGGAACGGCACCAGCACGACACGCTCCACACCCTCGAGCTGCTCGAGGACCCCGCGGATGCGCTCGAGGGAGTCAATGCGCTTGCCGTTGTAGCGGTAGCCGTCGGCGGTAAAGAGCACCTTTGGCCGGATCTGCCCGAAGCGGTCGAGTACACCCTGGATGCCGAAGTCCGGCGAGCATGAGGACCAGGTGGCGCCGAGACTGGCTGCGGCCAGCATGGCGATCACTGCTTCCGGGCAGTTCGGCAGGAACCCTGCAACCCGGTCGCCAGGCCCGACGCCAATCTCGCGCAGCGCGCCGGCGAGGCGCGCCGTCTCGCGATAGAGTTCCGCGCGGCTGAAGGTGCGCCGCGCGCCGTCCTCGCCGCGCCAGACCAGCGCGAGTCGTCCCGGCTCGTCGGTCCGCAGCAGGTTCTCGGCGAAGTTCAGGCGCGCACCGCGGAACCACTTTGCGCCGGGCATGCGGTCGCCGTGCTCGAGCACGGCATCCCAGCGACATGAGGCCTTGACCTCGCAGAAGTCCCACACCGCGGCCCAGAATGCATCAGGGTGCTCGACGCTCCAGCGCCACAGCGCGTCGTAGGTCTCGAGTTTCCGGCCCGCGGCGGCGCTCGCCGACGCCATGAAAGGCGTCAGCTGCGCCTGCGCGACTTGCTGCGCGGACGGCTGCCAGAGGATCGTGTCGTCCACCAGCGCCCGCCTCAGGCGTCCAGCGCCTTCTCCAGCTCCGGCAGCAGGGTGAACAAGTCGCCCACCAGCCCGAAGTCCGCGGCCTCGAAGATCGGCGCGTCGCCGTCCTTGTTGATGGCCACGATGCAGCCGGCGTCCTTGATGCCGGTCATGTGCTGGATGGCGCCGGAGATGCCGATCGCGATGTACAGGTCCGGGGCGATGATCTTCCCGGTCTGGCCGACCTGCATGTCGTTCGGCACGTAGCCGGCGTCCACCGCCGCGCGGCTGGCGCCCACCGCCGCGCCGATCTTGTCGGCCAGCTTGAAGACGATCTCGAAGTTCTCCTTGCTCCCCACGCCGCGCCCGCCGGCGACCACCCGCGGCGCGCTCTGCAGGTCGGGCCGGTCGCTGCCGCCGGACTCCGCGAGACCGAGGTAGCGGCTGTGCGTCGGCAACTCCGCCTCGGCCTGCGCCGCGACGATGGGCGCCTCGCCCGCTTCGCCGACCGCCTGGAAGGAGGCGATGCGCACCGTCGCGAGCACGGGGATGCCCTCCGGCACCTTCACCGTGGTGATGACGTTGCCGGCATAGATGGGCCGCTTGAAGGTGCGCGCGTCGATGACCTCCATCAGGTCGGATACCTGCGGCACACCGAGCAGCGCCGCCACGCGGGGCAGCACGTCCTTGCCGAAGGTGGTGGAGGGCGCGAGCACGTAGTCGTAACCGCCTTCGTGTTCGGCGGCCAGCCTGGCGATCTGCGGCGCCAGCACCGCGGCCAGCGGTGTGCCGTTGGCCTCGTGGCTGATCGACAGCACGCGCGACACGCCGTCGAGCTTGGCGGCGGCAGCGCAGGGCGCGTCGCTGTCCGGGGCGTGGAACACGGCCACGTGCACGTTGCCCAGCTGGCGCGCGCAGGCCACCGTGCGGGCGATGCCGGTGTTCAGGGTCTTGCCGTCGTGGTCGGCGATCAACAGTACGCGGCTCATCACAGTACTCCCTTGTCCTTGAGCGCCTTGACCAGCGCTTCCACCGATTCCACCTTGGTGCCGCCCTGGCGCTTCGGCGGCGGCTCGTGCTCGCCCACGTCCAGCTGCGGCGGCATGTCCACGCCGAGCTCGGCGAAGGGCTTGATGTCCAGCGGCTTGCGCTTGGCCTTCATGATGTCGGGCATCTTCACGAAGCGCGGCTCGTTGAGGCGCAGGTCCACCGTGACCACGGCAGGCAGGTCGACCTCGATGTTCTCCAGGCCGGCATCGACCTCGCGCGTCGCCGTGAGGGTGTCGCCGCTGCGTTCCAGCTTGGAGACGAACGTGGCCTGCGGGCGGTCCCACAGCGCCGCCAGCATCTGGCCGACCTGGTTGGCGTCGTCGTCGATGGCCTGCTTGCCGAGCAGCACCAGTCCGGCATCCTCGGCCTGCACGATCTGCAGCAGGGCGCGCGCGGCGGCCAGCGGCTGGATCTCTTCCTCGGCCTGGTAGAGCACCGCGCGGTCGGCGCCCATGGCGAGCGCGGTGCGCAGCTGCTGCTGCGCCGCCTCCGGGCCGATGGACACCACCACCACTTCTTCAGCCTCGCCGCGTTCCTTCATGCGCAAGGCCTCTTCGACGGCGATCTCGTCGAAGGGGTTGATGCTCATCTTCACGCCGTCCTTGACGACGCCGGTGCCCTCGCGGTTCACCTGCACGCGCACGTTGTAGTCGATGACGCGCTTGATGCCGACCAGGATTTTCATGGCTTCTCCAATACGATCACATTGTCTGGTAGTTCGGTCCGCTGCCGCCTTCCGGCGTGACCCAGTCGATCACCTGGTAGGGGTCCTTGATGTCGCAGGCCTTGCAGTGCACGCAGTTCGAGGCGTTGATCTGCAGCTGTCGCCCGCCCTGGCCGTCCTCCACCATTTCGTAGACGCCGGCGGGGCAGAAGCGGGTGCAGGGGTTGCCGTATTCCTCGGCGCAGCGCGTGGCGCAGATGGAGGTGTCGGCCACGCGCAGGTGCACCGGCTGGGCTTCTTCGTGCGCGGTGTTGGCGAAATACACGCTGGCGAGCCGGTCGCGCGGCGGCAGGCTGCGCTCGGCTTCCCATTGCGCGGCCATGGCGGCCTGGTCCCCGTGCGCCTGGGTGGCGGAGAGGGATTGCAGGCTGTCCCAGTCGGAATGCGTCTTCAGGGTCCAGGGGCTGCGCCCGCCGAGCACGGTCTCCAGCGCGGCGTTGGCCATGCCGAACCACAGCCCGCGGTTGAAACCGGGCCGGATGTTGCGCACCTTGCGCAGCTCCTGGCCGGCGGCGGAGGCACGGAAGGCGGCGTCATAGCCCGCCGCCGCGCCCTTGGCCGCGAGATGGTCGGCGGCGAGCATGCCGGAGCGGATGGCCTGGTGTACGCCCTTGATCTTCGGCACGTTGAGCGTGCCGGCGCCGTCGCCGATGAGCAGCGCACCGGGCATGTCCATCTGCGGCAGCGCCTGCCAGCCGCCCTCGATGATGGTGCGGGCGCCGGTGGAGATGATCTCGCCACCTTCCAGCAGGGCGCGCATGTCCGGGTGGTGCTTGAACTGCTGGAATGCCTCGAAGGGCGAGAAGCGCGGGTCGGCATAGTCGAGACCGACCACGTAGCCGATGTACACGCGATCCTGGTCCAGGTGATAGACGAAGCTGCCGCCGTAGGTGGCGTTGTCCAGCGGCCAGCCCACGCTGTGCTGGATGAACCCCGGCGTCGTGCGGCCCGCCGGCAGCTGCCAGAGTTCCTTGAAGCCGAGGCCGTAAGTCTGCGGCATGGCGTCGCGGTCGAGCTCGAAGCGCGCGATGAGCTCTTTGGAGAGACTGCCGCGGCAGCCTTCCGCGAACAGCGTCACCCCGGCGTGGATATCGACCCCGGCGGCGAAGTTGTCGCCCGGCCGCCCGTCGGGCGTACCGTCCGTTTCCCGGCCCATGTCGCCGCAGCGCACGCCGATCACGCGCGCCGCTGCACCTTCACCCTCGACGAGGGGGTGCCGTCCGGGAAAGCCCGGGAAGACCTCCACGCCGAGCGACTCGGCATGGGCCGCCATCTGCTTGCACAGTTCGCCGAGGGAAACGATGAAGTTGCCCGCGTTGTGCATCTGCGGCGGCGTCGGCAGCTTGTAGGAGCGCTTGCGGGTGTAGAAGCGGAACTCGTCCGTGCCGGCCGGGACGCAGATGGCCGGCGGGTTGTCGCGCCAGGAGGGCATCAGCTCGTCCAGCGGCCCCGGCTCCATGACGCAGCCGGAAAGGATGTGCGCGCCGATCTCGGAGCCCTTTTCCAGCAGGCAGATGTTTGCCTCCGGCAGTTTCTCCTTCAGGCGTATCGCGCAGGCGAGGCCGGCCGGCCCGCCGCCCACGATCGCGTAGTCGTATTCCATGACATCGCGCTCGATGCCTTCGTCGTGTGCGCTCATCGGCGACTCGTCCTGGTGCGCGGCTGAACCCGTGATTTTACCCGAGGCATCCCGCTATTTGGGCTGCATGCGGATGGCGCCGTCGAGACGGATGGTCTCGGCGTTGAGCATGCTGTTGGTGCAGATGTAGGCGACCAGGTCGGCATACTCCTCGGGGCGGCCGAGCCGCGAGGGGAACGGGACCTGGGCGGCCAGCGACTGCTGGATGTGTTCGGGCATGCCTTCCATCATGGGCGTAAGGAAGATGCCGGGGGCGATGGTGTTGACGCGGATGCCGAGACGCGCGAACTCGCGCGCCAGCGGCAGGGCCATGGCTGCCACGCCGCCCTTGGAGGCCGAGTAGGCGGCCTGGCCGACCTGGCCTTCGAAGGCTGCCACCGAGGCCGTGTTGATGATGACGCCGCGCTCGCCCTGGTCGTTGGGCTCGTTGTCCTGCATCTTCGCTGCCGCCGCCTTGGCGAGCAGGAAGGTGCCGACCAGGTTCACCATGATGACCTTGGCGAAGTAGCTGCCCTCCATCGGGCCTTCGCGGCCGAGCACGCGCCCGGCGCCGAGAATGCCGGCGCAGCTCACGGCAAGGTTGACGCCGCCGAAGGCCGCGGCGGCGGCATCCACGGCGGCGTTGACCTGGGCCTCGTCGCTCACGTCGGTGCGCACGAACAGGGCGCGCTCGCCGAGCGCGGCGGCGGCTTCCCGCCCCTGGGCCTCGTTCACGTCGAGCAGGGCGACGCTGCCGCCCTCCTTGATGATGCGCCGGGCCACTGCGTTGCCGAGTCCGGAGGCGCCGCCGGAAACGACGGCCTTGAGCTGTGACAGTTCCATAGCAGGTTCTTCCTTATCCGTTGCTTGATTCGTCCTGGTATTCGGGCAACTGCGCCAGGCGGCTGCGTGGCGCCCGTCCGAGTTGCGTGCAGATCCAGCGGCCGGCAGACACCAGCCTGCCGAGGTCCACGCCGGTCTCGATGCCGAGCCCGTGCAGCAGGTACACCAGGTCCTCCGTCGCCACGTTGCCGGACGCGCCCGCCGCGTAGGGGCAGCCGCCGAGGCCCGCCACCGAGGCGTCGATGGTACTCACGCCCGCTTCCAGGCAGGCGAAGATGTTCGCCAGCGCCTGGCCGCGCGTGTCATGGAAGTGCACCGCGAGCCGCTCCATCCCGCATTCGCCCGCCACGGCCCACAGCATGCGCCGCGCGGCCACCGGCGTGCCGACGCCGATGGTGTCGCCCAGGGAGACCTCGTAGCAGCCGAGTTCGAACAGCGCCTGGGCCACCTCGACCACGGTTGCGTCCGTGACGCGGCCCTCGTAGGGACAGCCGAGGACGCAGGAGATGTAGCCGCGGATGCGCACGCCGCGGTCCTGCGCGGGCCCTGCCAGGGCACGGATCCGGTCCAGGCTCTCGGCGATGGAGGCATTGATGTTCTTGCGGTTGAAGGTCTCGGAAGCGGCGGTGAATACCGCGATCTCTTCCACGCCGGCCGCGAGGGCGCGCTCCAGGCCCTGCAGGTTCGGTACCAGCACGGGGTAGGACACGCCGGGCCGGCGCTCGAGGCCGCGGTAGACCTCGTCAGCGTCCGCCAGCTGCGGAATCCAGCGCGGGCTGACGAAGCTGGTGGCCTCGACTGCGGGTAGCCCGGCCGCTGCCAGGCGCTGGATGAAGTCGATCTTCACCGCGGCCGGCACCACGGCCGGCTCGTTCTGCAGGCCGTCGCGCGGACCGACCTCGACGATGCGGACCTGCGTTTGTAACGACACCTCAGCCTGCCTCCGGCCGGATGTCCACCAGCACCGTGTCGGCTTCCACGCTGTCACCCTCGCCGCACAGCACGCGCTCCACGGTGCCGGCAACGGGTGCAGCCAGCGTCAGCTCCATCTTCATGCCCTCCATGATGAGCAGCGCCTGCCCGGCGGCGACCCGGTCGCCGGCGCGGACCTTCACCGCCACGATGGTGCCGGGCATCGGCGCCACGGGGTGGGCGTCCTGCTCAGCCTGCGCGTCCGCCGCCGCATACAGCGGTTCCACCATGAAGTCCCAGCCATGGTCGTCGAGCCCCACGTAGATTTGTTCGCCGTCGGCGACCACCAGCGCTTCCGCGTCCAGCCCGCCGCAGCGGATGTGCAGCCGGCCCTCGCCCAGGTCGTCCAGCGCGACGTCGAGGTGATGGCTGCCTGAATGCAGGCGCAGGCCCGCGGCGCGCGATTCCAGCCGCAGCGCATGGCGCCGCCCGGCCGCGTCGAGCAGGCGGATGGGCACGCCGCCGGCACCGACCTGGCGCCAGCCGTCGCCGGCTGCCCAGGGCGACCAGGGGTCGCCTGCCGGCACCGGCCGCGGCAGGTCGCGGCACACGCGCCAGCCGGCCGCCGCGAGCACCGGCAGCGGCGGCTCCGGCACGTCCCACAGCACTTCCTCCAGCGCCCGGTCGAGGAAACCGGTATCGACTTCGCCGGCCGCGAACAAGGGGTGCGCCGCCATGGCGCGCAACAGCGGCAGGTTGGTGGCCACGCCGGCGATCGAGGTCTGCGCCAGCGCGCTGCGCAGCCGCCCGATGCATTCGTCCCGGTCGAGGCCGTGCACCACCAGCTTGGCCAGCATGGGATCGTAATGGTGGCTGACCACGTCGCCTTCCTCGACCCCCGAGTCGAGCCGGATGGCGGGGTGCCGCTGCGGCGAGCGCAGCCGGTGGATGCGCCCGGTCGAGGGCATGAAGTTGTTGCCCGGATTCTCGGCGTAGATGCGCGCCTCGATGGCGTGACCGCGTTGCGGGACCTCGGCCTGTGCCAGCGGCAGGGGCTCACCCGCGGCGATGCGCAGCTGCCACTCCACCAGGTCGAGGCCCGTCACCATCTCGGTCACGGGATGCTCCACCTGCAGCCGCGTGTTCATCTCCATGAACCAGAACTCCCGCTCCGGGCTGGCGATGAATTCCACCGTGCCGGCATTCAGGTAGTCCACCGCGCGCGCGGCTTCCACGGCGGCCTCGACCATGCGCCGCCGCGTGTCGTCGTCCAGCAGGGGCGACGGGCTTTCCTCGATGACCTTCTGGTAGCGGCGCTGCGTCGAGCAATCGCGCTCCCACAGGTGGATGACGTTGCCGTGGCGGTCGCCGAAGACCTGCACCTCGACGTGCCGCGGGCGCTCGATGTAGCGCTCGAGAATGACGCGCCCGTCGCCGAAAGCCTTCTGCGCCTCGCGCCGGGCGGCCGCCAGCGCATCGAGGAACTGCGCCGCATCGCGCACCACGCGCATGCCCTTGCCGCCGCCGCCGGCCGAAGCCTTGATGAGCAGGGGGTAGCCGATTTTTTCCGCCTGCGCCGCCAGGGTCGCGTCCGCCTGGTCTGCGCCGTGGTAGCCGGGGACCACCGGGACTCCGGCGTCTTCCATGATCGCCTTGGCCTCGCTCTTCGAGCCCATGCGCCGGATGGTCTCGGCGCCGGGCCCGACGAAGACCAGCCCGGCCTCGCTGCAGGCCTGCGCGAAGCCCGCATTCTCGGACAGGAAACCGTAGCCCGGGTGGACCGCATCCACGCCGGCGGCGAGGGCCGCGTCGATGATGCGGGCGCCGTCGAGGTAGCTCTCGGCCGGCGCGGCGCCGCCGATGGCCACGGCGGTGTCTGCCTGGCGCACGTGACGGGCGCGGGCGTCGGCGCTGGAATATACGGCGGCGGTCTCGATGCCGAGCCGGCGGCAGGTGCGCATCACGCGGCAGGCGATCTCGCCCCGGTTCGCGATCAGCAGCCGCCGGATCCTGAGGCCGTCGCCCATGCTCAATCCTCTACCTTGCTGCCGTCGCCGTGCGGCGATCCGGCGGCGCTCACCCAGGCAGGCTTGCGCTTCTCGAGGAAGGCGGCGAGCCCCTCCTGGCCCTCTGCCGAAACGCGCAGCTGGGCGATGATCTGGGCGGTCCGGTGCCGCAAGGCATCGTCTGCCGAGATCCCGCCGCCCTCGACCGTGAAGATGAGTTCCTTGCTCTCCCGCAGGGCATTGGGACCGCCCTTGAGGAGCATGCCGAGCTGGTCCTCCAGCGCCGCGTCGAGCTTGTTCGGCTTGGCGATCTCGTGCACCAGGCCGACCCGGCGGGCCAGCTTCGCGTTCATGGCCTCGCCGCTGAGGAACAGCCGGCGCGCGTTGCGCTCGCCGATCGCGGCCACGACGTAGGGGCTGATCACGGCCGGCACCAGCCCGAGACGCACCTCGGACAGGGCGAAGCGGGCCTCATTGCTGGCCAGCACGATGTCGCAGCAGGCGAGCAAGCCGACGCCGCCACCGTAGGCATGACCGTTGACGCAGGCCACCGTGGGCACGGGCATGGCGTTCAGCAGCGCCATCAGGTCGGCGAGGTGAAGCGCATCCTCGAAGTTCTCCTCCTCGCTGCAGCGAGCCATCGAGCGCATCCATTTGACGTCGGCGCCGGCGGAAAAGGAGCGCCCCGCACCGGTGAGCACCACGATGCGCACGTCGCCGCGGGACTTCAGCTCTACCAGCAGCTCGGTGAGCCGCTGTACCAGCGCGGCGTCGAAGGCGTTGTGCACCTCCGGGCGGTTGAGCGTCAGGGTCGCGACGCCGCGACCATCCAGTTCGAGCAATACGTTGTCGGCCATGGGCCTGCCTCTACATCCGGAAAATGCCGTAGGGAGCCTCGGCCGCGGGCGGCGCGTTACGCGCCGCCGACAGGGCCAGGCTGAGCACCCGGCGCGTATCGGCCGGGTCGATGACGCCGTCGTCCCAGAGCCGCGCCGTGGCGTAGTACGGATGCCCCTGGGTCTCGTATTGCGCGCGGATATCGGCGCGGAAGGTCTCTTCGTCCGCTGCCGGCCAGTCCTCGCCGCGCGCCGCCAGGCCGTCGCGCCGCACCGTGGCCAGCACGCTGGCCGCCTGTTCGCCGCCCATCACGGAGATGCGCGCATTCGGCCAGGTCCACAGGAAGCGCCCGCCGTAGGCCCGGCCGCACATGGCGTAGTTGCCGGCGCCGAAGGAGCCGCCGATGACGACGGTGAACTTCGGCACCGTGGCGGTGGCCACGGCGTTCACCATTTTTGCCCCGTCCTTGGCGATGCCCGCCTGCTCGTACTTCTTGCCGACCATGAAGCCGGTGATGTTCTGCAGGAAGAGCAGGGGGATGCCGCGCCGGTTGCACAGCTGGATGAAATGCGCGCCCTTGAGCGCGGACTCCGAGAACAGGATGCCGTTGTTGGCCAGGATGCCCACCGGGTAGCCGTGGATGTGCGCGGTGCCGCACACCAGGGTCTTGCCATACAGCGGCTTGAATTCCGTGAGGCGGGAGCCGTCCACCAGGCGCGCGATCACTTCGCGCACCTCGTAGGGGTAGCGCGTGTCCTGCGGCACGATGCCGTACAGCTCGTCGGCGGGATAGAGCGGGTCTTCCGGCGCGGCGACCTCGCCATGGTCATGGCGGCGCCGGTTGAAGGCCGCGACGAGTTCGCGCGCGATCGCCAGCGCATGCGCGTCGTCGTTGGCGAGGTGATCGGTGACGCCGGAAATGCGGCTGTGCACTTCCCCGCCGCCCAGCGTCTCGGCGTCGACTTCTTCGCCGGTGGCCGCTTTCACCAGCGGCGGCCCGCCCAGGAAGATGGTGCCCTGGTTGCGCACGATCACCGCTTCGTCGCACATGGCGGGCACGTACGCGCCGCCGGCGGTGCATGAGCCCATCACCACCGCCAGCTGCGGGATGTTGGCGGCCGAGAGCTGCGCCTGGTTGTAGAAGATGCGGCCGAAGTGGTCGCGGTCCGGGAACACCTCGTCCTGCAGCGGCAGGAAGGCGCCGCCGGAGTCCACCAGGTAGACGCAGGGCAGGTGGTTTTCCAGTGCCACTTCCTGGGCGCGCAGGTGCTTCTTCACCGTGGCGGGGAAATAGGTGCCGCCTTTCACCGTGGCGTCGTTGGCCACCACCACGACCTCGCGGCCGGATACGCGCCCGACGCCGGTGATGATGCCGGCGGCCGGCGCCTGGTCGTCGTACAGGCCGTGCGCCGCCAGCGGTGACAGCTCGAGGAAGGGGCTGCCGGGGTCGAGCAGGGCATCGATGCGCTCGCGCGGCAGCAGCTTGCCGCGCTCGGTATGACGCGTCCGGGCCCGTTCGCCGCCGCCGAGCGCGGCGCGCTCGCTGTGGCGTTTCAGGTCCTCGACCAGCGCCTCCATGTGGCGCCGGTTGGCGCGGAAAGCGTCGTCGTCCGTGATCAGGGTGCTCTTGATTGCGGGCATCGGGCTCAGAGCGCCTCGACCGCCACGGCCGTCGCTTCGCCGCCGCCGATGCACAGCGAGGCGATGCCGCGCTTGAGGCCGCGCGCGCGCAGGGCATGCACCAGGGTGACGAGGATGCGCGCGCCCGTGGCGCCGATGGGATGGCCGAGGGCGCAGGCGCCGCCGTTGACGTTCACCGTGGCCGGGTCGAGGCCGAGGTCGTGAATCGCGGCCATGGCCACCACGGCAAAAGCCTCGTTGATTTCGTACAGGTCCACCTGGTCCGCCGTCCAGCCGACGCGATCCAGCAGGTGCTGCACGGCCGCGACGGGTGCGGTGGTGAACCACTCCGGGGCGTGCGCGTAGCCGGCGTGGCCGACGATGCGCGCCAGCGGCTTCATGCCGCGCTGTTCCGCTTCCGCCGCCGTGGTCAGTACCAGCGCCGCGGCGCCGTCGGAGATCGATGAGGACGAGGCCGCGGTGACCGTGCCGTCCTTGGCGAAGGCCGGGCGCATGGTGGGGATCTTTTCCAGGTCGCAGCGGCCGGGCTCTTCGTCCGCGTCCACCACCTGCTCGCTGCGACGCGTCTTCACCGTCACCGGCGTGATCTCGGTGGCGAAGGCGCCGTCGATGGCGGCGAGGGCGCGGCGCACGCTCTCGATGGAGAAGGCGTCCTGGGCTTCGCGGGTGAAGCCGTACTTCTGCGCCGTCTGCTCGGCGAAGTGACCCATCATGTGGCCGTCGTAAGGGTTCTGCAGGCCGTCGAAGAACATGTGGTCCAGCACCTGCTGGTGTCCCATGCGATATCCCGCGCGCGCCTTCGGCAGCAGGTACGGCGCATTGCTCATGGACTCCATGCCGCCGGCCAGGACGATGCGGGCGGAGCCGGCGCGCAACAGGTCGTGGCCGAACATCGCGGCCTTCATGCCCGAGCCGCACACCTTGTTGAGCGTCGTGCAGCCCACGCTGTCAGGCAGGCCTGCCGCCAGCGCCGCCTGGCGCGCCGGCGCCTGGCCCAGCCCGGCAGGAAGGACGCAGCCCATGATGACTTCCGAGATCTCGCCCGGCTCGAGGCCGGCGTCGGCGAGCGCGGCGCGCATTGCGGCGGCGCCAAGTTCGGGCGTGGCCAATGCGGACAGCGCGCCCTGGAAGGAACCGATGGGGGTGCGCCGCGCGGCGGCGATGACGATGGGTGACTGGCTCATGACGAACTCCCTGTGCCTATTCAGTCCCGCCGGTGGCGCGCAACAGCTCGCGCCCGATCAGCATGCGCCGGATCTCGCTGGTGCCGGCGCCGATCTCGTACAGCTTGGCGTCGCGCAGCAGCCGACCGGTCGGGTACTCGTTGATATAACCGTTGCCGCCGAGGGCCTGGATCGCCTCCAGCGCCACCTCGACCGCCGACTTCGAGGCCAGCAGCAGGCAGGCGGCGGCGTCGAAGCGCGTCGGCTCACCGCGGTCGAACTGCCCCGCCACGCGGTAAGAGAAGGCGCGCGCCGACTGCAGCGCGGTGTACATGTCGGCGACTTTCGCCTGCATGATGCCGAAGCTGCCGATGGGCCGGCCGAACTGCTTGCGTTCGTGCAGGTAGGGCAGCACCGCGTCCATGCAGGCCTGCATGATCCCGATGGGTCCGCCGGAGAGCACCAGGCGCTCGGAGTCCAGGCCGCGCATCAGGATGTAGGCGCCGCCGTTCACTTCGCCGAGCACGTTCTCCGCGGGGATCTCGCAGTCCTCGAACACCAGTTCGCAGGTGTTGGAACCGCGCATGCCGAGCTTGTCCAGCTTCTGCGCCGTACGGAAACCCGGCATGCCTTTTTCCACCAGGAAAGCGGTGATGCTCCTGGAGCCCGCGGCGGCGTCCGCGGTGCGCATGTAGACCAGCAGCACGGAGGCCTCGGGGCCGTTGGTGATCCACATCTTGGAGCCGTTGGCGACCCACACGTCGCCGCGCTTCTCGGCGCGACAGCTCATCGAGCCGATGACGTCGGAGCCGGCGCCCGGTTCGGACATCGCCAGCGCGCCCACCCATTCGCCCGAGCACAGCTTCGGCAGGTACTTCTGCTTCTGCGCATCGGTGCCGTTCAACCAGATGTTGTTCACGCACAGGTTCGAGTGGGCGCCGTAGGAAAGCCCCACGGAAGCCGAGGCGCGCGAGACCTCCTCCATCGCCACGCAGTGCGCCAGGTAACCCAGGCCGGAGCCGCCGTAGTCCTCGCCCACCGTCAGTCCCAGCAGGCCCATCTCACCCAGCGCCGGCCACAGGTCCTGCGGGAACTCGTTGCTGCGATCGATCTCTTCCGCCAGCGGCGCGATGCGTTCCTCCGCAAAGCGCCGCACCGAGTCGCGCAGCAGGTCGAGTTCCTCGTCCAGGCCGGTGTTGAAGACGCTCATGGGCTCCTCAGCTCATCATCTCGGTGGTGTGGCTGCGACGCCCGGAGAGGCGGTCCTTGAAGCGCTTGGAGTAGGGGATCTTCACCTTGGAGATCATGGCGATGCGCTCCTCGGCCAGGCGGTCGGCGGCCTGCCAGGTGGGAATGCCGTCGCGTTCCGCCAGCTGGAAGATGCGGCCGATGATGTCGCGGATGCTGGAGACCATGCGGTAGGCGCGGTCGCGGTCGTAGCCCTGCAGTTCGATGGCGACGTTCATCAGGCCGCCCGCGTTGATGGCGTAGTCCGGGGCGTAGAGGATGCCGCGCTCCTCGAGAGCAGAGCCGTGGTCGTTGGTCTCGAGCTGGTTGTTGGCACTGCCGGCGATGATGTCGAACTTCAGCCGCGGCAGGGTGTTGTCGTTGATGACGCCGCCGAGCGCGCAGGGCGCGAACACGTTCGCGTCCACGTCGTAGATCTGCTCGGTGGTCACGGCCTCGGCGCCGAACTCGTCCACGATGTGCTGCACGCGGTCGGCGTTGATGTCGCAGATGAACACCTTGGCCCCGGCCTCGGAAAGGAACTTGGCCAGGTAGTGGCCCACGCTGCCGGCGCCCTGGATGGCGAAGCTCGCCTTGCCCGGGTCGTCGTGGCCGTATTTCTTCTGCAGGCAGGCCTTGATGCCCTGCAGCGTGCCGAAGGCCGTGAAAGGAGAGGGATCGCCGCTGCCGCCGTGCACCCGGTGCACGCCCACCACGCGGTCCGTTTCCTGGTAGATGTAGTCCATGTCATCGACCGTCGTGCCGACGTCCTCGGCGGTGATGTAGCGCCCGCCCAGCGAACCGATAAAGCGGCCGAAGGCGCGGAACAGCCCTTCGCTCTTGTCCTTGGCCGGGTCCCCGATGAGCACCGCCTTGCCGCCGCCAAGGTTGAGTCCCGAGACCGCCGCCTTGTAGGTCATGCCTCGCGACAGGCGCAGCACGTCCTTCACCGCGTCGTCGTCGCTGGCGTAGGGCCACATGCGCAACCCGCCCAATGCCGGCCCGAGAGCGGTGTCATGGATCGCGACGATGGCCTTCAGGCCGCTGTCCTTGTGCTGGAAAAAGACGACTTGCTCGTGGCCCATGCCTTCGAGCTTCTGGAACAGGTTCATCAGAGGAGGCCTCCTGGTTTGGTCCGGTTCAGGGCGTCCGCCCATTGTCTTGTTCTGGGTCGTTGTTCTGGTGCGCAACGCCTGGCGGGACCCGGGCGGGCCACGCGAGTGTCTGCAATGACGCTGGTCGCGCCGCGGGGCTGACCGGAGAGGCGGACCTCCGTGTCCCGCCGGGCGGCGAGTCGGGCCGCACAATTATAGCGACGGGCGAAAAGCCGTGCATTCCCGGGCGCTTGTGCCGCGCTGCAGCATCCGGGCCGCCACGCGGGTCCGCGACGCTTGCCGCTATAATCGAGAGCTGTTTGCCGCCCGGGGCGGCGCCTGATACGCACCAAAGCCATGAGCACAGCAGCACGCGAACTCGAGGTCCTGCCGGGCGCGGAGGCGCGCCCACTGCGATTCGTCACGGCGGCGTCTTTGTTTGACGGCCACGATGCGGCCATCAACATCATACGCCGCATCCTGCAGTCGCACGGGGCGGAGGTCGTGCACCTGGGTCACAACCGCAGCGTGGCCGACATCGTGCGCGCCGCCCTGCAGGAGGATGCCGACGGCATCGCCGTGTCGTCCTACCAGGGCGGCCACAACGAGTACTTCCGCTACATGGTGGACATGCTGCGCGAGCACGGCGCCGAGCACATCCGCGTGGTGGTGGGCGGCGGCGGCACCATCGCGCCGGCGGAGCGTCGCGCGCTGGAAGCGTACGGCGTGGAGCGCGTCTACGGTCCCGAGGAGGGCATGAAGCTGGGCCTCGAGGGAATGATCGACGACGTCTTCAAGCGCGTGCGTGCCGCGCGCCGGCCCGAGCTCGCGCCCGGAGCCGAGGGACCGCGGGACTACCTGCGCATCGGCCGCACGCTGAGCCGGATCGAGGAGGGCGCGGACAGCACGGACGGCGCGCAGGCCCGGGCGTCCGGCGGCGCCGTGTCCAGCATCGGTGCGCGTACCGTGCCGGTGATCGGCATTACCGGGACCGGCGGCGCCGGCAAGTCGAGTCTCACCGACGAGCTGCTGAACCGCTTCCTGCGCGCCTTTCCCGACCTGCATATCGCCGTACTGGCCGTGGACCCGACGCGGCGGCGCACCGGCGGCGCCCTGCTCGGCGACCGCATCCGCATGAATTCCCTGTCCGACGAGCGCATCTACATGCGCTCCGTCGCCACCCGGCGCCAGCACCTGGCGACCAGCGCCGCGCTGGCCGAATCCATCGAGTTCCTCAAGTCGGCCGGCTTCGGCCTGGTCATCGTGGAGACCGCGGGCATCGGCCAGAGCGACACCGAGATCGTGGACCTGGTGGACCTGCCGGTGTACGTCATGACCAGCGAGTACGGCGCCGCCAGCCAGCTGGAGAAGATCGACATGCTCGACTTCGCCGAGCTGGTGGTGCTGAACAAGTTCGAGAAGCGCGGCGCCGAGGACGCGCTGCGCGACGTGCGCAAGCAGTGGAAGCGCAACCGCAAGGCCTTCGAGCTGGCCGATGAGCGGGTCCCCGTCTACCCGACGATCGCCAGCCAGTTCAACGATCCCGGCGTGAATACCTTCTTCCGCGCGCTGTGCGCAGCCCTGGTGGCGCGATGCGAGCTGGACGAGGCGGCGTGGACGCCGCCGGAGCTGCCTTCGTCCACCGACCACGGCGCCCTCATTCCGCCGCGCCGCGTGCGCTACCTGGCAGAGATCGCGGAGGACGGGCGGCGCGCCAACGGCGACGCCGAGCGGCAGGCCGAGGCGGCCAGCCTGGCCTGGGCCTGCTGGCGCGCCCTCGAGGGCATCGACCAGGCACGGCCCGAGGCGCTGGCGCCGTATCCGGATGATGCCCTGGCGGGCGAGGCAGCGCTGGCCGGGCTGCGCCGGCGCTACAACGAGGCGCTGGCGGCCGTAGGCACCGAGTCGCTGGGGCTGCTGCGCGCCTGGCCGGCGCGCCGTGCGGCGGTGGAGGCGGAGGAGTACAGCTACCGGGTGCGCGACCGTGAGCTCAAGGGCGAGAACTACACCGAGTCGCTCAGCCGGCTGATGCTGCCGAAGCTGGCACCGCCGCAGTACGAGGACTGGGGCCAGCAGCTGCGGTTCCTGTTGCGCGAGAACCTGCCGGGCGCCTATCCCTACACCGGCGGTGTGTACCCCTACCGGCGCGAAGCCGAGGACCCGATCCGCATGTTCGCCGGCGAAGGGATGCCGGAGCGCACCAACCGGCGCTTCCACTACCTCGCTGCCGGACACGCGGCGACCCGCCTGTCCACGGCCTTCGACTCGGTCACGCTGTATGGCGAGGATCCGGACGAGCGCCCGGATATCTACGGTCGTATCGGCAATTCCGGGGTGTCCATCGCCACCCTGGACGACATGAAGCGGCTGTATTCGGGCTTCGACCTGTGCGACCCGAGTACGTCGGTCTCCATGACCATCAACGGCCCGGCGCCGATGATCCTGGCGATGTTCATGAACACCGCCATCGACCAGCAGGTGGAGAAGCACTTGCGCGCCACCGGCGGCTGGGAGGCTGCCGAGAAGCGGATCGCCGAGATCCTCGGCGCACACGCGCGGCCGGCCTATCGCGGTGAACTGCCGCCGGGGCACGACGGTTCCGGGCTCGGGCTGCTCGGCGTCTCCGGCGACCAGGTGGTGGATGCCGAGACCTACGCCCGGATCCGCGCGGAGACGCTCGCCCGGGTGCGCGGCACGGTCCAGGCCGACATCCTCAAGGAGGACCAGGCCCAGAACACCTGCATCTTCTCCACCGAGTTCGCGCTGCGGATGATGGGGGACGTGCAGCAGTACTTCAGCGACCACAAGGTGCGGAACTTCTACTCGGTCTCCATCAGCGGCTATCACATCGCCGAAGCCGGGGCCAACCCGGTCAGCCAGCTCGCCTTCACCCTCGCCAACGGCTTCACGATCGTCGAGTATTACCTGTCAAGAGGCATGAAAATCGACGATTTTGCACCGAACTTGTCGTTTTTCTTCTCGAACGGCATGGATCCGGAATATGCCGTCATCGGCCGGGTGGCGCGCCGCATCTGGGCCCGCGCCATGAAGCGGCTGTACGGCGCCTCGGCGCGCAGCCAGATGCTCAAGTACCACATCCAGACCTCGGGCCGCAGCCTGCACGCGCAGGAAATGCACTTCAACGACATCCGCACCACCCTGCAGGCCCTGTACGCCTTGTTCGACAACTGCAACAGCCTGCATACCAACGCTTTCGACGAAGCGCTGACCACGCCGACCGAGGCCTCGGTGCGACGCGCGGTGGCGATCCAGCTCATTATTAACAGGGAGCTGGGCCTGAACCGGAACCAGAACCCCTGGCAGGGCTCCTACGTCATCGACTACCTCACGGACCAGGTGGAGGAGGCGG
>CAYPTW010000028.1:0-28282 GCA_964413755.1 uncultured Thioalkalivibrio sp. | reverse complement strand
TGGTGGAGGCGGCGGGAATCGAACCCGCGTCCGCGAGCCCTCCGCCCGGAGGTCTACATGCTTATTCACGTCTATTGTTTTAACCGGCTGCTACCCGACGGACAGGGAAAACAGACGGCGATCCCTGGAGAGATTTAACCGCTCGGCCCCGGGCGGGCTTTGCGGCGATCTTGTGAGTTATGACGCCTGAAATCTGGTGCTCACAAGCACGCGTCCAGTCAGACGGCACCCTACCGGGTTTTAGGCGGCGAGTGCGTAGTTGTCGTCGTTGGCAACTAAAGTTTGCAAAGTGTTTTACGAGGTCCCTGCACCTCGGCATGCACCCCGGGTTTTGCGACACACGTCGAAGCCATGTCGCCCCCAGGTAACTGTAAGACCCGGATTCTACGCGCTGGGTTCCCTATGCGCCAGATACGGCCGCACATGGTGAGCCGGGTTCACTTGCGTCATGTGCCGGCCGTACACTGGAATCCGAATTCCGACCTGGCACTAAAACGCCTCCAACACCCTGAGGCCTGGCGTCAACATGCAGATCCGGTCCGACTTTCATGAGCGCGTCGTCGTCCGGCCGGGCGACGAGCAATTCGTCCCTTCGCCGCTGCCGGGCGTTGAACGCCTGATGCTGGACCGTGAGGGCGGGGAGGTTGCCCGCGCCACCAGCATCGTGCGCTACGCCCCGGGTTCGCGCTTTTCTGCGCACACCCACGGCGGCGGCGAGGAATTCTTCGTCCTCGACGGCACTTTCGCGGATGAGAATGGCGTATATCCGGCGGGGACTTATGTGCGGAACCCGCCCGGTTCCTCGCATGCGCCGTGGAGCGAGGAGGGCTGCACCCTGTTCGTGAAGCTCATGCAGTTCGACCCTGAAGACTTGGAGCAGAAAGTCGTCGACACCCGCTCGGCGCCCTGGTCGCCGGGCCTGGTGGACGGGCTCTCGGTGCTGCCGCTGCACCAGTTCGGCACGGAAAACGTCGCGCTGGTGCGCTGGGCGCCCGGTACCGTGTTCAATCCCCACACGCATTTCGGCGGCGAGGAGGTCCTGGTTCTCGAGGGCACTTTCGCGGACGAGCATGGCGCTTATCCGGCCGGCAGCTGGATCCGGTCACCGTCGATGAGCCGGCATCACCCCTTCACCCGAGAGGGCTGCACCATCCTCGTCAAGGTCGGGCACTTGCCCACCGAGCCGGGCCTGGGCCGAGAGATAACCTGAATAAGCGAGCATAACTACTTGTAATATATGGCTATCCGGCGTGTTTCAGGATGCGGGCTTTCTGCCGCTGCCAGTCCCGGTCGCGCTCGGTGTGGCGCTTGTCATGCTGCTTCTTGCCCTTCGCCAGGCCGACTTCCAGCTTGGCGCGCCCCCGCTTCCAGTAGAGCTTGAGCGGCACCAGGGTGTACCCCGCCCGCTCCACGGCCCCCACCAGGCGGTCGATCTCGCGCCGCTGCAATAGCAGCTTGCGACTGCGGCCGGCGTCCGTGCTGACGTGCGTGGATGCGGAGGTCAGCGGCGTGATGTTGGCCCCGATCAGCCAGATCTCGCCGCCGCGCACGACCACGTAGGCCTCGGCAATCTGTGCCCGGCCGGCGCGGAGGCTTTTGACCTCCCAGCCCTCGAGGACCAGGCCGGCTTCCTGGCTCTCCTCGATGAAATAGTCGTGGCGCGCCTTCTTGTTGAGGGCAATGGTCGAGCTCCCGTCGCCGGACGCGTTTTTCTTGTTCTTGCTGCTCATGGCTTGTCTGGTCGAATCCTCGGCGGCGGCAGTGTCGGTTCCGGCGCGGTTGCCGGGGGCGTGGATTTAATCCAAAATCGCCCGCCTTTGAAAGCGCAGGGTTTTTCGCCCCATGGCCAAGCGTACCTCGCTCCACGGCCTCTGGTCGTCCCGGATGGCATTTATCCTTGCCGTCAGCGGCTCGGCCGTGGGGCTGGGGAACATCTGGAAGTTCCCTTACGTGGCCGGCGCGAACGGCGGCGGTGCTTTCGTTCTCTTCTATCTCCTGTGCGTTGCGCTCATCGGCCTGCCCATCATGATGGCCGAAATCCTCATCGGCCGTCGCGGCCGGCGCAACCCGGTGGCCACGATGCGCATCGTCGGCGAGGAGGAGGGCAGCCGCCCGAGCTGGGCGCTGGTCGGCATCATGGGCGTGATCGCCGGCATCATTATCCTCTCTTTCTACAGCGTGATTGCGGGCTGGTCGTTGTACTACATCGCGCACGCGGCACTGAACCATTTCGACGGTGCCGACGCGGACCTGGTGAACGGGCTGTTCGGCGGCATGCTCGGGAACTGGAAGGTCCTGGCGCTGTGGCACACGCTGTTCATGATCATCACCGTGTGGGTGGTGGCGCGAGGCGTGGAGCGTGGGCTGGAGCGTGCGGTCCGCTTCCTTATGCCCTCGCTGGCGGTGCTGATGTTTGCGCTGCTCGGCTACGCCATCATCAGTGGCGACTTCCGTGCCGGCGTGGCTTTCCTGCTGGAACCGGATTTCTCCAAGCTTACCGGCGAGGCCATGCTGGCCGCGCTGGGGCAGGCGTTCTTCAGCCTCAGCATCGGTATGGGCGCGATCATGGCTTATGGTGCCTACCTGCCCGAGGGCACCTCGATTGCCAATACCTCGATCTCCGTAGTGATCGCGGACACGGCGATGGCGCTGCTGGCCGGGCTGGCGATCTTCCCCATCGTATTTGCGCACGCCATGGACCCTGCCGCGGGTCCCGGGCTCATTTTCCAGACGCTGCCGCTGGCTTTCGGCAACATGGTCGGCGGCCACCTCTTCGGCACGCTGTTCTTCGTGCTCCTGACGTTTGCCGCCTGGACCTCGTCCATCGGCCTCATCGAGCCGGCCGTGGCCTGGAGCGTCGAGACCCACGGCCGCAGCCGCGTGGCCGCAGCCACGGTGATCGGCGTCATCATCTGGGCGCTTGGTTTCCTCACCATCCTCAGCTTCAATGAGTTAGAGCACATCAAGCTGTTCGGCCGCACGCTGTTCGAGAACCTGGACCATCTTTCCAGCAACATCCTGCTGCCGCTGGGCGGCCTGTTCATTACGGTGTTTGCCGGCTGGGTGATGTGCAAGAACTCGACTGCGGAAGAGCTGGACCTGGGTACCGGGACGGCTTACCGCGCGTGGCGCTTCCTGGCGCGCTGGGTGGCGCCGGCGGCCGTGCTGCTGGTGTTCCTGCATGCCACGGGCCTGCTCCACTTCTTCGGCATCACGACTTCCTGAGCGCGCATGGAGCAGCAGGAGACCATCGAGGTGGAGGTCGCTTATGCGCGTCCGGACCGCCAGCTGATCCTGACCGTGGAGGTCCCGGCCGGCACGACAGCCATCGAGGCGGCCCGGCTCTCCGGTATCGAGGAACAGTTTCCCGAGATCGACCTGGGCCAGAACCGGATGGGCGTGTTCGGCAAGCTGTGCAAGGCCGATCGGCCCCTCAACGCCGGCGACCGGGTGGAAATCTACCGTCCGCTGCTGGCGGACCCGCGCGCCGCGCGCCGCGAACTCGCGGCCGCCGGCAAGAGCATGGGCAAGGGCGGGCGCCAGGCTGCGGACGAGGACTGAGCGGCCTCAGGCGTCGAATTCCGACCGTTCCCCATCGGCATCGTCAAACGACTCCGGCCGGTCGATCCGGACTACGCGCCCGTCTTCGAACCACACCGTGAGCCTGCTGGTGACCTCGTTACGCGTGCGCCCGACCTTGAAGAAGAAGACATAGTCCCAGCGGTCCGCGTTGAACGGGTCGGCGATCATGGGCGTGCCGATGAGAAAGCGCACCTGGCTCTGGGTCATGCCGACCTCGAGCTGGTCCACCGCCTCGGCCTCGAGGTAGTTCCCCTGCTGGATATTCATGCGATAGGGCTTCAACGAGAAGCCCTGCAGGGCGGTGCAGCCGCTGAGCAGCGCTACGGCCAGCAGCAGGAAGAGGCGGGGGCGTTGTGTCATGGAAAGCCACGATTTGGAAGGAAGATGTTCGTGGGTAATAATAACCAATCTCAAGTGCGAAATCTCCGGGAGCAGGGCATGGAATCCAAGGAACTCAGGAAGGTCGGGCTCAAGGTGACGCTGCCCCGGCTGAAAATCTTAGAGATCCTCGAAGCGCACCCCGAGCGCCATATGAGCGCCGAGGACGTGTACAAGTTCCTGCTCGACTCCGAGGCGGACATCGGCCTCGCGACCGTGTACCGCGTCCTGACCCAGTTCGAAGCCGCCGGCCTCGTGCGGCGCCACAACTTCGAGGGCGGCAGCGCCGTGTTCGAGCTGGATGACGGCGCGCACCACGACCACATCATCTGCCAGCAGTGCGGCCACGTGGAAGAATTCGTCGACGACACCATCGAGGCCCGCCAGGAGGCCGCGGCAGCGGCGCACGGGTTCACCGTCGCGGACCATTCGCTGGTCATCTACGGCACGTGCATCAAGGAAGATTGCCCGCATCTCGCCGCGCGCGAGGCCGAAGAGGCCGCCAAGGCCTGAGGGCGCCCGCGCGGCGCCGCAGCTCAGTCCGCGCCGCCGCGCGCCGCGCGCTTGCGCATTTCGCGGGCATGCGCCCGGGTGGTGCCGG
The DNA here is from genome assembly GCA_964413755.1 of uncultured Thioalkalivibrio sp. Classification (GTDB taxonomy): domain Bacteria; phylum Pseudomonadota; class Gammaproteobacteria; order Steroidobacterales; family XN24; genus XN24. Next base: position 23,721 of record CAYPTW010000028.1, on the reverse strand, counting down.
TGATCTCGACCCCACCGAGCATGCGCGCCAGTTCCTCCACTTTCTCGGCCTCGGTGAGGGCCTTGAGCGTGGTGCGCGTGGTCTCGCCGTCGGTCAGTTTCGCCACCCTGAGGTGATGCTGGGCCTGGCTGGCGACCTGGGGCAGGTGCGTGACGCACAGGACCTGGGCCCGCGCGCCGAGTTCCGCGAGGCGCCGGCCGACGATTTCCGCCACGCCGCCACCCACACCGGAGTCGACTTCGTCGAACACCATCACCGGGATGGGCCGTGCCGTCTTGGCCGCCACCTGGATTGCCAGGCTGATGCGTGACAGCTCGCCGCCCGACGCGACCCTGGCCACCGGCGCCGGCGGCTGGCCGGGGTTCGCCGTGACGCGGAACTCGATGTCGTCCAGGCCCTGCGGCTGGCAGGCCCCGTCAGCGTCGTGCTCCACCGCGACGAGGAAACGCCCGCCGGGCATGCCGAGCTGCTGCATCAGCGCCGTGACCTGTTCCGAGAACTTCCCGGCGGCCGCGCTGCGCGCTTTGCCGAGCGCGCCGGCAGCGCGGCGGTAAACCTTCTCCGCGGCGGCGACTTCGGCATCGGCGCGCCCGAGCCGGACCTCTGCCTGCTCCAGTTCCTCGATCTCCCGCTCGAGGGCGGCCTGGCGCGCAGGCAATTCCTCGGGCTCGACCTGGTGCTTGTGGGCCAGGCCCTTCAAACCCTCCAGCCTTTCCTGCACGACATCCAGCCGGGCCGGGTCCATCTCCAGTCCGCCGAGGTAGCTGCGCAGCTCGGCCGCGGCCTCGGACAGCTGGATCTCGGCCTCGGCCAGCAGCCGTTGCGGGCCCTCCAGGCGCGGGTCCAGGCGCAGCAGCGTCTCGAGCATTTCCGCTGCGCGGCTCACCGCGCCGTGCGCCGACCCGCTCTCGCTCTCGTATACGAGCTCCAGTGCGCCGCCGGCGCCCTCGGCCAGGCGGCCGGCGTTGGCCAGCTGGGAATATTCTGTCTCGAGACGGGCCGCTTCGCCGGGTTCCGGTGCAAAGGCCTCCAGCTCGCGAAACTGGTAACGCAGCAGGTCGAGGCGTTGCTCGCGATCACGCGCCGCGCTTTTCAGCCGGTCGCGCTCCGCGCCGGCGTCGCGCCAGCGCCGCCACGCCTCCTGCACTGCCGTGACCAGGCCGGCATCGGGCAGGCGCGCGTCCAGCAGTTCGCGTTGCACGGCGGCGCGACCGAGCGACTGGTGCTCGTGCTGGCCATGGATGTCTACCAGCATCTCGCCGAGCTCGCGCAGCGTCTGCAGCGTGGCGGGCGCGCCGTTGATCCATGCGCGCGAGCGTCCCTCGGCGCCGATGACCCGGCGCAGCACGCATTCGTCATCGGCGTCCAGTTCGTTCCCGGCCAGCCAGGCGGCGGCCTCGGGCAGGTCCGCGAGGTCGAAGGTGGCGGTGATTTCGGCGCGCTCGGCACCGTGGCGCACGGCGCTTGCGTCGGCCCGGTCCCCGAGGACGAGGCCGAGTGCATCCACGAGGATGGACTTCCCGGCGCCGGTCTCCCCGGTGAGCACGGTCAGGCCGGGGCCCAGGTCCAGCGAGACCTGGTCGATGATGGCGAAATTGCGTACCGCAACGCTGGTCAGCATGGTGCTCAGCCGTCCGGGCTACCGTCGAAGCGGCTCTGGCTGCCCCGTCCCCAGTGCAGCTTGGAGCGCAGCAGGCGGAAATAGTCGTAGCCACGCGGGTGGATCAGCACCACGCGCTCGCTGGCGGCCGCCACGCTGAGGCGCTGGCCGGCGCCCAGCTCGCCCAGCGGCACGCCGTCGCAGGCCACTTCCGCGCGCGTGTCCGGGCGCTGCAGCACGCGCACTTCGATGCGTGCGTCGGAACGCACCACGATAGGACGGTCCGAGAGGGTGTGGGGACAGATGGGCACCAGCGTGATGGCATCCAGGTTGGGGTGAATGATCGGTCCGCCGCCGGACAAGGCGTAAGCAGTGGAGCCCGTCGGCGTGGCGATCACCAGGCCGTCGCCACCGTGGGTGTTCACGTAAACCCCGTCGATCCAGTTTTCGAAGTCGAGCATGCGCCCCGTGTCGCGCTTTTGCAGCACCACGTCGTTCAGGGCCAGCGCGCGGCGCGGCGGCGCGTCGCCGTTATCGATGACGGCCTCGAGCATGAGGCGGTGCTCTTCGTCGTAGTCCCCGGCGAGCACTTCGTCCAGGCGGCGCAGCATCTCACCCGGCGTGATGTCGGCCAGGAATCCCAGCCGGCCCCGGTTGATGCCGAGGAGGGGTACGTCGCGCCCCGCCACGAGACGCGACGCGTACAGCATGGTGCCGTCGCCGCCCACGGCAATGACCAGGTCGGCAGCCGCACCGAGCTCCGCCTCGGGCAACGGCTCCACCGGCGCATCCTGGAAATCCATGCGCACTTCCGGATCGAGCACCACGCGCACGCCCGCCGCGGCGAGGTGGCGGGCGAGGATGAGCATCGAGTCGCCGACCCGCGGATCGCGATACTTGCCGGTCAGGGCGATGGTCTTGAAGCTGCGGCTCATGGGGTTTCCGTGGCTTGGGCGCGGCGCGTTTCTTGTAGCACGAAGCGCACCGGGCGGGCCAGCCGGGAAAAGGCGCGAAAAACGGCGAAACTCCGTATCACGGGGTCGCGGTGCGTACTCCGGGCGGCGGCACCGCGCCTTGACGCCAGAAATTTCGCGGGGCTAACTTGCCCGACATGTCGAACCGAGTCGTCGAGCCCGAGCTGTCTGACCGCGCCCGGCACCTGTTGAAGGTGCTGGTCGAGCGCTATTTGCGTGAGGGCCAGCCCGTGGGGTCGCGCACGCTGTCGAAAGACTCCGGGCTGGATCTCTCACCGGCCACGATCCGCAACGTGATGGCGGACCTGGAGGAAATGGGCCTGGTGGTGGCGCCGCACACCTCGGCCGGCCGGGTGCCGACACCCAAGGGCATTCGCCTGTTCGTCGATGCGCTGATCAAGGTGCAGCCGATGACGGACGCGGAGATCCGGCGCCTGCAGGCCGAGATGGACGCCATCCGCAGCGGTGATGGCGACATCGTCGGTTCTGCCTCCAGCCTCCTTTCGGCGCTGACGCGCATGGCGGGGGTGGTCACCGTGCCGCGACGCAGCCAGGCGGCGTTGCGCCAGGTCGAATTCCTGCCGCTCTCGGATCACCGCATCCTCGCCATCCTGGTGATCGACGAGAAGGAAGTGCAGAACCGCATCTTGCACATGGACCGCGACTACAGCGCGGACGAGCTGCGGGCGGCGGCCAATTACCTCAACGAGCAGTTTGCCGGCCAGACGCTGGCCTCGTTGCGCGACAAGCTGCTCGCCGATCTCGCCGACACGCGCGAGACCATGAACAGCATGATGCAGGAAGCCATCAGCCTGGCACGCCAGGCCTTCGAGACGGTGGACGAGCCCGGCCAGGGCTTCGTGCTGGCCGGCGAGACCAATCTCATGCAGTTTGCCGAGCTGTCGAACGTGGAGCGGTTACGCGGCTTGTTCGAGGCCTTTGCGCGCCAGCGTGACATCCTGCACCTGCTGGACAAGTGCCTGGCGGCGGAGAGCCTGCAGATCTTCATCGGCGAGGAGTCGGGCTACCGCATCCTCGAGTCGGTCAGCGTGGTCGCCAGCCCCTACTCGGTGGAGGGCGAGGTGGTGGGCGTGTTGGGCGTCATCGGGCCTACGCGCATGGCCTACGACCGCATCATTCCCATCGTGGACATTACGGCCCGCCTGCTGGGCTCGGCACTGAACTCGCGCGATTAGCTGCCGCCAGGGTCCTGGTGGAGACAAAAAAGACGGCGCCCCGAGGGGCGCCGTCTAGTAAGGGACCGAGAGAATCGTCCCGACGCGGTGTCAGCCCTGGGGCAGGATGACCTGGTCGATGACGTGGATCACGCCGTTGCTGGCCATGACGTCGGCCTGCACGACCGTGGCGCCGTCCACCTTGACCTTGCCGTAGCTGGACGAGATCGTGATGTTCTCGCCATTCACCGTGCCGGCCTCGGAGAGGTTGACGACCTCGGCGGCGGTGACCTTGCCGGGGACCACGTGGTAGGTCAGCACGGCCACGAGCTGGTCGCGGTTTTCCGGCTTCAGCAGGGACTCCACGGTACCCTCGGGCAGTGCGGCGAAAGCGGCGTCAGTGGGCGCGAACACCGTGAACGGGCCGTCACCCTTCAGCGTTTCCACCAGCCCGGCGGCCTGTACCGCCGCAACCAGGGTATTGAACGAACCGGCGGCCACGGCGGTGTCGACGATATCGGCCGGGGCCTGCTTCTTGGCGTAGCTCTCGTAGGCAGAGGCAGAAACGCTGCCCAGCGCGAGCACTGCAGCGGCAGCAACCATGGCAGTCAACTTGTACATCGGGGAATCTCCTTGAACGGGGGGGAGCTAAGATGGATTGTCGTGACCGGTCGGGGGAAGTGTTCGGGGGCGGCCTGCGTCCCGGATTCACCGCCGGTCACCTGCCGTGACCGTTACGGCGCGCCGATGCGGTGCCGCGGGCTTGAATTTTTTGCAGCGGCCCCCAAGTCAGTCTGACTGCAATGGAGAACACTCGATGAGCGAGCACGACAAGGACCTGCAAGCCGAAGAGATCGCCGGCGGCGCCGGGGGCGGGCGCGACGGGCCCGGGGGGACGACTACGGGCGGCGACCACGCCGCGCGGGCGGAACAGGCCGAGCAGGCCGCTATGGACCTGCGCGAGCAGGTGCTGCGGGGTGCCGCCGAACTGGAGAACGTGCGCCGCCGGGCCGCCCGGGACGTCGAGAACGCGCATCGCTACGGCGTCGAGCGCTTTGCGCGCGAGCTGCTGGCGGTGGTCGACAGCCTCGAGATGGGCCGCGAGGCGGCGCGCAACGCGGGAGAGGGCGGCGCCGTGGCCGAGGGCATGGACGCGACGCTGCGCCTGCTGCTGTCGGTGCTGGAGAAGTTCGGCGTGACCCCGGTGGAAGCGCAGGGGCAGCCGTTCGACCCGGACGTGCACGAGGCCATCATGACCCAGCCCGCAGCCGAGGCGGCGCCCGACACGGTGATCAACGTGGTGCAGCCCGGCTATCGCATCCACGACCGCCTGCTGCGGCCGGCGCGGGTCATCGTGGCACGGGCGCCCGACGGTTGAATCCCGGCGGCCGGTTCCGGACGGACTTGAGACGAACCCTTGAAAGCTGCGATTCGGCCCCCATTTCCTGAACAGGTGGGCCGTCGCGGCCGAACGCAAGAATGCAAACGGAGACTTTGACATGGGCAAGGTGATTGGAATCGACCTCGGGACCACGAACTCCTGCGTGGCCATCATGGAGGGCAAGACCCCCAAGGTCATCGAGAACAGCGAGGGCGACCGCACGACGCCGTCGACCGTGGCCTTTACCAAGGACGGCGAGGTGCTCGTGGGCCAGCCGGCGAAGCGCCAGGCGGTGACCAATCCCCAGAACACGCTGTTCGCGGTGAAGCGCCTCATCGGGCGCCGCTTCGACGATCCCGTCGTGGCCAAGGACCGCGACATGGTGCCCTACAAGATCATCGAGGCTGAAAACGGCGACGCCTGGGTGACGGCCGGCGACAAGAAGATGGCGCCGCCGGAAATTTCGGCGCGTGTCCTGATGAAGATGAAGAAGACCGCCGAGGATTACCTGGGCGAGCCGGTCACGGAGGCCGTGATCACCGTGCCCGCGTACTTCAACGATTCCCAGCGCCAGGCCACCAAGGACGCGGGCAAGATCGCCGGCCTCGAGGTGAAGCGCATCATCAACGAGCCGACCGCCGCCGCGCTGGCCTACGGGCTGGACAAGCAGCGCGGTGACCGCAAGGTGGCCGTGTACGACCTGGGCGGCGGTACCTTCGACATCTCCATCATCGAGATCGCCGAAGTCGACGGCGAGCACCAGTTCGAGGTGCTCGCGACCAACGGCGACACCTTCCTCGGCGGCGAGGACTTCGACCTGAAGGTCATCCAGTACCTGGCCGACAGCTTCGAGAAGGAGAGCGGCATCGACATCCGCAAGGATGCGCTCGCCATGCAGCGCCTCAAGGAAGCGGCGGAGAAGGCCAAGATCGAGCTCTCTTCCTCGCAGCAGACCGAGGTCAACCTGCCCTACGTCACCGCCGACGCCAGCGGGCCGAAGCACCTGAATATCAAGCTGACCCGCGCCAAGCTGGAATCGCTGGTGGAGGACCTGGTGCGGCGGACCATCGAGCCCTGCAAGGTGGCGCTGAAGGACGCCGGCCTCAAGGTCGGCGAGGTGGACGACATCATCCTCGTCGGCGGCCAGAGCCGCATGCCGAAGGTGCAGGAAGCGGTGAAGGACTTCTTCGGCAAGGAGCCGAAGAAGGACGTCAACCCGGACGAGGCGGTGGCCATCGGGGCTGCCATCCAGGCCGGCGTGCTTTCGGGCGAGGTCAAGGACGTGCTGCTGCTCGACGTCACCCCGCTTTCGCTGGGTATCGAGACCCTGGGCGGCGTCATGACCAAGCTGATCGAGAAGAACACCACCATCCCGACCAAGGCGCACCAGGTGTTCTCGACGGCGGAAGACAACCAGACGGCAGTGACCATTCACGTGCTGCAGGGCGAGCGCGAGCGTGCCGTGGACAACAAGTCCCTTGGGCGCTTCGACCTGACCGACCTGCCGGTGTCGCCGCGCGGCGTGCCGCAGATCGAGGTGACCTTCGACATCGACGCCAACGGCATCCTCAACGTCTCGGCCAAGGACAAGGCCACGGGCAAGGAGCAGAAGATCGTCATCAAGGCCTCCAGCGGCCTGAGCGATGACGAGATCGAGCAGATGGTCAAGGACGCGGAGGCGCATGCCGCCGAGGACAAGAAGTTCCGCGAGCTGGTCGATGCCCGCAACCAGGCCGAAGCCCTGGTGCACTCCAGCGAGAAGTCGCTCAAGGACCTGGGCGAGAAGGTGCAGCCGGAGGAGCGGGCGAAGATCGAGTCCGCCGTGTCGGACCTGAAGGACGCGGTGAAGTCGGACGACAAGGCGCGTATCGAGGCCAAGGCACAGGCCCTCGCCGAGGCTTCGGCGGGTGTCATGCAGCGCGTTTACGCCGAGGAAGCGAAGGCCGGTGCGGCCGAGGGCGAAGCCGGCGAACAGGCCGAGGGCGCGCGGCCGGCCGACGAGGACGTGGTGGATGCCGAGTTCGAAGAAGTCAAGGACGACAAGAAGTAGCATCCGCTGAACCAGGGGCATGCCTCCCGTACCCCGGGGGGCGTGCCCGTTTCCTGAGCAAACACGGAGCGCCGCATGGCGAAGCGCGACTACTACGAGGTCCTGGGGCTGGCCCGCAATGCGACCGAGGCCGAGCTCAAGAAGGCCTACCGGCGCCTGGCCATGAAGTTTCATCCGGACCGCAATCCCGGGGACCCGGAGGCCGAGGCTGCCTTCAAGGAAGTGAAGGAAGCCTGGGAAGTGCTCAAGGACCCGCGCAAGCGCGCTGCCTACGACCAGTTCGGGCATGCCGGCGTGGGCGGCCCCGGCGGCGGGGCCGGGCCGGGTGGCTTCGGGCCCGGGGACGCGTTCAGCGACATCTTCGGCGAAGTCTTCGGCGATATCTTCGGCGTCGGGCGCCGCGGCGGCGGACGCTCCCGCGTGTTCCGTGGCGCCGACCTGCGTTACGAACTGGAACTGGACCTCGAACAGGCGGTGTTCGGCGATGCCGTCACCATCAGCCTGCCGTTGGCCGTGGAATGCGCGACCTGCCAGGGCAGCGGCGCGCGCGCCGGTTCCGTGCCGGTCGGCTGCCGCACCTGCGGCGGGCGCGGCACGGTGCGCATGCAGCAGGGTTTCTTCGCCGTCGAGCAGACCTGTCCGGCCTGTAAAGGGCAGGGCACGGTGGTCGAGGATCCCTGCGAGGACTGTCAGGGCGAGGGCCGCGTGCGCGAGACCAAGACCCTCGCGGTGAAGATTCCGCCCGGGGTGGACAGCGGCGACCGGATCCGGCTGGGTGGCGAGGGCGAGGCCGGGCGCAACGGCGGTCCGCCCGGCGATCTCTACGTCGAAGTGCTGGTGCGGCCGCACCCCATTTTCGAGCGCCGCGGCGCCGACCTGGCCTGCGAGGTGCCCATCGGCTACGCTGCGGCCGCGCTCGGCGGCGAAGTGGAGGTGCCGGCGCTGGGAGAGGAGTCCGCGGTGCAGTTGAAGATTCCCGAGGGCACCCAGAGCGGCAAGATATTCAGGCTGCGCGGCAAGGGCGTGCGCCCGGTGCGCGGTGGCCCGCAGGGCGACCTCATGGTGCACGTGCAGGTGGAGACGCCCGTGGGACTCAACAAGCAGCAGAAAGAACTGCTCCAGGCCTTCGAAGACAGCCTGCGCGACAGTGGCCGCAGCCACAGTCCGCGTGAACAGGGCTGGATGGACAAGGTGAAAGGCTTCTTCGACAGGCTGGGATCATGAGCGCACGCGTGCCGGTCGCCATTCTCGGGGCCAGCGGGCGCATGGGCGCAACGCTGCTGCGCTGCCTGCCGGAGTTTCCCTCGCTGGCCCTGGCCGGCGCGTCGACTGCGCCTGAGTCCGGCCTGGCGGGGCGCGATGCCGGTGAGGCGGTCGGGCTGAGCACCCTCGGCGTGACGCTGCACGACGATGCGGCGGGTGCCCTGGCGCATGGCGCCGGCGTGGCGGTCGATTTCACGCTGCCGGGAGCGGTTGCGACCAATGCCGCGGCCTGCCGTGCGGCCGGCGTCGCGCTGGTATGCGGGGTCACCGGGCTGGATGCGCGTGCCGAGGCTGCGCTGCGCGAGGCCGCCGAGACGGTGCCCGTACTGTGGGCGCCCAACATGAGTGCCGGCGTGGCCGTGCTCGAACGGGTGGCAGCGCTGGCGGCGGCGGCCTTGGCGGATTTCGACGCCGGCGTGTACGAGGTGCATCACACGGCCAAGCGGGATGCGCCCTCCGGGACCGCGCTGGCCCTCGGCCGGGCGGTGGTGGTCGGGCGCGGGCAGCCCCCCGCCGCAGCGGTGCCCGACGCAGGGCTCAGGGCCGCGGGGCTGGCCTACGCCGCCGAGCGGCTGGGCGACGTGGTCGGCGAGCACACGGTGACCCTGGCGGGGCCGGGCGAACGCATCGAGCTGACGCATCGCGCCACGGACCGGGCCATTTTCGCCCGCGGTGCCTTGCGCGCGGCTACCTGGCTGGCCGGGCGCGAGCCGGGGATGTATACCCTCGGAGAGGTCCTCGGCCTCGGACGCGTGGACACTCTGGCGGGCGGCCAGTAAACTGTCACATTCAGGCGTTGGCCTGATCTCACCCGGAACGGATTTCGGTCCTGCATCCAGCAGGGCCGGGGCTTTCTCCGGGTCAAGAGCGGGAAGGGACCAGCGCGGCCCCGTCCCGCTTTTTAGCATGCGCGTGAGAAAACTCCGGGAGATGAAGTGACGCAGCCGGCAGTCCTGGGACTAGAAGACGGCACGGTCTTTCGCGGCCTTTCGATTGGCGCGCCGGGCGAGACCGTGGGGGAGGTGGTGTTCAACACCGCCATGTCCGGCTACCAGGAGATCCTCACGGATCCTTCCTACGCCCGCCAGATCGTCACGCTGACCTATCCGCACATCGGCAACACCGGTACCAACCCGGAGGACTACGAGTCCGACCGGGTCTACGCCGCCGGGCTGATCATCCGCGACCTGCCGCCACGCGCGAGCAACTACCGCGCCACGGAGTCGCTCCCCGAGTTCCTGCAGCGCGAGGGGGTAGTGGCCATCTCCGACCTGGATACGCGCAGCCTGACGCGACTCATCCGCGAGAAGGGCGCCCAGGGCGGCTGCATCCTCGCCGGCAGCGACGACGGCGACCTGGCGGTGGCCAAGGCACGCGAGTTCCCCGGCCTGAAGGGCATGGACCTGGCACGGGTGGTGTCCACCGCCAGCGCCTATGACTGGGACCAGGGCGTGTGGCGCCATGAACAGGACAGTGCGCCGCAGGGTCCGCAGGCCGTGCACCGCGTGGTGGCGTGGGATTTCGGTATCAAGCGCAACATCCTGCGCCTGCTGGTGGAAGCCGGCTGTGCCGTGACGGTCGTGCCGGCGATGACGCCCGCCGCCGAGGTGCTGGCGATGCAGCCCGATGGCGTGTTCCTTTCCAACGGGCCCGGCGATCCCGAGCCCTGCGACTACGCGATCAAGGCGACGCGGGAGTGCATGGCCGCGGGGGTGCCGGTGTTCGGCATCTGCCTGGGGCACCAGATCCTGGGCCTCGCCGGCGGCGCGCGCACGGTGAAGATGAAGTTCGGCCACCACGGCGCCAACCATCCGGTGCAGGACCTGGCCACCGGGCAGGTGCTCATCACCAGCCAGAACCACGGCTTCGCAGTGGACGAGGATTCGCTGCCCGACAACCTGCGGGCCACGCACCGCTCGCTGTTCGACGGCACGCTGCAGGGCATCGAGCGCACCGACTGTCCCGCCTTTTCCTTCCAGGGCCACCCGGAGGCGAGTCCGGGCCCGCACGACTTGAGGCCGCTGTTCGACAGGTTCATCACCATGATGGCGGAGGTGCGGCATGCCTAAGCGCACCGATCTCGAGAGCGTTCTCATCATCGGCGCCGGCCCGATCGTCATCGGCCAGGCCTGCGAGTTCGATTACTCCGGCGCGCAGGCCTGCAAGGCACTGCGCGAAGAGGGTTACCGCGTCATCCTGGTGAACTCCAATCCGGCCACCATCATGACCGACCCGGACACCGCCGACGCGGTGTACATCGAGCCGGTCGACTGGCGCGTGCTGGAACGCATCATCGAGAAAGAGCGGCCGGACGCGCTGTTGCCCACCATGGGCGGCCAGACCGCGTTGAATACCGCGCTCGACCTGGTGGCGCACGGCGTGCTGGAGAAATACGGCGTCGAGCTGATCGGCGCCTCGCGCGAGGCCATCGACACGGCCGAGGACCGGGACCTGTTCCGCAAGGCCATGATCGAGATCGGCCTGGAAGTCCCGCGCTCCGCGGTGGCTCACACCATGGAAGAGGCGCATGCCATCCAGGCGGAGATCGGCTTCCCGACCATTATCCGTCCCAGCTTTACCCTCGGCGGCAGCGGCGGCGGCATCGCCTACAACGCCGACGAGTTCGAGGCCATCGTGGAGCGCGGCCTCGACCTGTCGCCGACCAACGAAGTGCTGCTCGAAGAGTCGGTGCTGGGGTGGAAAGAATACGAGATGGAAGTGGTGCGGGACCGCAAGGACAACTGCATCATCATCTGCTCGATCGAGAATCTCGACCCCATGGGCGTGCACACCGGTGACTCGATCACGGTGGCGCCGGCGCAGACGCTGACCGACAAGGAATACCAGCGCATGCGCGACGCCTCGATCGCGGTGCTGCGCCGGATCGGCGTCGAGACCGGCGGCTCGAACGTGCAGTTCGCCGTCAACCCGGAGGACGGCCGCCTCATCATCATCGAGATGAACCCGCGCGTGTCCCGCTCCTCGGCGCTGGCTTCCAAGGCCACCGGCTTCCCCATCGCCAAGGTCGCCGCCAAGCTGGCGGTCGGCTACACCCTGGACGAGTTGCAGAACGACATCACCGGCGGCGCCACGCCCGCGTCCTTCGAGCCGACCATCGATTACGTGGTCACCAAGATCCCGCGCTTCACCTTCGAGAAGTTCCCCGACGCCGACCCGCTGCTCACCACGCAGATGAAGTCCGTGGGCGAGGTGATGGCGATGGGTCGCACCTTCCAGGAGTCGCTGCAGAAAGCGCTGCGTGGCCTGGAGACGGACTGCACCGGGCTGGATGAGCAGGTCGAAGCGCCCTGGGACGAGCCCACCATGCAGCGTATCGAGCGCGAGCTGCGCTTCCCCAGCGCCAGCCGCCTGCTCTATGTCGGCGACGCTTTCCGCGCCGGTTGCAGCCTCGAGACCGTGCACAACTGGTCCCGCATCGATCCCTGGTTCCTCGCCCAGGTCGAGGAGCTGGTGCAGGAGGAGGCGCAGGTCCGGACAGGCGGACTGTCAGGATTGACGCGCGACAGGTTGTGGGCGCTCAAGCGCCGCGGCTTCTCCGATGCGCGCCTGGCCCGGCTGGTCGGGGTGAAGGAGGCGGAGGTCCGCGCCCTCAGGCTCGAGCTTGGCTTGCGCCCGGTGTTCAAGCGCGTGGATACCTGCGCGGCGGAGTTCTCCACCACCACCGCCTACATGTACTCCACCTACGAGGCGGAGTGCGAGGCGGCGCCGACGGACCGGCGCAAGATCATGATCCTCGGCGGCGGGCCCAACCGCATCGGCCAGGGTATCGAGTTCGATTACTGCTGCGTGCACGCCGCGCTGGCGCTGCGCGAGGCGGGATTCGAGACCATCATGGTGAACTGCAACCCGGAGACCGTGAGCACGGATTACGACACCTCCGACCGGCTGTATTTCGAGCCGCTGACCTTCGAAGACGTCATGGAGATCGTCGAACTGGAGAAGCCCGAGGGCATCATCGTCCAGTTCGGCGGGCAGACGCCCCTGAAACTCGCGCGCAAGCTCGAGGCGGCCGGGGCGCCGATCATCGGTACCTCGCCCGACTCCATCGACCTGGCGGAAGACCGCGAGCGCTTCCAGCACCTGGTGACCGACCTGGAGCTGCTGCAGCCGGCCAACCGCACGGCACGGAACGTCGAGGACGCCGTGCGCCTGGCGGAGGAAATCGGCTACCCGCTGGTGGTCCGGCCCTCCTACGTGCTCGGCGGGCGCGCCATGGAAGTGGTGTTTTCCGAGAGCGAGCTGCGCACCTACATGCAGTTCGCGGTGAAGGTCTCTGAGGACAGCCCGATCCTGCTGGACCGCTTCCTCGACCATGCGGTCGAGGTGGACATCGACATAGTCAGCGACGGCGAGACGGTGGTCATCGGCGGCATCATGGAGCACATCGAGCAGGCGGGCGTGCACTCCGGTGACTCGGGCTGCTGCCTGCCGCCCAACACGCTCGACCCCTCGCTGCAGGAGCAGTTGCGCGACCAGGTCAGGCGCCTGGCGCGGGCGCTCGGCGTGAGCGGGCTGATGAACACACAGTTCGCCATCCAGAACGGACGCATCTACCTGCTCGAGGTGAACCCGCGCGCGTCGCGCACCGTGCCTTTCGTGTCCAAGGCGACGGGCCGGCCGCTGGCGAAGATCGCCGCGCTGTGCATGGCCGGCATCACCCTGAAAGAGCAGGGCGTGGCCGGCGAGCGCCGCCCCGACTACCTGTCGGTGAAGGCCTCGGTGTTCCCCTTTGCCAAGTTCCTCGGCGCCGACCCGATTCTCGGCCCGGAGATGAAGTCCACCGGCGAGGTCATGGGCACCGGGCGTTTCTTCGGCGAGGCCTACGCCAAGGCGCAGCTGGCGGCGGGCGTGGTGCTGCCGCGCGGCGGCACGGCGCTGATCAGCGTGCGTGACCAGGACAAGGACGGCGCCGTGGAGCTGGCGCGCATCCTGGTCGATCGCGGCTTCCAGCTGGTCGCCACCTCCGGGACGGCCAAGGCCATCCAGGATGCCGGCGTGGACTGCCGTGCCGTCAACAAGGTGCGCGAGGGCCGGCCGCACATCGTCGACATGATCAAGGACGGCGAGATCAGCCTGATCGTGAACACGACCGACAACCGCCAGGCGATCCGCGAATCGCACTCCATCCGGCGCGAGGCGGTGCATCGCAAGGTGACGTACTACACCACCATCTCTGCCGCCAAGGCGACCTGCGTGGCGCTCGACCATCTCGATGCGACCGACGTCAACCGCCTGCAGGACCTTCACCTGGAGATCAGCGGATGACCAAGGTACCGATGACTGCCCGTGGCGCCGCGCGCCTGCGCGAGGAGCTGACGCGGCTGAAGAACGTGGAGCGGCCGCGCATCAGCGCCGCCATCGGCGAGGCCCGCGCGCATGGCGATCTCAAGGAGAACGCCGAGTACCACGCTGCCAAGGAGCAGCAGGGGCTGGTCGAGGCGCGCATCCGCGACATCGAGTACAAGCTCTCGCACGTCGACATTATCGATGTGGCATCGCTCAGCGCCGCCGGGCGCGTCGTCTTCGGCGCAACCGTGACCCTGTTCTCCGAGGCCGACGATGCCGAGCTGCGTTACCAGATCGTCGGCGAGGACGAAGCCGACCTCAGGGAAGGGCGCATCTCCATCGCCTCGCCGATTTCCCGGGCACTGATCGGCAAGAGCGAAGGTGACGAGGTGAGCGTCCAGGCGCCCGGCGGGGACCGCGTCTACGTGATCCTCAAGGTCGAGTACGTCTGAGCGTGGGCCTGTCCCAGGGCGGGACCGAACACGGCTACGCGAGAGGGATGCGGCGCCGCTCGGGGTTGGCGCGCCACAGCAGCGCCACGTGGCCGATACGCTGCACCAGTTCGGCGCCGGAAGCGGAACACAGCGCATCGATCATGGCGTCGCGCGCCTCCCGGTCTCCGGCGCGCACCTTGACCTTGATGAGTTCGTGGTGCGCCAGGGTCGTGTCCAGCTCGGCCAGGAGGCCGGGCGTGACCCCGGCACCACCCGTGAGCAGCACGGGCTCGAGCGTATGGCCGAGGCCGCGCAGGTGCTTTTTCTGTTTTTCTGTCAGTGGCATACGGGTGTTACTTCAACCTAAAAATCATTCAGCGAAGGGGCGCAGCGCGGCGGCCGCACATTACGCGGCTAGTTTAGCAGGCCGGCAGGCATCGGCAGCGCGGGGGACAGCATGAGCGGGCGTACGCGGCGTGGCCGGCGCTGGATGGACGAGCACGTGGCCGACGAGTTCGTGCAGAAGGCGCTGCAGGAGGGCTGGCGCTCGCGGGCCGTGTACAAGCTGCAGGAAATCCAGGAGAAGGATCGCCTCATCAAGCCCGGCATGACCGTGGTCGATCTCGGCGCGGCCCCGGGAGCCTGGAGCCAGTACGCGGCGAAGCTGGTGGGGCCGCGGGGGCGCGTGATTGCGCTGGACCTGTTGCCCATGGACCCGCTTGGCGACGTGGCATTCATCCAGGGCGACTTCCGCGAGGAGGAGACGCTGGCAGCGCTGGAGGCGGCCCTCGGCGATTCCAGCGTCGGGCTTGTAATGAGCGATATGGCCCCCAATATCAGTGGCATGTCCAGCGTCGACCAGCCGCGGGCGATGTATCTCGCTGAGCTGGCGCTGGATTTCGCCCGCAAGCGGCTCGCGCCAGGGGGCGGGGCCGTAATCAAGGTATTCCAGGGCGAGGGCAGCGACGCACTCGTCGCCGAGGCGCGGCAGATGTTCGAAACCGTCCGCCAGCGCAAGCCGAAAGCTTCCAGGGACAGGAGCCGGGAATTTTACCTGGTGGCAGGAAACTACGGCGTCATGTAGTGTCTAAACGGAACGGGCGCGTGACCCGTGTCGGGACTTGAGGAGCAGTTTCTTTGAACGACCTAGCCAAGAATATCGTGTTGTGGATCGTGATCGCGGTGGTGCTGTTGACCGTGTTCAACAGCTTCGGCACCGCGCCGCGCGTCGCCCAGGACATTCCGTATTCGACCTTCCTCGAGCGCGTTGACGACGGCTCCGTGAGCGACGTCGTGTTCGAGGGCGACAAGATCGAAGGCAGCTTCAGCAGTGGTGAACGCTTCACCACCTACAGCCCGGAGACCGACAACCGCGCCCTGATCGGCGAGTTGAAGGCGGCGGGCGTGGACTTCCGTTCGGCGCCGCCGCAGCGGCAGTCCTTCCTCATGCAGCTGTTCATCTCCTCCTTCCCGATCCTGCTCCTCATCGCGGTGTGGATTTACTTCATGCGGCAGATGCAGGGCGGCGGGGCCGGTCGCGGCGCCATGTCCTTCGGCAAGAGCCGGGCGCGGCTGCTCGGAGAAGACCAGGTCAACGTCACCTTCTCCGATGTCGCCGGCGTGGAGGAGGCCAAGGAAGAAGTCAGCGAGATCGTCGACTTCCTCAAGGATCCCGCGAAGTTCCAGCGCCTCGGCGGCAAGATTCCCAAGGGCGTGCTCATGGTGGGCTCGCCCGGTACCGGCAAGACCCTGCTCGCACGCGCCATCGCGGGCGAGGCCAAGGTGCCGTTCTTCACCATCTCCGGCTCCGACTTCGTCGAGATGTTCGTCGGCGTCGGCGCTTCGCGCGTGCGCGACATGTTCGAGCAGGCCAAGAAGCACGCCCCGTGCATCATCTTCATCGACGAGATCGACGCGGTCGGCCGCCATCGCGGCGCCGGCCTGGGCGGGGGGCATGACGAGCGCGAGCAGACGCTGAACCAGCTGCTGGTGGAGATGGACGGTTTCGAGGGCAACGAGGGCATCATCGTCATTGCCGCCACCAACCGTCCCGACGTGCTCGACCCGGCGCTGCTGCGCCCGGGCCGCTTCGATCGCCAGGTGGTGGTGCCGCTGCCCGACGTGCGCGGCCGCGAACAGATCCTCAAGGTGCACATGCGCAAGGTGCCGCTGGCCGATGACGTGCGTCCCGGCATCATCGCGCGCGGCACGCCCGGCTTCTCCGGCGCCGACCTGGCCAACCTGGTGAACGAGGCTGCGCTGTTCGCGGCGCGCGCCAACCGTCGCACGGTGACCATGGAGGAGTTCGAGAAGGCCAAGGACAAGATCATGATGGGCGCGGAGCGGCGCTCCATGGTGATGAGCGACTCGGAGAAGAAGCTCACGGCTTACCACGAAGCGGGCCACGCCATCGTGGGCCTGAACGTGCCGGACCACGACCCGGTGTACAAGGTCAGCATCATTCCGCGCGGCCGCGCCCTGGGCGTGACCATGTTCCTGCCCGAGGAGGACCGCTACAGCTTCAGCAAGCGGCGCCTGGAGAGCCAGATCGCCTCGCTGTTCGGCGGGCGCATTGCCGAGGAGCTGATTTTCGGCGCGGATGCCGTGACCACCGGCGCCTCCAACGACATCGAGCGGGCCACCGGGCTGGCGCGCAACATGGTCACCAAGTGGGGCCTGTCCGAGCGTCTCGGCCCGCTGGCGTACAGCGAGGACGACGGCGAGATCTTCCTCGGCCGTTCCGTGACCCAGCACAAGCAGGTCTCGGACGTGACGGCGCATGCCATCGACGAGGAGATCCGCTCGATCATCGACAACAACTATCGCCGCGCGCAGCAGATCCTCGAGGATCACATGGACAAGCTGCATACCATGGCCGGGGCGCTGGTGAAGTACGAGACCATCGACGAGCAGCAGATCAAGGACATCATGTCCGGCAAGGAGCCGCGTCCCCCGAGCGACTGGACGGACAACCCGCCGCCGGTGCCCGAGGAAGAGCGGCCGGCCGTGCAGGGCGACAAGGGCACGCCGCCCATCGCCGGGCCCGCCAGCCAGCACTGACCGGGCTGTGACCTGATACGGCCGGGGCGGCCTGGAGCCGCCCCGGCCTTTCTTTTTCGGTCGCGCCCGGCCTGCTCCTGCGGGCCCCCGCGCGCTATGATGCGCCGCATGAGCCCTCGGATCCTCCGACTCCGTACCCGCACGCTCGACCTGGCCCGGCCCGTGGTCATGGGGATCCTCAACGTGACCCCGGATTCGTTCTCCGACGGCGGGCGCTTCAACGACCGGCGGCGCGCCGAGAGCCATGCGCTGGCCATGGCAGAGGCGGGTGCGGCCCTGCTGGACATCGGTGGCGAGTCGACTCGCCCCGGCGCAGAGCCGGTCGGGACCGCGGCAGAGCTGGCGCGGGTGATGCCGGTGTTGGAGGCCCTGGTCGCGGCCGGGGCGCCCCCGGTGTCGGTCGATACGACCAAGCCTGAAGTGATGCGCGCGGCAGCTGCGGCGGGCGCGGAGATGATCAACGACGTGCTGGCGTTGCGCGCACCCGGAGCCCTCGAGGCCGCGGTGGAAAGCGATTGTGCCGTGTGCCTCATGCACATGCAGGGCGAGCCGCGCACCATGCAACATGCGCCGCACTACGATGATGTTGTGACGGAGGTCTACGACTTCCTCGCCCGTCGCGTCGAGGCTTGCATCACGGCCGGCATGGCGCCGGACCGGATCGTAGTAGACCCGGGCTTCGGCTTCGGCAAGACGCTCGAGCACAACCTGCTGCTGATGGGCCGGCTGGCGCGTTTTGCCGACCTGGGCGTGCCGCTGCTGGTCGGCGTGTCGCGCAAGTCCATGATCGGCACGATCACCGGGCGGCCGGTGGAGGAGCGCCTGGCGGGCGGCCTGGCGCTCGCGACCCTCGCGGCGCAGGCGGGGGCCGCTATCATTCGCAGCCACGACGTGGCGGCCACGCGTGACGCACTCGAGGTGACGGCCGCCGTGATGGCGGCCGGTAAGGACGGAGAACAGGGATGAGCAGACGCTATTTCGGTACTGACGGCGTGCGCGGCACGGTGGGGACACCGCCCATGACGGTGGACTTCGCCCTGCGGCTGGCCAGTGCGGCGGCCCGGGTGCTGGCGCCGGAGGGCGGCACGGTCCTTATCGGCAAGGACACGCGGCTGTCGGGCTACATGTTCGAGGCGGCGCTGGAGGCCGGGTTCACCGCGGCCGGCGTAAACGTGCTGCTGGCGGGCCCGCTGCCCACGCCAGGCGTGGCCTACCTGTGCCGCGAACTCGGCGCCGAGTTCGGGCTCGTCATCAGCGCCTCACACAACCTCTACGACGACAACGGCATCAAGATTTTCGTGGCCGGCGGGGAGAAGCTCAGCGACGAACAGGAGCAGGCCATCGAGGCGTTGCTGGAAGAGCCGCCCCTGACGCGGGAATCGGCAGCCCTGGGCCGCGCGCGACGCGTCGACCAGGCGCGGGTGGATTACCAGGAATTCTGCAAGACCATGCTGCCGCAAGGCGCAAGCCTGGGCGGCTTCAAGCTGGTCGTCGACTGTGCTCACGGGGCGGCCTACAAGGTGGCGCCACGCGTGCTGGCCGAGCTGGACGCGGAGATCATCCCCATCGGCTGTTCGCCGAACGGGCGCAATATCAACCAGGGTTGCGGCTCGACCCAGCCGGAACTGCTGGCGACGACCGTGACCGGGGTCGGCGCCAGCATGGGCATTGCCCTGGACGGCGACGGTGACCGTTGCGTGCTGGTGGACGGCAACGGGGCACTGGTGGACGGCGACCAGATCCTGTTCATCCTGGCGCGCGATGCGGCTGAGCGCGGCGAGCTGCGTGGCCCGGTGGTGGGCACGGTGATGAGTAACCTCGGCCTCGAGCAGGCGCTGGAGGGACTCGGTATCGACTTCCGGCGTGCCGCCGTCGGAGACCGCCACGTCATGGCCATGCTGCGGCAGGAGGGCGGGCAGCTCGGTGGCGAGACTTCCGGGCACATCATCAACCTGGCGCGCACTGCGACCGGGGACGGGCTGGCCACGGCGCTGCAGGTGCTGGAGGTGATGCGCCGCACCGGTCGCAGCCTGGCGGAGCTGGCCGGCGAGGTGCCGAAGTTGCCGCAGGTGATGATCAACGTGCGCGTGGCGCAGCGACTCGACCCGGGTGCGGCGGACGGGGTCACCGAATCCGTCGCGCAGGCGGAACAGGCGCTGGGGGACGACGGCCGGGTGGTGCTGCGCGCCTCCGGCACCGAGCCGGTGATCCGCGTTATGGTGGAAGCCCGCGATGCGGGGCAGGCGCGCCGGACTGCGGAGCAGCTGGCCGAGGTAGTCCGGGCCGCGGCCGAACATTGATTTCCCCTGGTCCTGCGGCTAAAGTGCCGCGCCTTCACGAGGCGGGAGACCGCAATGAGACAGAAGCTGGTTGCTGGTAACTGGAAGATGTTCGGCTCGCGAGCCATGACGCGCTCGCTGGTGGCCGGCCTGGCCGCGGAATTCGCCGGCGGCGCGCCGTGCGAGATCGCCGTGTGCCCGCCGTTCCCCTTCCTCGAGGAGGCCTGTCGCGCGGCTGCGGGCACCCCGGTGGCCGTGGGCGCCCAGGACGTCTCGGACCAGGACGAGGGGGCGTTCACCGGCCAGGTGTCGGGCGCCATGCTGGCGGAGGTCGGCTGCCGCTATGCCATCGTCGGCCACTCGGAGCGCCGCAGCCTGAATGGCGAGGACGATGCGCTGGTGGCGGCGAAGTTCATCGCTGCCCAGCGGCACGGCCTGACGCCGATACTCTGTGTCGGCGAAAGCCTGGAGGAGCGCGAGGCGGAACGGACCGAGGAAGTGGTCGGGCGGCAGGTACGCGCAGTGCTGGCGGCGGCCGGGATCGAGGCCTTTGAGCGCGCGGTGATTGCCTACGAGCCCATCTGGGCCATCGGTACCGGGCGCACGGCGAGCCCGGAGCAGGCGCAGGCGGTACACGCATTTATCCGTGGCCTACTGCGGGCTGAAAATGCTAACATTGCCGACTTCGTTAAGGTGCTGTACGGCGGGAGCGTGAAGGCCGCCAATGCAGCCGAGATTTTTGCCATGCCGGATGTCGACGGCGGGCTCGTGGGCGGCGCCTCGCTCGAGGTCGAGGGCTTTGCGAGCATCTGTCGCGCAGCCGGCTGAGTTACGGATACCAGTACCAGATGCTTCAGACACTAGCTACCGTGAGCCATGTCTTCCTCGCCGTGGCCATCATTGCGCTCGTGCTGCTCCAGCGCGGCAAGGGCGCAGACGCCGGCGCGGCCTTCGGGGCAGGGGCGTCCGGGACCGTGTTCGGTTCCCGCGGCACGACCTCTTTCCTGAGCAGGGCCACAGCCGTGCTCGCGACACTGTTTTTCATTACGAGCCTCGGGCTCGCGTACCTCGCTGGTCAGCGGACTGAGCCGGACAGCATTCTCGAGCGCGTGCCGGTAACGGCCCCGGCCGTGAATGAAGCGCCGGAAGCTGTTCCGATGCCGGCAACGGACGGCGACACGCCTGCATTGCCTGCAGCGGAGCCGCCGGCCGAAGAGCCGCCGCCGCCGCCGCAATAAGCGGCTGCAGCTGGGGCGACCACGGTCTTCATGCGGATGTGGTGGAACTGGTAGACACGCTGTCTTGAGGGGGCAGTGGCGCAAGCCGTGTCGGTTCGAGTCCGACCATCCGCACCATCTTCTCGCCCGTCGGGCCGGGGAATCCGGCCCGGCCGGGCCAGCGAAAAACAGGAACGGGAATGCTCGAGAATTACCTGCCCATCCTCGTTTTTCTGGTCATCGCCGCTGTGCTGGGCGGCGTGCTGCTGTCCCTGGGCTTCCTGCTCGGACCCCGCCGGCCTGACGACGCCAAGACCTCGCCCTACGAATGCGGCTTCGAGGCCTTCGAAGACTCACGCATGAAGTTCGATGTGCGCTACTACCTGGTCGCCATCCTGTTCATCATCTTCGACCTCGAAATCGCCTTCCTCTTCCCATGGGCGGTCTCCCTCGACCAGATCGGCGGCTTCGGCATGCTGGCCATGGCCGTGTTCCTGCTCATCCTCGTCGTGGGCTTCATCTACGAGTGGAAGAAGGGGGCGCTGGAGTGGGATTGAACGCGCCCGTGCCAGAGACCCTGGGCAAGAGCCAGAAGCCCGGCATCGTCACCACCTCCGTCGATGCCGTGGTGAACTGGGCGCGCACCGGCTCCATGTGGCCGATGACCTTCGGCCTGGCCTGCTGCGCAGTGGAAATGATGCATGCCGGTGCGGCGCGCTATGACCTCGATCGTTTCGGCATCATCTTCCGCCCCAGCCCGCGCCAGTCCGACGTGATGATCGTGGCCGGCACGCTGGTCAACAAGATGGCGCCCGCCTTGCGCAAGGTCTACGACCAGATGGCGGAGCCGCGCTGGGTGATTTCCATGGGCAGCTGCGCCAACGGCGGGGGCTATTACCACTATTCCTACGCCGTGGTGCGCGGCTGCGACCGTATCGTGCCCGTGGACGTTTACGTCCCGGGCTGCCCGCCGACGGCCGAGGCGCTGCTGTACGGGATCGTGCAGCTGCAGAAGAAGATCAAGCGGACCAACACCATCGCGCGATGAGCAGGAAAAGCGAAACACTGTTGGCGCGTCTGCACGAGCAGTTCGGGGAAGAGCTCGAGCCGGTCCCCGGCGTGAGCGGGCAAATTGGTTTGATCGTGCCCGCAGAGCGGCTGGTGGAGGTCGCCACCACGCTGCGTGACGCGCCGGGCCTCGAGTTCGCCATGCTGGTGGACCTGGCCGGAGTCGATTACCTGACTTACGGCATGGATGAGTGGAAGACGCGCAAGGCGACGGAATCCGGCTTCAGCCGCGGTGTGCGGCGCGGCTCGCCCCCGGTGTCGGCGGATACCCCGCAGCGCTTCGCGGTGACCTGCCAGCTGCTGTCCCTGCGCCTGAACCAGCGCCTGTCGCTGCGCTGCTACGCGCCGCCGGGCGATCCGCCGCGCCTGCCCACCCTCACCGAGGTGTGGCCGGCCGCGAACTGGTTCGAGCGCGAGGCCTTCGACCTGTTCGGCATCCTGTTCGACGGTCATCCGGACCTGCGCCGCATCCTCACGGACTACGGTTTCATCGGGCACCCCTTCCGCAAGGACTTCCCGCTCAGCGGGCAGGTGGAAGTGCGTTACGACCCGGCGCAGCAGCGCGTCATTTACGAGCCGGTGCAGATCGAGCCGCGCACCCTGGTGCCGCGCGTAATCCGCGACGATCACCGCTACGACCCGGCGATCAAGGGCTGAGCGCATGGCGGAGATTCGTAACTTCACCATGAACTTCGGCCCGCAGCACCCGGCGGCGCACGGTGTGTTGCGCCTGGTGCTGGAGATGGACGGCGAGGTCATCCAGAAGGCGGACCCGCACATCGGGCTGTTGCACCGTGCCACCGAGAAGCTCGCCGAGAGCAAGCCGTACAACCAGTCCATCGGCTACATGGACCGGCTCGACTACGTCTCCATGATGTGCAACGAGCACGCCTACGTGACGGCCATCGAGCGCCTGCTCGGTGTCACGCCGCCGCCGCGCGCGCAGTACATCCGCGTCATGTTCGACGAGATCACCCGCATCCTGAACCACCTCATGTGGCTGGGGGCGCACGGGCTCGACATCGGCGCCATGACGATGTTCCTGTACTGCTTCCGTGAGCGCGAGGACCTGATGGACTGCTACGAAGCGGTCTCGGGCACGCGCATGCATGCGACCTATTACCGTCCCGGCGGGGTGCACCGCGACCTGCCGCTGGAGATGCCGCGCTACCAGGAGTCGCGTTTCCGCAGCAAGAAAGACACGGCGCGGCTGAACGAGGCTCGCTCGGGCTCGCTGCTGGACTTCATCGAGGACTTCACGGACCGCTTCCCGGCCTGTGTCGACGAGTACGAGACGCTGCTGACGGACAACCGGATCTGGAAGCAGCGCACCGTGAACATCGGCGTGGTGTCGCCGGAGCGGGCCGTCGCCCTCGGCTTCACCGGGCCCATGCTGCGCGGCTCCGGCGTGGAGTGGGACCTGCGCAAGAAGCAGCCCTATGCCGTCTACGGCGAGATGGACTTCGACATCCCGGTCGGCGTGAACGGCGACTGTTACGACCGCTACCTGGTGCGCGTGGAAGAGCTGCGCCAGTCGAACCGCATCATCCGCCAGTGCGTGAACTGGCTGCGCGAGAACCCGGGCCCGGTCTCGATCGACAACCACAAGGTCGTGCCGCCGCGTCGCGTCGAGATGAAGGGCGACATGGAGTCCCTCATCCACCACTTCAAGCTCTATACCGAGGGCTATTGCGTGCCCGAGGGCGAGGTCTACGCCGCCGTGGAGGCCCCGAAAGGGGAGTTCGGCTGCTACATGGTGTCCGACGGGGCCAACAAGCCTTACCGCGTCAAGCTGCGCGCGCCCGGCTTCGTGCACATGGCGGCGCTGGACGAGATGGTGCGCGGGCACATGCTGGCTGACGTGGTGGCGATGATCGGCACCATCGACGTGGTGTTCGGGGAGGTGGACCGGT
>CAYPTW010000027.1:0-28591 GCA_964413755.1 uncultured Thioalkalivibrio sp. | reverse complement strand
CCTTGATCTGGTTGTCGAGCCGCGCGATCTCCTGCTGCAGGCGCTGGTTGCGCGCGTTCTGGTAATCGATCCGCCCCTGGAGGTAGATGTTCACCAGCAGCATGATGAGCGCGCCCACCACGACGGCGGCCAGCGACGCGAGCGCGAAATTCTTCTGGCGTTCCTTGCGCAGCTCGGCGCGCCAGGGCAACAGGTTAATGCGCGGCATCAGTCAAAGCTCCTGAGTGCCAGCCCGCACGCGGTGAGAAGCGCGGTGGCGTCTTTCATCACGCCCTGCGAGCGGGCCTTGGAGGAAATCTTCATCATGCCCAGCGGATTGCCGACCTGGGTGGGGATGCCGACCCGGCTGGAGATGACGTCCGCCACACCGGGGATGTTGGCGCAGCCGCCGCAGATCAGGATCTGCTCGGGCTGCTCACGGTTGGTCCCGGAGGCGAGGAAGAACTGCAGCGAGCGGCTGACCTGCTGCGTCATGTCGTCGATGAAAGGCTCGAGGAGCTCGGGCTCGTAATTGCTGGGCAACCCGCCCTCTTTCTTCGCGCGCCCGGCCTCTTCCAGCGTCAGGCCGTAAGTACGCATGATCTCCTCGGTCAGCTGCTGGCCGCCGAAGGCGAAGTCGCGCGTGTAACGCACCTTGAGGTCGCGCAGGACGCTGAAGGTGGTGCTGCTGGCGCCGAAGTCGATCACCGCAACGTTGTGGCCCACGCCCTCTTCCGGCATCTGGTGGCGCAGCAGCATGCAGGCGTTCTCGACCGCGAAGGCCTCCACGTCCACGATCACTGTTTTCAGCCCGGCCGCTTCCACCGCTGCCTGGCGCTGCTCCACGTTCTCCGTGCGGGTCGCCACCAGCAGGATGTCGAGCATCTCCGGATCAGCCTCGTTCGGCCCGACGACCTCGAAGTCATAGCTGACCTCGTCCATCGGGAACGGGATGTACTGGTCGGCCTGCAGCGCCACCTGGCCCTCGAGCTCGTTGTCGTTGAAGCTCGCCGGCAGCTGGATCACCTTGGTGATGGCTGCGTCGCCGCTGATAGCCACGGCGGCGTCACGGGACCGCGCACCGGAGCGCTTCACCGCGCGGCGCACCGCGTCGCCCACGACCTGGGCATCGACGATGGCTTTTTCATTCACCGCGTTCATTGGCGTGGCCTCGGCCGCGAACGCCTCGACGCGATAATTTTCCCCGGACTTCGACAGCTCGATGAGCTTCACTGAAGAAGTCGTGATATCCAACCCCAGCAGGGGCTTGGCGGATCTCCCGAAGAGCACTTTAAATTTCCTTTTGCATCCGGGGCTTGGAGGGCGAAGATAGACTACGACATTAAGTAATGCAATGGCGCGTGGGCGGCCGGCGGCGAACCGGGCGTCGACGCGCACTCGAACATTGCCGGACAAGGCTGCCGGGAATCCGTGATCCGAGTCACGGCTTCGCATATTACATAAGATGGGCGGGGAGGCAGAACGAAGGCAGGGAGAGCCGACAGGCGGCATCCCCGCACGTCGATCCGGGCTGCGTACCGCGGTGGCACGCGATCTCCCTGGCGAGCGCTTAAATCACCCAAACGGCTGCCCCCACAGCGAAGCTACTGCCCGGTTCACCGGTGCTTCCTGCACCGGGTTCCTGGCGGCGGCGCCCTTTCAGGGCGCTCTTAACAAGATGTTAGTATTCTGACCGCCTCGATAAAAGGCAAGTCACCCGCTTCGCCCGATGAGAATCTTGCTGCGCCTCGCTTATGGCCTCGTTGCCCTCGCATCGACGGCCTTGATCAGTCTCGCCCTGGCCGTGATCGGCGCCTATTACTATGTGGCGCCGAGCCTGCCGGACCCGGAGTCCTTGCGCGAAGTCCAGCTGCAGGTCCCCATGCGCGTCTACACCCGGGACGGCCTGTTGCTGGCCGAATTCGGCGAGCAACGCCGCGTGCCGCTTGCGCTCGAGGACGTGCCGCCGCGCCTGTGGCAGGCGTTTTTGGCTGCCGAGGACGACCGCTTTTTCGAGCACCCGGGCGTCGACTGGCAGGGCCTGGCCCGGGCGACCGTGGCGGTGGCGCTCACCGGGGAACCGGCGCAGGGCGGCGGCACCATCACCATGCAGGTGGCGCGCAATTTCTTCCTCAGCCGCGAGAAGACGATTTCACGCAAGGTGCGCGAGATCTTTCTCGCGCTCCGCATCGAGCGCTCCCTTTCCAAGGAGGAGATTCTCGAGCTGTACCTCAACAAGATCTTCCTCGGCCAGCGCGCTTACGGCGTCGGTGCCGCCGCGGAAGTCTATTTCGGCAAGACGGTACGGGAACTGACCATCGGCGAGATCGCCCTGATTGCGGGTACCGGCCGCCTGCCCTCGGTGGAGAACCCGGTCTCCAACCCGGAGCGCGCGCGCCTGCGCCGGGTGTATGTGTTGCGGCGCATGCTGGAGACCGGCGTCATCGATGCCGAGGAGATGCAGGCAGCCCTGGCGGAGCCCGTCACCTCCCGCATCCACGGGGCCCAGGTAAAGCTGTCCGCGCCCTGGGTGGCCGAGATGGCGCGCCAGGAAATGCTCGAGCGCTTCGGCCCCGAGGCGTACACCCTCGGATACGCCGTGGTCACCAGCGTCGACAGCCGCCTGCAGCCCCTGGCCCAGGCCGCCGTGCGCTCCGGCCTGCAGCGTTATGACGAGCGGCACGGGTATCGAGGCCCGCTCGCCCGGCTCGACGAAATACCCGCGGAAAACGAGGCCGTCGCGGCGCTGCTCGAGGGATACCCGGAGCCGGCGGACCTGCGCGCCGGCCTGGTGCTCGCCGTCGACGAGGAAGGCGCGGAAGTGCTGGTACGCGAGGCGGGCCCGGTGCGGGTGGCATTCGACGGCATGAGCTGGGCGCGGCCCTTCATCGACGACGACCAGCGCGGTCCGGCCCCGGAGTCTCCTGCCGATGTCGTCGCCCGGGGCGACGTGGTGTTGTTGCGACAGGAAGGCGACGCCTGGGTGCTCAGCCAGGTGCCCGAAGCACAGGGTGCCGTGGTGGCGCTGGATCCGCACGACGGCGCCATCGTCGCGCTGAGCGGCGGGCTGGATTTCGAGTTCAGCAAGTTCAACCGGGCGACCCAGGCGCGACGCCAGCCCGGCTCGGCCTTCAAGCCCTTCATCTATTCGGCCGGTCTCGAACGTGGCCTGACGGCCGCCACGATCATCCTCGACGCCCCGGTGGTCTACGACGATCCGGGACTGGAGGACACCTGGCGGCCGCAGAACTACACCGGGCGCTTCTACGGGCCGATGCGCCTGCGCGAAGCGCTCGTGCAGTCGCGCAACCTGGTCTCGATCCGCCTGCTGGAACAGGTGGGCATCAATTTCACCGCCGACCATGCCGCCCGCTTCGGCTTTCCGCCCGAGGCCATGCCGCGCAACCTGACGCTGGCGCTCGGCAGCGGCACGGTCACGCCCCTGCAGCTCGCCGCGGGCTATGCGGCTTTCGCCAACGGGGGGTTCCGCATCGAGCCCTATTTCATCGACCGCATCTACGGGCCCGACCAGGAACTGCTTTACACCGCCGCGCCTGCATGGGCCTGCCCGGCCTGCGAACTGGAGCAGCCCGACGACGCGGAGACGTCATCCGGCACACGAGCGCCCCCTGCAGACGACGCGGCGCTGGCCCCGGTGGAGCACGAACAACCGCCGCGCGCGGTCGACGCACGCAACGCATGGATCATCGGCAACATGCTCGAAGACGTCGTGCGACGCGGTACCGGGACGCGCGCCCGCGCCATCGGCCGCAGCGACCTCGCCGGCAAGACCGGCACCACCAACGACGGACGTGACACCTGGTTTGCCGGCTACAACGCGGACCTGGTGGCGACGGCCTGGATCGGCTTCGACCAGGAGCGCTCCCTCGGGCGCGGGGAAACCGGCGGATCGACGGCGCTGCCGATGTGGGTGGACTTCATGGGCCCGGCGCTCGAAGGCAGCCCGCCCAGCCAGCTGGCGCAGCCTCCCGGGCTGATGAGCGTGCGCATCTCGGCGCAGACCGGGCGTCTCGCACGCGCCGGTGAGCCGGGGGCGATCTTCGAGACCTTCCGCGTGGGCAACGCGCCCGCGGCGCCGGACCCGGACGAGGAGCGCTTCCCGGAAGAGCCGCGCCGCGAAGACGAGCCGCTGTTCTGAGCGGGCTGATGGCGCGACGACCCACATCCAGGGCAGGCGAAGTGCGGGCGCGGGTGGCCGAGGAGGCGGCCCGCATCATGCGGGAACAGGGCGTGCGCGACTTCCTGCTGGCAAAGCGCAAGGCCGCCGATCGCCTGGGCATCATCGACCGCCATGCCTTGCCCGCGAACCAGGAAATTGCCGATGCGCTGGCGGCGCAGCAGCGCCTGTTCGAAGGGGCCGGGCACGAAGAAAACCTGCGCGCGCTGCGCGAGGAGGCGGTGCGCGTGATGCGCCTGATGGAACGCTTCAACCCGCGCCTGGTCGGGCCGGTGCTGGCGGGCACGGCCACGCCCCACAGCGACGTTTCGCTGCATCTCTTCGCCGAGGCCCCGGAACAGGTGGCCTTCCTGCTGCTGGAGCGCGGCATCCGTTACCAGGAGGGGGAGCGGCGCCTGCGCCTCGGCACAGGAGAGCACGCCTTTTATCCGAGCTTCGCGTTCGATCTCGGCGGCGCTGCGGTGGAGGCCGTGGTGTTCCCGGAGCGCGGGGTGCGCCAGCCGCCCATGTGCCCGGTCTCGGGCGGGCCGATGCGGCGGGCGCGGCGCGACGAGGTCGAGCGCCTGCTGGACGAATAGGCGGACCGGCCTCTCAGCCGCCGCGACGCTCGATCGGCACGTAGTCGCGGTTGCCGGCGCCGGTGTAGAGCTGGCGCGGGCGGCCGATGCGCCGCTTCGGATCGACGATCATCTCCTGCCAGTGCGCCACCCAGCCGACCGTCCGGGCGATGGCGAACATCACCGTGAACATCGACGTGGGGATGCCGAGGGCGCGGTAGATGATGCCGGAATAGAAGTCGACGTTCGGGTACAGCTTGCGCTCGATGAAGTACTCGTCCTCGAGTGCGATCTCTTCCAGGCGCAGCGCCAGCTCGAACAGCGGCGAGTCGGTGTGGCCGAGCCGGTTCAGCACCTTGTGGCACATGGTCCGGATCAGCTTGGCGCGCGGGTCGAAGTTCTTGTAGACGCGATGGCCGAAGCCCATGAGGCGGAAGGGATCGTCCTTGTCCTTGGCCTTGGCGATGAACTTCGGGATGTTCTCGACCGAGCCGATCTTCTCCAGCATGTTCAGCACCGCCTCGTTGGCGCCGCCGTGCGCGGGGCCCCACAGGGTCGCGATGCCGGCGGAGATGGCGGCGTAGGGGTTGGTGCCGGAGCTGCCCGCGAGGCGGACGGTCGAGGTGCTGGCGTTCTGCTCGTGGTCCGCGTGCAGGATGAACAGCAGGTCCAGGGCCTCGGCGGCGACCGGATCGACGCGATACCCGTCGCAGGGCACGGCGAAGAACATGTGCAGCAGGTTGCTGCAGTAGTCCAGGTCGTTGCGCGGGTACATGAAGGGCTGGCCCACGGAATGCTTGTAGGCGGCGGCCGCGATGGTCGGGATCTTGGCGATGATGCGGTGGGCGAAGATCTCGCGGTGGCGCGCGCTCTCGATGTCCGTGGAGTCGTGGTAGAAGGCCGACATCGATCCCACCACCGAGGACAGCATCGCCATGGGATGGGCGTTGTGGTGGAAACCGTTGAAGTGACGCAGCAGCGTCTCGTTGATCATCGTGTGCGTGGTGATGATGTGCGTGAATTGCTCCAGCTCGCTGCGCGTGGGCAGCTCGCCGTTGAGGAGCAGGTAGGCCACCTCGAGAAAACTGCTGCGCTCGGCGAGCTGATCCACGGGGTAGCCGCGGTACAGCAGCACACCCTCGTCACCGTCGATGTAGGTGATCGCGCTCTCGCAGCTGGCAGTGGAAACGAAGCCGGGATCCAGCGTGAACACGCCCAGCTGCCGGTAAAGCGCGCCGATGTCCACCACGTCCGGTCCGACAGTACCGCTGCGAACCGGCATGTCCAGCCGTGTTCCGTCCTTGTCGCTGACGATGGTCAGGGTCTTGTCGCTCATGCTGGCCTTCCTGCTGCGTGATGACGATTCCAGATGCCGCCGCCCGGCGCTGCGCTGAGCCCGGGCCGTCGCGAGACTGCCGTCGGAGGCACGCCTGGGACCCTTCCGGGGGCTACCCGAGGCGCGTGGGCCGAAAATTATAATCCAGGGGGGTGCCCGTGTCGCGGCGCGGCATAAAAAAGGGCGCCTCGTGGGCGCCCTTTCCAGACTCGTCCGGCGATGTGCTCCAGCTCAGGCGCTCAGGCCACCGTACTTCTTGCGGAACTTGTCGACGCGACCGCCGGTGTCCACGATCTTCTGCTTGCCGGTGTAGAAGGGGTGGCACTGCGAGCAGACTTCCACATGCAGCTCCTCGCCCAGCGTGGAACGCGTGGTGAAGGTGTTGCCGCAACTGCAGACCACCTTGATCTCGGAGTACTCGGGATGAATGTTCGGCTTCATGGTCGGCCTTCCGGGGACGGGCTTAAGTGGAAAAGCGCGCCATAATAGCGGCTGGACTGCTCCCGGGCAAGCCTGCGGGAGGCAACCATGCACGCCACAGGGCCCGGTCCCCGGGTCCTTCTGTCCCTCCCGAGTCCCTCCCGCCACTGCTGCATCGCACCAGGATGATGAGGAACGGCTTTAAGTTCCGGGCGCTAAGCGCCTCCCTGCTTGCGGCTTTGATCTTTATCCACAAAAGCTGTGGATAACTCTGTGCATGATGGCTTGATGATTCATCTTCGCCTCGGTGTCGCTTTAGCGCCACGCGACTTGCGCAAAAATTGACCACACGAGCGTCCACGCAGCAAAAACAATAACTTAAGATAAAGCCATCGTGGCTTGCCGCAATCAGCGAGGGTCCGACCGGTGCAGGTGCCGGGGCGCCCCGAGCCCGGCGGCCAGATGTGCATAAGTCCTTGTCAACTCAGCCCTCGCGGGCGGGGAGAAAGCGCTCCTGGAGGTCATTCAGAAAGCGGCGCCCGAGTGCCGTCGGCCGCCACGCGCCCGGGGCGTGCTCCTCCAGGAGATCCTGCTTCCGGGCCTCCTCCAGCGCCCCGAGGACCTGCGCCGCCGCGAGGCCCGTGCGCTGCTCGAACAGCGCGAGACTGAACCCGTCCACGAGCCGCAGCGCATTCAGCATGAACTCGAAGGCGAGCGTATCGGCGTCGGGCCATTCCTCGCCCTCCAGCCGGACGCCTTCCAGCCAGCCGGCCGGTCGACGCCGGCGACGCCGGCGCGACACCCTGCCGTCGGCAAGGGTCAGCTTGCCGTGTGCGCCGGCACCCAGGCCGAGGTAATCCCCGAAGTTCCAGTAGTTGAGGTTGTGCCGGCAGGCGCGTCCCGGGCGCGCCCACGCCGAGACCTCGTAGCGGCGGTAACCGGCGGTCTCCAGCAGCCCGGCAGCCTCCTCTTCCATGTCCCAGCAAGCGTCCTCGTCCGGCAACGCCGGGGGGCGGCGAAAAAACGGCGTGCCCGGCTCCAGCGTGAGCTGGTACAAGGACAGGTGGGGCGGGGCGACCTGCAACACCTGGCGGAGATCTGCTGCGGCGTCCGCCCGGGACTGCCCGGGCAAGCCGTACATCAGGTCGATGTTGAAGTTGTCGATCCCGGCAGCGGCGAGCTCATCGATCGCGACCAGGGCTTCGCGCGCGTCGTGAATGCGACCGATGGCCTGCAACAGCCCGGGCTGGAAGCTCTGCACGCCGAGCGACACGCGGTTCACGCCGGCGCGCGCGAACTCGCGGAAACGGCCGTGCTCCACGGCGCCGGGATTCGCTTCCAGCGTCACCTCCGCATCCGCGGCGACCGCTATGCGTCGGGCCAGCTCATCGAGAAAGCGCGCCACCTGTTCCGGCGGGCACAGGCTGGGGGTCCCGCCGCCAAAGAACACGGTCTCCACGGCGCGCCCCTCGACCAGCGGCAGGTCCTGCTCGAGGTCTTCGAGTAACGCCTCCACGTAGGCGGGGAAAGGCGCTTCGCCCCGCAGCTCGTGGCTGTTGAAATCGCAATAGGGGCACTTGCGCACGCACCAGGGCAGGTGCACGTAGACGCCGAGCGGCGGGTATGCCCGCGGGCCCGGGACTATGGCGCACCCCCGCCGGCGCCGCCCTGCGACCCGGTCTCCGACAAGCGCAGGCGCAGTGCGGCAAAAGCGCGCCCACGGTGGCTGCAGCGGTTCTTTTCCTCGGGCGCGAGCTCGGCGGCGCTGCGCCGCTCGCCGAGCGGCAGGAACACGGGGTCGTAACCGAAACCACCGCTGCCACGCGGGCCGGTGGCGATGCGTCCCTCCCATGCGCCCTGGCAGATCACGGGCAGGGGGTCTTCCGGGCTGCGCAGGAACACCGCCACACAGACGAAACGGGCCGTGCGCTCCGCTTCGGGCACACCCTCCAGCGCCGCCAGCAGCCGGGCGGTGTTGGCGGCGTCCCCGCCGGTACCGGCGTACCGCGCAGAATGAATACCCGGGGCCCCGCCCAGGGCGTCGACCACCAGGCCGGAGTCGTCGGCGATCGCCGGCAGCCCGCTGCCGCGCGCGGCATGACGCGCCTTGAGCAGCGCATTCTCGATGAACGTCAGCCCGGTCTCTTCCGCCGACTCGAGGCCGAATGCCGCCTGCGACAGCACCTCGATGCCGGTGGGCGCGAGCAGCGCCCCGATCTCCCGCGCCTTGCCGGCGTTCCCGCTCGCCAGCACGATGCGCCGCGCGGCCGGGCTCATGCTTCCAGCGCCGCCCGCTGCAATGCCAGCAACGCGGAAATGCCGCCTGCGGCCAGCTCGATCAGCCGGTCCAGCTCGGCGCGATGAAAGGCGTGGCCCTCGGCCGTGCCCTGCAGCTCGACAAAGGCCCCGGCGTCGTTCATGACCACGTTCATGTCGGTCTCCGCCTCGACGTCCTCGGCGTAGTCGAGGTCGAGCACCGGCATGCCGCGATAGATCCCGACCGAGACGGCCGCGACCTGGCCGTGCACCGGGTTCTTGCCGAGTCCCTTGCGGCGCAGGTCGGCGACGGCATCCACCAGGGCCACGTAGGCCCCCGTAATGGCCGCGGTACGCGTGCCGCCGTCGGCCTGGATGACATCGCAATCGAGGGTGATGGTGCGCTCGCCCAGCGCGCGCAGGTCGAGCACCGCCCTGAGGCTGCGGCCGATCAGCCGCTGGATCTCCAGCGTGCGGCCGCCCTGGCGGCCACGCGCCGCCTCGCGCGGGTTCCGCGTATGGGTGGCGCGCGGCAACATGCCGTACTCCGCCGTCACCCAGCCCTGGCCCTTGCCCTTGAGAAACGGCGGCACGCGCTCCTCGACGCTCGCCGAGCACAACACCCGCGTGGCGCCGAACTCGACCAGCACCGAGCCTTCGGCATGCTGCTGGTAACCGCGCTGGAAGCGCACCTGGCGCAATTCATCAGGGCGCCGACTGCTCGGCCTCGAGATTTCGCTCATGACTTGAATCCTTTAGTCCGCGCGCACGTACAAGGCGGCTGCGGTGGTGTTGTCGCTGTAGGGTGTGCAGGCACGCACGGCACGGCCCGCCGTACGCGACAACCAGTCGGCGAGACTTGCGTCCTGCTGCGGGCCCGCCGCGAGGGTGGCGTCACTGGCGCCCGACCAGAGACCGTCCGAACAGAGCAACACCATGTCGCCCGGCGCCAGTTCCGTCGGCTCCGACACCGTGACCAGGGGCTGCTCCGGCGCGCCGCCGAGACAGAACTCCACGTAATGCCGCATCGGGTGTCCCGGGATCTCGTCTTCGCTGATCAGGCCGTCCTGTAACAGCGCCTCGATGGCGGTGTGGTCACGCGTGCGGGTGACGAGCTCGCCAGCGCGGGAAAAATACACCCTGGTGTCACCGACGTGCGCCCAGGTCGCGACGCCGTCATGCACCAGGCAGACGGCACAGGTAGTGCGCGGCCGGCTGCCGATACCGACTTCTTCGCCGACCACCACCACGGCATCGTGCGCCCTGGCGAGGGCTTCACGCAGGAACCTGGCAGGCTCGAACCCGGGCGCCGCGCCGTCGAAACTCTCGCGCAGCGAGTCCACGGCGGTCGTCGCCGCGAGGGCGCCCCCGGCATGTCCGCCCATGCCGTCGGCGACGACCATGAGGAGACCGCTCGCGCCATCATGGATAGCGACGCGGTCCTGGTTATCCTCGCGGTCGCCGAGCAGACTGATCTCGGCTGTTTCGAAGCGCAATTCCTTCCCCGGCCTTCTGCTAGACTACGCGCCCGCTCACTGGGCGCGAGGCCGGCCAGTATACGCTCACCGCGCCATGGATATGCAGCCATGATCCGCAGCATGACGGGCTTCTCCCGCATCGAGCGCGACGCGCCCTGGGGCACGATCGCCTGGGAACTGCGCGCCGTGAACCACCGTTACCTCGAGGTCGGGCTACGCCTGCCGGAAGAGTTGCGGCCTCTCGAAGGGCGCTTCCGCCAGCAGATCGGCGCGCGGCTGAAACGAGGCAAGGTCGACGCCAGCCTGCGCCTGGGCTGGCATGCGGACACGGGGCGCGAGCTGGCGCTGGACCTCGAGCTCGCCGCGCGCGTCGTGGAAGCGGCGCAGAGAGTGCGCGAGCGTGCCGGCGACCTGGCCCTGCCGGGCGCCATGGATATCCTCCGCTGGCCCGGCGTGGTGCGCGAGGGCGAGCGTGACATCGAGCCGCTCGCCGAGGTCGCCGCGCAGGTGCTCGACGAGGCGCTGGCAGCGCTGGACGCATCCCGCCAGCGTGAAGGCGAGCACCTGGCCGCCGCATTGGCGGAACGCTGCGACGGCGTTGCCGCGTTGACGGCCGAGGTGCGCGCCGTGCTCCCCGCCATCCGCGA
Source organism: uncultured Thioalkalivibrio sp. (assembly GCA_964413755.1). Lineage (GTDB taxonomy): Bacteria > Pseudomonadota > Gammaproteobacteria > Steroidobacterales > XN24 > XN24. The sequence goes on along the minus strand of CAYPTW010000027.1, from coordinate 17,720 downwards.
CGGCCTGCGTGCACGGCTGCTGGAGCGCCTCGCCGGGCTCGACCTGGAATTCGATCCGCAGCGCCTGGAGCAGGAGCTGGCGCTACAGCTGGGCAAGATGGACGTGGACGAGGAGCTGGACCGGCTGGGTGCACACGTGGCCGAGGTCAAGCGCATCCTCTCCAGCGACGCCGGCGATGCGAACGGGCGGCGGCTCGACTTCCTCATGCAGGAGTTCAACCGCGAAGCCAACACGCTCGGCTCCAAGTCGGTGGACGCGCACACGACCCGCATCGCGGTGGAGCTGAAGGTCCTCATCGAGCAGATGCGCGAGCAGGTACAGAATGTCGAGTGAGGCGGCCGAGAACCGCCTGTTCGTCATCGCCGCGCCCTCCGGCGCCGGCAAGACCTCACTGGTGCGGGCGCTCATGGAACGCCAGCCCGAGCTGCGCTTCTCCATCTCCTACACCACGCGCCCGCGCCGCGCGGGCGAGCAGGACGGCCAGCATTACCACTTCGTCGCTCCGGACACCTTCGCCCGCATGCTGGAGGAAGGGGCTTTCCTGGAGCATGCGCAGGTGTTCGACAACTCTTACGGCACCGCGCGCAGCCAGGTGGAGGCGCTGCTGGCCGCGGGCCACGGGGTGGTGCTGGAAATCGACTGGCAGGGCGCACGGCAGGTCCGGCAGCAGATGCCGGAGGCTGCGGGCATCTTCATCCTGCCGCCCTCCCGGGCCGAGCTGGAACGACGCCTGCGCGGCCGTGGCACGGACACGGAGGAAGTCATCCGGCGCCGCCTCGCCGATGCCGCGGCGGACATGTCCCACTGGGACGAGTTCGACTACGTGGTGGTGAACGATGATTTCGGCACGGCGCTGGACGCCCTGGCCGATATCGTGCAGGGACGCGGCGAGGCCAGCCGCGCCCGGCGCCCCGAGCTGGCACCGGTGATCTCCGCCCTGCTGGGCTGACCGCGCGCCCGTACTGGCAGCTGCGGCGCCGATTCCGTTACTATGAGCCGCTCGCCCCGAACACCCGGGGCCTTCCTTGACCGCAGAGAACGCCATGGCCCGCATTACTGTTGAAGACTGCATGCAGAACGTCGACAACCTGTTCGACCTCGTATTGATCGCCGCCCGGCGCGCGCGCCAGCTCGCCAACGGCGCTCCCTCCAGCCTGGAGTGGGAGAACGACAAGTCCACGGTCGTGGCGCTGCGCGAGATCGCCGACGGCGTCATCGGCAAGGAAATCCTGGACGAGCCGGAGCCGGCCAGCGTGATGCGCGAGCCGGAGCCGTTCGACCGCCCGATCCCGCCGCTGGGAGACTGAGCAGGGAGGATCCGCGCCTGTGGACTACGCCGCTTCCTTCCTGGCCCGGCTGCCTAAGAGGAAGCGCTCCATTGGGCTGGACCGGCTCAACCGCAGGATAGAAAAGTACCTCCCGGCCGAGCAGGTCGCGCAGGTCATGCAGGCCTACGAGTTCGCCGCCAAGGCACATTCGGGCCAGCAGCGTTACTCCGGCGAGCCCTACATTTCCCATCCGGTGGCCGTCGCCACCATCCTCGCTGAACTCAAGCTCGACGCGCAGACGCTGATGGCGGCCCTGCTGCACGACGTCATCGAGGACACGGGCGTGCCGAAGGCCGACATCGCCGCGATGTTCAGCGAGGAAGTCGCGGAGCTGGTCGACGGCGTCAGCAAGCTGGACAAGGTGGAGTTCCGCAGCCGCGCCGAAGCGCAGGCCGAGAGCTTCCGCAAGATGCTGTTCGCCATGGTCGGCGACATGCGCGTGATCCTGGTGAAGCTCGCCGACCGCACCCACAACATGCGCACGCTGTGGATCATGCCGCCGGACAAGCGGCGCCGCATCGCGCGCGAGACGCTGGAAATCTACGCGCCCATCGCCAACCGCCTCGGCATGAACGCCATCCGGCTGGAGCTGGAGGACCTCGGCTTCCGCTGCATGTACCCGCATCGCTATCGCGTGCTGGAGCGCGCCCTGAAGAAAGCGCAGGGCAACCAGAAGCAGGTGCTGCAGAAGATCGGCAAGCGCTTCGAGGAGAGCCTCGGCGAGGCCGGCATCGAAGGGCGCGTAGCCGGCCGCGAAAAACACATTTACAGCATCTACCGCAAGATGCGCGAAAAGAAACGCGCCCTGAGCGAGATCGTGGACGTCTACGGCATCCGCATCACGGTGGAATCGGCGGACGACTGCTATCGCACGCTGGGCGTGGTGCACAAGTGCTACAAGCCGATGCCGGGGCGTTTCAAGGACTACATCGCGATCCCGCGCGTGAACGGCTACCAGTCCCTGCACACCACCCTGTTCGGGCCGGGGGGCCTGCCCTGCGAAGTGCAGATCCGCACCGAAGACATGGACCGCATCGCCGAGACCGGCATCGCCGCCCACTGGCTGTACAAGTCCGGCAGCGCGGCGGTCGGCCAGCCGCAGGTGCGGGCGCGCGAGTGGCTTTCCAGCCTGATGGAGATGGAGGAGGGCGGCAGCTCCGAGGAATTCCTCGAAAGCGTGAAGATCGACCTCTTCCCCGACAAGGTCTACGTCTTCACGCCGAAGGGCGACATCGTGCGCCTGCCGCGCGGCGCCACCTGCGTCGACTTCGCCTATGCCGTGCATACGGGCGTGGGTAATCGCTGCGTGGCCGCGCGCATCGACCGTCGCCCGGTGCCACTGCGCACCATGCTGAAGAACGGCCAGACGGTGCAGATCATCACCGCGCGCGGCGCCTCGCCGAACCCCGCCTGGGTGAATTTCGTGGTCACGGCGAAGGCACGCACCGCGATCCGCAGCTTCCTCAAGAACCTGCAGCACCACGAGGCCGCCGAGCTCGGCAGGCGGCTGCTGGACAACGCGCTGCGGGAGTTCAAGCTGACGGTGCGCAAGGTGCCCGCCGAGCGCATGCAGGCGACGCTCGAACTGCTGGGCTGCAACAACGTGCAGGAACTCTACGAGCAGATCGGCCTGGGCGAACGCATGGCCTCGCTGGTGGCGCGCCGCCTGCTGCCGGACGACTCCGGCGAGGTAGTGGCCGGCCAGGCCGCGCCGCTGGCCATCGCCGGCACCGAGGGCATGGTCGTGACCTACGGCCGCTGCTGCCACCCCATCCCCGGCGACACGATTTTCGGCTACCTCAGTGCCGGACGCGGCATCGTCATCCACCGCGAGGACTGCGGCAACCTGGCCGAGTTCCGCAAGCAGCCGGACAAGTGGATCGCCGTGGAGTGGGAAAGCCGGCTCAACCGCACCTTCCCGGTGGAGATCCGCGCCGAGGTGCAGAACCGGCTCGGCGTGCTCGCCGCCGTGGCCGCGAACATCTCCTCGACCCAGACCAACATCGAGCACGTCCAGGTGGTGGAGCGCGACGGCGAAAGCTCTTCGCTGACCTTCCTCTTGCAGGTGGACGGGCGCGAGCAACTCGAGCGCGTGTTACGCAGTATCCGCGGCATGCCGGAAGTGCTGTCGGTGGCACGCACCAACACCTGAAGGAGACGCCATGACCCGTCGTGCAATCGCCACAGACCAGGCGCCGGCCGCCATCGGGACCTACTCCCAGGCAGTCGAGTGCGCCGGCACCGTCTGGCTCTCGGGACAGATCCCGCTCGACCCCGCCTCCATGACCCTGGTCGAGGGCGACATCGAAGCCGAGGTCAGGCAAGTGTTCAGCAACCTGGCGGCGGTGGCCGCGGCCGCAGGCTCGAGCCTCGCCGAGGCCGTGCGGCTCACGGTCTACCTCACGGACCTCGGCGACTTCGCCGTGGTCAACCGTGTCATGGAAGAAGTGCTGGACCCGCCCTACCCGGCACGCGCCACGGTCCAGGTAGCCGCCCTGCCCAAGGGCGCGCGCGTCGAGGTCGACGCCGTGCTGGCGAAGGGGCGCTGAGGCGCCGGCCAGCCGCGTGTCAGTCGCGCCCGAGGACCCGGTCACGCGGCTGAGCGGCGTGGGCCCTGCGCTGGCCGCCCGGCTGGAGAAGCTGGGCGTGCGCACGGTGCAGGACCTGGTGCTGCTGCTCCCGGCACGTTACGAGGACCGCACGCGCGTCGTGCCGATCGGCACGCTGCGCCCCGGCCAGCGCGCCGTGGTCGAGGGCGAGGTGCTGCTGACGGAAGTGGTGCGGCGACGGCGCCCCATGCTCGTGGTGGCTTTCGGCGATGCCACCGGGATGCTGACGCTGCGCTTCTTCCACTTCAATGCGCGCCAGCAGCAGGCGCTGGGGCGCGGGACGCGGCTGCGCTGCTTCGGCGAAGTGCGCGCCGGCCAGCGCGGGCTGGAAATCGTGCATCCCGAGTACCAGCGCGCCGACGGCTCCGGCGCACCCGAGGAAGAGACCCTGACCCCGGTGTACCCCGGCACGGAAGGCCTGACGCAGGCCCGCATCCGCCAGCTGGTGCGCATGGCCATGCGCGCCCTCGGCGACACCCTGCCCGAGCTGCTGCCGGCCGGCGCGCTGGCCGGCCGCGGCCTGCCGTCCCTGGAAGCTTCGCTGCGCCTGTTGCATCGCCCGCCGCCTGACGCGGACCTCGCGGCGCTGGAGGCTGGCGTCCACCCGGCACAACGCCGGCTGGCGCTGGAGGAACTGCTGGCACACCAGCTGGCCATGCGCGCGCTGCGCCACCAGGCGCGCCGCCAGGCAGCCTGGCCGCTGCCCGGCGGAGAGCTGGTGCAGCGCTTCATCGCCGCCTTGCCGTTCACGCTCACCGGCGCGCAGCAGCGCGTCGTCGCCGAGGTGCGTCGCGACCTGGCGGCGCGCGAACCGATGATGCGGCTGGTGCAGGGCGACGTCGGCAGCGGCAAGACCGTGGTGGCTGCGGTCGCCGCCCTGCAGGCAGTCGCCTCGGGCGCGCAGGCCGCCATCATGGCGCCGACGGAGCTGCTCGCCGAGCAGCATTACGCCAGTTTCCGCGCCTGGCTGGAGCCGCTGGGCGTGAACGTCGCGTGGCTGTCGGGGTCGCTGCCGGCGGCCGAGCGACGCGACGCCTGCGCGCGCATCGCCTCGGGGGAAGCTGCGGTCGCGGTCGGCACGCACGCGCTGTTCCAGGAGGGCGTGGAGTTCGCGCGCCTGGCGCTGGCGGTGATCGACGAGCAGCACCGCTTCGGCGTGCACCAGCGCCTGGCCCTCACCGACAAGGGCACGCGCGAGGGGCGCCGTCCGCACCAGCTGGTGATGACGGCCACGCCGATCCCGCGCACCCTGGCCATGGCGACCTATGCCGACCTCGATACCTCGGTGATCGACGAGCTGCCGCCGGGACGCGGCGAGGTGCGGACGGTGGCCATGCCGGAGTCGCGCCGCGCCGAAGTCATCACGCGGATCCGCGACGCCTGTGCCGCCGGGCGCCAGGCCTACTGGGTCTGCCCGCTGGTGGAGGAGTCCGACCAGTTGCAGGCGCAGGCGGCCGAGGACACCGCCACGCTACTGGCCGAAACGCTGCCCGAGCTGTGCGTCGGCCTGGTACACGGCCGCATGAAAGCGGTCGACAAGGAACGCGTGATGCGCGCCTTCAAGGCCGGCGAGATCCAGCTGCTGGTGGCCACCACGGTGATCGAGGTCGGCGTCGACGTGCCGCGCGCCAGCCTGATGATCATCGAGAATGCCGAACGCATGGGCCTCGCTCAGCTGCACCAGTTGCGCGGCCGGGTGGGACGCGGCACGGACGATTCGTCTTGCGTGCTGCTCTACAAGCCGCCGCTGTCACCCGCCGCGACCACGCGCCTGGCCGCGATGCGCGAGACCAACGACGGCTTCCGCATCGCCCGCACCGACCTCGAGTTGCGCGGTCCCGGGGAAGTGCTGGGCGTGCGCCAGACCGGGCTGCTGGCGCTCAAGGTGGCCGACCTGGCGCGCGACGCCGAGCTCATGCCGCTGGTGCGCGAGCTCGCGGACGCCCTGTTGCAGCGGCACCCGCAGGCGGTGGCCGGCCTGACGCGACGGTGGATCGGCGCAGCCACCCGGTACGGCCAGGTCTGACGAATCGTCGAAGGCATCTATAATGATTGTCCGTTTCCTGCGATACCCCGCCCCATGAGCAGCGAGAGCCCTCTCACCGCGCCGCCCGAGAACTTCGCCGAGCCCCTGGTCTGGCTGCCGGCACGCGCGCGCGGCGCCCTGCCGCAAGACGCCGGGCTGCGCGACTGGATGCGTGATCCGGGGTCCCTCACTTCGCGCCTGCGCGCGTCCTGTACGCGGGGTTTCCGCCTCGAACTGCTCGGTGAGGCCAGCGAGCCCATGCCGGAGGACGCGCGCGGACTGCTCGCAGGCGACGCGGCGCGCGCCCGGCGCGTGCGCATGTACTGCGGGGAAAGCCTGTGCGTGTGCGCCACCACGCTGATACCAGCCGCGACCCTGGCCGGCACGCCGTGGCTCGAGGCCCTGGGCGACCGCCCCCTGGGTGACGCGCTGCTGGAGCGCGACGGCATCTGCCGCTCCGCCTTCGAGTTCGCGCGCGTGAGCGCGGCGCACCCCCTGTTCATGCCGGCGCTGGAGGACAGCGACATCCGGCCGGCAGCGATCTGGGCGCGCCGTTCCCGCTTTACCCTGGCGGCCGGGCCGCTCCTGATTTACGAGATCTTCCTCCCCGGCCTGACCCGATGCGGGAACCCGTAGACGCAGGCGCCCAGCCGCGACGCCTCGGCTCGCAACTGCGGGAGTACGCCCTGTTGATGCGGCTGGACCGGCCGATCGGCACGCTGCTGCTGCTGTGGCCGACGCTCTGGGCGCTGTGGATCGCCGGTGAGGGGCGCCCCGACCCCCACGTGCTGCTGGTGTTCGTCGCCGGCGTCGTGCTGATGCGCTCCGCCGGCTGCGTCATGAACGATTTCGCCGACCGCCGCATCGATCCTCACGTCGAGCGCACGCGCGACCGCCCGCTGGCGCGCGGCGCGGTGTCTCCGCTGGAAGCCCTGTTGCTGGCGGCGGCGCTGGGCGCGGTTGCCTTCGGCCTGGTGCTGACACTGAACCGGCTCACGGTGCTGCTGGCCCTGGCCGGGGCGGTGCTGACGGTGGCCTATCCCTTCCTCAAGCGCTTCACGCACCTGCCGCAGATCTGGCTCGGCGCCTCGTTCGGCTGGTCGGTGCCGATGGCCTTTGCCGCGCAGACCGGCAGCGTGCCGCAACTTGCCTGGCTGATGTTCATCGCCGTCATCATCTGGGCCGTGGTGTACGACACCATGTACGCCATGGTGGACCGCGAGGACGACCTCAAGCTCGGCGTGCGCTCCACCGCCATCCTGTTCGGCGAGGCCGACCGGTTGCTGATCGGCGTGCTGCAGCTCCTGCTGCTGGCGGGCTTGTGGCTGATCGGCCGGCAGGCCGGCCTGGGCGCCTGGTACGTGGGCGCGCTCGGCGTGGCCGCGGCGCTCTCCCTGTGGCAGCAATACCTCATCCGCGCGCGCCGGCCCGAGTCGTGCTTCCGCGCCTTCCTCAACAACCACCACTACGGCATGGTGGTGTTCATCGGCATCCTGCTGCATTACATCTACGCCCCCGCCTGAGCGGTCCCTCCGCGCGCCACCGTCCACACCTCGATCCCGGCAGCGCCGGCGCCCAGCAGCGCGTGCGCCAGCCCTGCCGCGGTCGCCCCGGTGGTGAACACGTCGTCCACGATCGCCAGCCGCAGTCCGCTGACGCGCGCGTCGGCGACGAAAGCCCCGGCGAGATTGCGCCGACGACCGGCGGCCGGGAGGCCGGCCTGGGGCGGCGTCGCCAGCACGCGCCGGGCGACGTCGTGCAACAGCGGCAGGTCCAGCGCCGCGGCCAGCGGGCGTCCCAGTTCGGCCGCCTGGTTGAAGCCACGCGCAGCGAGACGGGCGTGATGGAGGGGCACCGGTACGATGCCGTCGACGCGACGACCGGCACAACGATCGGCCCAACGATCGGCACAGTGCGCGGCCAGCAGGCGCCCCAGCAACGCCCCGAAGTGCAGCGCGCCGGCGTACTTGAAGCGCGCCACCAGGGCATCGACGGGGAAGCGCCACGCCAGCGGTGCGAGCACGCCGGACCACGGTCGCGCCTGCGCCAGGCATTCGGGGCAAGGTGCCGGCGTCGTCACGGGCCGCGCACAACCGGGGCAGGCACGGCGAATCCACGGCAGGTCGGCGCGACAGGGCCGACAGATGCCGGCCGGACCGGCCGCAGCGCCGCATAACTCGCACGGCCAGCGCGGCAGGCGCGGCCTCGGCCAGTTGTTAACCCTTCGTGCCGGCACAGGTTGACAGCCTCTCGGCGCGCTGCGAATACTCCGCAACCATCATGCGTCGCCCGCCGCGCCCGGCACAGGGGCGATTTTTCTTCGCCGCGCCCGGTAACGGGCCATCGACAAGAGTCCCGAACCATGGCCGAAATCCGTACCGACTGGCACCTCGAGGACGTCCGCGCCCTGTTCGAAATGCCGCTGTTCGAACTGCTCTACCGGGCCCACGGCGTGCACCGCGAGCACTTCCCGCACAACGAGGTGCAGGTCAGCACCCTGCTGTCGGTGAAGACTGGCGCCTGTCCGGAAGACTGCGCCTATTGCCCGCAGAGCGTGCGTCACGACACCGGGCTGCCGGTCGACCCGCTGCTGGAAGTGGAGGCGGTGGTGGAGCGCGCACGCGCTGCGCGTGCCGCGGGTGCGACGCGCTTCTGCATGGGCGCGGCCTGGCGCAACCCCAAGCCGAAGCAGCTGGCAGCCGTGATGGACATGGTGCGCCAGGTGCGGGCGCTGGGACTCGAGACCTGCGCCACCCTCGGCATGCTCACGGCAGAACAGGCCGCGGAACTGCGCGCGGCCGGCCTCGACTACTACAACCACAACCTCGACACCTCAGAAGCGTTTTATCCCGAGATCATCAGCACGCGGACCTATGCCGATCGTCTCGAGACGCTGCAGCACGTGCGCGACGCCGGCATGAAAGTGTGCTGCGGCGGCATCCTCGGCATGGGCGAGGCGCGCGAGGACCGCGTGGCGCTGCTGCACACCCTCGCGACGCTGCCGGCGCATCCCGAGAGCGTGCCGATCAACCAGCTGGTGCGCGTGCCCGGCACGCCGCTGGAAGGCGCCGCGCCGCTGGATCCGTTTGAATTCATCCGCACCATCGCCGTGGCGCGCGTCCTCATGCCGGGGTCGCACCTGCGGCTGTCCGCCGGGCGCACGGACATGAGCGAGGAAATGCAGGCGCTGGCCTTCTTCGCCGGCGCCAACTCGGTGTTCTACGGCGAGAAGCTGCTCACCACGCCCAACCCCGACGCGGACGGCGACATGGCGCTGTTCCAACGCCTGGGACTGGTGCCGGAACCCGGTCCGGCGGACGCCCGTGGCGACGCCCGCCACAACTGAGGCGCTGACGCGCGAGCTGCAGCGACTCGAGCAGGCCGACCTCTACCGCCGCCGCCGCGTCGCCGCCTGGTCGCCCGAGCTGGGGCCGGCAGAGCTGGTCGTGGACGGGCACCGCTGCCTGGCCTTCTGCAGCAACGACTACCTCGGCCTGGCGCGTGACCCGCGCCTCGCCGAGGCCCTGTCCCGCCACGCGCGCACCGGCGGCACCGGCAGCGGCGCCGCGCACCTGGTCGCCGGGCACGGCCCCGAGCACCAGGCACTGGAAGAGGAGCTGGCGGAGTTCACCGGCTTTCCCCGCGCGCTGCTGTTCTCCACCGGCTACATGGCCAACCTGGGCCTGCTGTGCGCGCTGGCAGAACGCGGCGACCTGGTGGCCGAGGACCGCCTGAACCATGCCTCCCTGCTCGATGCCAGCAGGCTGTCGGGCGCCACGGTGCGCCGCTACGCCCACGCCGATGCCGCGGCCGCGGCGCGACGCCTGCAGGGCACGGCACGCCGGCGGCTGGTCGTTACGGACGGTGTCTTCAGCATGGACGGCGACGTGGCCCCGCTCGCCGCGCTGGCCACCGTGGCCCGGCAGCACCAGGCGGAACTGCTGGTCGACGACGCCCACGGCCTCGGGGTGGTCGGACCGGACGGCCGGGGCAGCGTGGCGGCAGCGGGGCTGCGGCCGCAGGACGTCACGGCGCTGGTGGGCACGCTGGGCAAGGCCTTCGGCACTTTCGGCGCTTTCGTCGCCGGCAGCGAGCCGGTCATCGAGACCCTGGTGCAGCGGGCGCGCAGCTACATTTACACCACCGCGCCGCCGCCGCCGCTGGCCGCCGCCACGCGGCAGGCGCTGGCCATCGCGCGTGCCGAACCGTGGCGCCGCGAGCGCCTGGCCGCCCTCGTGGCGCGTTTTCGCCGCGGTGCCGGCCTGCTCGGCCTGCGCCTGCCGGACTCGGCCACGCCGATCCAGCCGGTACTCGCCGGATCGTCCGGGGCAGCGTTGCAGGCCGCGGCGGCACTGTTCGAGGCCGGGCTCTGGGTGACGCCGATCCGCCCGCCGACGGTCCCGGCTGGCACGGCGCGCCTGCGCATCACTTTCTCCGCGGCTCACGAGGAGGCGGACGTCGACCGCCTGCTGGATGCCCTGGCCGCGGTACCGGCCCTGCGCACGGAATCCATGGCATGAAGCTGCACGTCGAACTGCGCGGGGAGGGGCCCGGGCTGGTGCTGCTGCACGGCTGGGGACTCAATGCCGCTGCCTGGTCGCCCCTCCTGCCGCACCTGGAACGGCACTTCCGCCTGGCGCTGGTCGACCTGCCCGGTCACGGTCACAGCCCGGCGGCGGCCGCGGCGCCGGGTCTCGCGGGCTGGGCCGCTGCGGTGGCGGAGGTGGCGCCACGCGGCAGCGCCTGGCTGGGCTGGTCGCTGGGCGGGCAGGTGGCCATGGCGGCGGCACTGGCGGGACACGACATCCGCCGCCTGGTGCTGGTCGCCACCACGCCGTGCTTCGTGGCCGGGCCGGACTGGCCCTGCGGCGTGCCAGCAGAAGTGCTGGCCGGTTTCGCGGGCTCGCTGGCGCGGGACCACGACAAGACGGTGCGCGACTTCCTCAGCCTGCAGCTGCGCGGCGATGCGCGAGCGGCGAGCCTGCTGCGCACCTTGCGAGCCCTGCTGGCTGCAAGCCCGGCGCCCGACCCCGCGGCCCTGGCCGCGGGCCTGCAGATACTCGCCGCCACGGACCTGCGCGCGCAGCTGCCCGCCCTCGAGCTGCCCACGCTGGTGCTGGCGGGGGAGCGGGACCGGCTGACCCCGGCGGAAGCCGGCCGCCGTCTCGCCGCCGGCCTGCCGCGCGGCCGCTTCCATGCATTCGCGGACGCTGCGCACGCACCTTTTCTCACTCACGGCGAGGATTTCAGCGCCGCCGTGGCAGCGTTCCTGGCCGGCCGGGAGGAGGCCGCGTGAGCAGCGATCCGTACCGCCTGGAAGGCCGCCGCGTCCGTGCCGCCTTCAATGCCGCCGCTGCCGACTACGACGCGGTCGCAGTGGTGCAAGCCGAGGTGCGCGCCCGGTTGCTGGAACGCCTCGAGCTGTTCAAGCTCGCGCCGCGCCGCATCCTCGACGCGGGCTGCGGCACGGGCCATGGCGCGCGGGCGCTGCTGCAACACTACCGGCGCGCCGGCATCGTGGCTCTCGACCTCGCGCCCGGCATGCTGGCGCAGGCGCGCCGGCAGCGCCCCTGGCTGCGCCGGCTCGACCCCCTGTGCGCTGATGCCGCCGCCATTCCACTCGAGGATGCCTGCGTCGACCTGGTGTTCTCCAACCTGATGTTGCAATGGTGTAACCAGCCCGATGACGTGTTCCACGAGTTCCGCCGCGTCCTGCGTCCCGGCGGCCTGCTCCTGTTCACCACCTTCGGCCCGGACACCCTGAAAGAACTGCGCGCCGCCTGGAGCGCGGCAGACGGGCACACCCACGTGAGCCGGTTCATCGACATGCACGATCTCGGCGACGCCCTGGTGCGTGCCGGACTCGGGCAGCCCGTGATGGACGTGGAACACCTGACCCTCACCTATGCCGACCTGCGCAGCCTGATGCGCGACCTGAAAACCATGGGCGCGAGCAATGCCACGGCCGGGCGCAACCGCGGCCTCACCGGGCGGCAGCGCCTCGCCGCGGCAGAGGCGCACTACGAGACCCTGCGCCGTGACGGGCGCCTGCCGGCCACCTGGGAAGTCGTGTACGGCCATGCCTGGGCGCCCGACGCCGCGGCGCGACCCGGGCCGGGGGCGGACGGCACAGTCGCCGTTCCCCTGGCAGACATCGGCCGGAGACAGCGATGAAAGGCGTATTCGTCGCCGGCACCGATACCGGCGTCGGCAAGACCCTGTTCAGCGCCGCCCTGCTGCTGCGCCTGGCAGAATCGGGCGTACGCGCTGCCGCCTGCAAGCCGGTCGCGGCGGGTTGCAGGCGGGAGGACGGCCGGCTGGTGAATGCCGACGCCGAGTTGCTGGTCGCGACCGCGCCGCTGCAACGGCCGCTCGAGGTGGTCAACCCGGTCGCGCTGGAGCCGGCCATCGCGCCCCACATTGCGGCCGCCGAGGCGGGTGTCGCGCTGGAGGCGGCCGTGCTGGCGGACGCCTGCCGTCGCGCCGGGCAGGATGCGGACTTCATGGTGGTGGAGGGTGCCGGCGGCTGGCGCGTGCCGCTGAACGCGCAGGAGACGCTCGCCGACGTGGCGCGCCTGCTGGGGTTGCCCGTGGTGCTGGTGGTGGGATTACGGCTGGGCTGCCTGAATCACGCCCTGCTGAGCGCGCAGGCAATCCGCGCTGACGGGCTCGAACTGGCGGGATGGGTAGCCAATCCCATCGATGCGGCGATGCCGCGGCTGGAGGAGAACATCACGTCGCTGGAGGCCCGCCTGGGCGCGCCCCTGCTGGCCCGGCTGCCCCGGTGCCGGGACCCGGAGGAGCTGGGGCGGGCGCGCGAAGCCGCCGCCGTGTTGCGCCGTATTACGGCATTCACTTACGATTAGCGCGCTTTTTGCGACGCCCTGGTCGGCGGCGGGAGGTTGGAGACGTCTCCGAAATCAGCGACAGGCTTCTCGGACAGGTCCTGGTCAGCGCGAATTCATCGCTGACCCGGCAGGGGGCTTTCCTGTTTTTCGGCGTGACGGCTGTCTCCTCCCTGGTGCTGGCAGGTGCGCTCGCAGCGCGTGGTTTCTGGCCGGTGCTGCCGTTTGCCGGGATTGAGTTGTTTGCGCTCGGCGTTGCGCTGGGCATGAGCATGAAGCGTGGCCGGTACCGGGAGTTCGTCAGCGTCTACAGCGACCGCATTGTGGTCGAGCGCGGCGCCGGCGCCCTGGAGGAGCGATTCGAGCTCCCGCGTCACTGGACGCGGGTGGAGCTGGAACGCGCTCCCTGGCGGGGTCATCCGCCCCGGCTGCTGCTGTGCTGCGGGAGAGAGCGCCGGGAAATCGGCGCGGTGCTGACCGGGAACGAGCGCGAAAGCCTGCGACTACGCCTCGCGGAGTTGATCACCGGCACGGAGCCGGCGGACGCAACCGCGGGGCGGGATCGCGCGAATGATAGAACGAGAGTGTCCTGATCCAGGGGAGCCCGGACTGATGTCCAAGACCACGAGAAAGTGGATGGGCCGCATTGCGGCAGGCGCGGGGCTGACCCTCGCCGTACAGGCGTCGGCGTGGGCCGACTGGGCCTTGAACATGCCGCGCGGCGTGTCGAGCATCAGCAACGAGGTCTACGACCTCCACATGCTGATCTTCGGCGTTTGCGTGGTCATCGCGGTGGTCGTCTTCGGCGCCATGATCTGGTCGATCTTCCACCACCGCAAATCGCGCGGCGTGGAACCGGCCAAGTTCTCGCACAGCACCAAGGTGGAGATCGTGTGGACGGTGATCCCCATCGCCATCCTGGTCGCCATGGCGGTGCCCGCTGCCGACACCCTGATCCGCATGGAAGACACGCGTAACAGCGACCTCTCCGTGAAGGTCACCGGCTACCAGTGGAAGTGGCACTACGAGTACCTCGACGAGGGCGTGCAGTTCTTCAGCAGCCTCGCCCCTGAGTCCAATCGCGCCCGCCAGCTGCGCTCCGGCATCGACGTCAGCACCGTGGAGAACTACCTGCTCGACGTGGACCGCCCGCTGGTGGTCCCGGTCGGCGCCAAGGTCCGCCTGCTGCTGACTTCGAACGACGTCATCCATTCGTGGTGGGTGCCGGACTTCGGCGGCAAGAAAGACGCGATCCCGGGCTTCGTCAACGAGTTCTGGTTCCAGGCCGACGAGCCCGGCACCTATCGCGGCCAGTGCGCCGAGCTGTGCGGCCGCGATCACGCCTTCATGCCGGTGGTGGTGGAAGTGCTGCCGGTGGACGAGTTCACGGCCTGGCTCGCCGAGCAGGCGCCGCAGGCCACGCCGGCAGTGGCACGCGAGGAAGTCATTGAGCCTGCCGCGCCGGCGCCCGCCGCGCCCGCCGAGCAGGCCGAGAGCGCCGCGCCAGCCGAGCCCGCCACCGCCGCCACGGGCACTGCGGGGATGGATATGGATGCGCTGCTGGCGGAGGGCCGCAACGTCCACCTGACGCACTGCGCGGCCTGCCACCAGGCCGACGGCAGCGGCCTGCCTGCCGCGGGCTTCCCCGCCCTGACCGGCCTGCAGATCGGCCTGGACGAGCATATCCAGACCGTGGTGCACGGCCGTACCGGCACCGCCATGGCTGCCTTCGGCCCGCAGCTCAGCGATGAGCAGCTGGCCGCGGTGATCACCTACCAGCGCAACGCCTTCGGCAACGACACCGGCGACACGGCCCAGCCCGCCGACATCGCCGACGCCCGCTGAGCCGTTCTCGAGGAGAGTCCAAGATGTCTACCGCAACGCACGCCGACCACCACGATCACGGCCACCACCCGACCGGCTTCATGCGCTGGCTGACGACCACCAACCACAAGGACATCGGCACGATGTACCTGGTGTTCAGCCTGGTGATGTTCTTCGTCGGCGGCGCCATGGCGCTGGTGATCCGCGCCGAGCTGTTCCAGCCGGGCCTGCAGTTCGTCGACCCCGGCTTCTTCAACCAGATGACCACCATGCACGCGCTGATCATGATCTTCGGCGCCGTGATGCCGGCCTTCGTCGGCCTGGCCAACTGGATGGTGCCGCTGCAGATCGGCGCGCCCGACATGGCGCTGCCGCGGCTCAACAACTGGAGCTTCTGGATCCTGCCCTTCGCCTTCTCGCTGCTGCTGATGACGCTGTTCCTGCCGGGCGGCGCGCCGGCCTCGGGCTGGACCATGTACCCGCCGCTGGTGCTGCAGACCGGCAACGCCTTCCCCTTCCTGATCTTCTCGATCCACCTGATGGGCCTGTCCTCGATCATGGGCGCCATCAACATCATCGTGACGATCATGAACATGCGCGCGCCGGGCATGGGCCTGTTGAAGATGCCGCTGTTCACCTGGACCTGGCTGATCACCGCCTACCTGCTGATCCTGGTGATGCCGGTGCTGGCGGGCGCGGTCACCATGCTGCTGACCGACAAGTACTTCGGTACCGCCTTCTTCACCGCCGCCGGCGGCGGCGACCCGGTGATGTTCCAGCACATCTTCTGGTTCTTCGGGCATCCCGAGGTCTACATCATGATCCTGCCGGCCTTCGGCATCATCTCGGAGATCATCCCGACCTTCGCCCGCAAGCCGCTGTTCGGCTACAGCGCCATGGTCTACGCCACGGCCAGCATCGCCTTCCTGTCGTTCATCGTCTGGGCGCACCACATGTTCACGGTGGGCATGCCGCTGGCCGGCCAGCTGTTCTTCATGTTCACCACCATGCTGATCGCCGTGCCCACGGGCGTGAAGGTGTTCAACTGGGTGGCGACCATGTGGCGCGGCGCCATGACCTTCGAGACGCCGATGCTGTTCGCCCTGGCCTTCGTGTTCCTGTTCACCATCGGCGGCTTCTCCGGCCTGATGCTGGCCATCGTGCCGGCCGACCTGCAGTACCACGACTCCTACTTCGTGGTGGCGCACTTCCACTACGTGCTGGTGCCGGGCGCGGTGTTCGCCATCATGGCGGGCGTCTACTACTGGCTGCCGAAGTGGACCGGCAACATGTACGACGAGAAGATGGGCAAGTTCCACTTCTGGCTCTCCGCCATCTCCGTCAACCTGACCTTCTTCCCCATGCACTTCGTGGGCCTGGCCGGCATGCCGCGCCGCATCCCCGACTACGCCACGCAGTTTGCGGACTTCAACGCTATCGCCACGGTGGGCGCCTTCCTGTTCGGCCTGTCGCAGCTGATGTTCGCCTGGAACATCTATCGCTGCGCCAAGGGCGGCAAGAAGGCCACGGCCGGGGTGTGGGAAGGCAGTCACGGCCTGGAGTGGACGGTGCCCTCGCCGGCGCCGCTGCACACCTTCGACGTGCCGCCGGTAGTGAAGTAAGCAGGTGCATGCCTTGAGCGAACACCCCGAAGACCCGCGGGCACGGCGCGCCAGGATCATCCGCACCGCGGTACTGCTGGCGCTGTTCGCGATGGCGGTCTACGGGATGTTCATCTTCACCATGGCGCAACGCAGCCAGGGGATGTGAGCATGAATGCAACCCGCAGCATGGTGCTGAAACTCGTCGCCCTGACGGCGGCGATGTTCGGTTTCGGCTTCCTGCTGGTGCCGCTGTACGAGGTGTTCTGCGACATCACCGGGCTCGGCGGCCGCACCAGCAACGAGGCGGCCACCGAGGTCGCGATCGCGCCCGACACCAGCCGCATGGTGCGTGTCGAGTTCGTCGCCTCGGTGAACTCCAACGGCCCGTGGGAGTTCCGGCCCGAGGTCGGCAGCATGATGGTGCACCCCGGCCAGATGTACACCACGACCTACTGGGCGAAGAACCTGCGCGAGCGGGACATCATCGGCCATGCCGTGCCCAGCGTGGCGCCGGGGAACGCCGCGCGCTACTTCAACAAGACCGAGTGTTTCTGCTTCACCGAGCAGAAGTTCACGGCCCTGGAAGGCCGCGACATGCCGGTGGTGTTCATCATCGATCCCGACCTGCCGGCGCATGTCGAAACCGTGACCCTTTCCTACACCTTCTTCGACCGGGCCGGCCTGGCCGCGGCAGGCACGCCGCAGGCCGGCCTGTAATAACGATAACAGCGGGGAATTCCGATGGATCATTCTGAGCGTTACTACGTGCCCCACGGCAGCTACTGGCCGATCGTGGGCGCAGTGGGCCTGTTCCTGATGATGCTCGGCGTCTCGGCCTGGCTGAACGGCGTCGGCCTGATGGGCTGGGTCGCCTGGCTCGGCATCGCCGTGGTGCTGGTGATGATCGTCGGCTGGTTCGCCAACGTCATCGACGAGTCGGAAGCCGGCATGTACAACGCCCAGGTGGACCGCTCGTTCCGCATGGGCATGACCTGGTTCATCATCTCCGAAGTCATGTTCTTCGCCGCCTTCTTCGGCGCGCTGTTCTACGCCCGCCAGCTGGCCATTCCATGGCTCGGCGGCGAAGGCAACAACTTCTTCACCCACCTGCTGCTGTACCCCGAGTACGAGGCTGCGTGGCCCACCGGCGGCCCGAAGGCCTGGGGTGGCGACTTCAACATCATGGGCGCCGGCGGCCTGCCGGCGATCAACACCGCGATCCTGCTGCTCAGCGGCGTGACCATCACCGTCGCCCACCACGCCATCAAGGAAGGCCACCGCGCGCTGACCTCGTGGTTCCTGTTCCTGACGATCGCGCTGGGCCTGCTGTTCCTCTCCCTGCAGGCCTACGAGTACGTGCACGCCTACCAGGACCTGAACCTGCGCCTGACCTCGGGCATCTACGGCAGCACCTTCTTCATGCTCACGGGCTTCCACGGCATGCACGTGACGCTCGGCGTGATCATGCTGATCGTGATCTGGG
>CAYPTW010000026.1:20912-29017 GCA_964413755.1 uncultured Thioalkalivibrio sp. | reverse complement strand
TAGAGGAACTGCTTCACCAGCAGGGTGAACTCGCGCGGGAAACGGATGCCGTGGCGCCGCCCGACGCGCACCAGGTCCATGAGCGCGCGGTTCAGGTCGTCGTCGTCCGGGGCTTCCTCGGGATAGACCGCAGCCCAGTCGTCGTCACCCCGGCCGGCGTAGCCACCGGCGCCGCCGACCGGCTGCGTGGAAGCACCGGGCACCAGGTCGAGCCGGCGGAACAGGTCCTCGAGGTCGGCCGCCAGGGCCGCCGTGTCCACGCCCTCCCTGGTCGCACCCATCACCGCCAGCCCCTCCGCCACGACCTTGAAGTCGCCGCGCGGCAACCCGTCGGCGAGGGCGAACATGGCCTTCCAGGTCTCCTCGCGAATGCGACCGACGATGCCGAAGTCGATGAAGCCGATGCGGCCGTCGCGCAGCGCCATGAGGTTGCCGGCGTGCAGGTCGGCGTGGAAGGTCCGGCAATGCATCAGGCTGCCGAACCAGGTGTTCAGCGCGTTCACCAGCAGCCCCTCGGGATCGTCGGTGCAACCTTTCAACGCCACCGGGTCGGTCAGCGAGGCGCCGAAGAAGCGCTCCATGGTCAGTACCCGCGCCGTGCTGAGCGCCGGGTAGACCCGCGGCGCCACCGCCTGCGTGTTCAGCGTATCGTCGAGATACTGCCGGAACGCCTCGATGTTGGCCGCCTCGCGGATGAAGTCGCACTCCTCCATCATCGAGCCCTGGATCTCCTCCACGATCGCCGCCAGCGAGGCATGCGCCGCGCCAGGCGTGACGCGCTCCACCACCTTCGCCACCAGGTGCAGCAGGTTCAGGTCGGTGACGATGATCTTCTGCACCCCAGGCTTGCGCACCTTGAGCACCACGTCTTCGCCGCTTTTAAGCCGCGCGGCATGCACCTGGGCGATGGACGCGGACGCAAGCGGCGCCGGGTCGATCCAGAGAAACTCGGAGTCAATCTTCTCGCCCAACTCCTCTTTCAGCGCGCGGCGGATGGTGCGCCATGGCAAGGGGCTGGTCTGGTCGAGGCAGTGCTGGAACTCCTGCACCCACGCCTCGGGAAACATCGACGGCGAGCTGGCAATGAGCTGGCCGAGCTTGATGTAGGTGGCGCCGAGGCGTTCGAAGGTCTGGCGCACCAGCTTTGGCGTCGGCGGGCGATCCCCCAGCAACCAGCTCACGCCGGTCCCGGCGAGCACGCGGCCGGTCTGCCCGAGCCGCAGCGCGCCCTTGACGGTCAGACCCAGCGCCTCGGTGGCCGCGTTCATCCCTGCTTCCCCTTAACGCCCGGCCAGCACGGTGCGGCGCAGTGCGCCGTCGACGAACTCGCGCACGCTACGATGGAAACGGAAGCCGAGGTGCGCACCCGGGTACCAGAGGATCTCCGGCTCGTCCCAGTGCCGCCACAGCATGTCCACCTGGTCGGTAGAGACGAAGCGGTCGGCCAGGGCGCCGAAGATGAAGCGGCGCTCCAGGGGGATGCGCGGCTGCAGCGCCAGCGGCGAGACCGGGCGCAGGGCGGTAGCGATGCGCTCGGGCGTGATGTCCGCGGCGGCGGCCAGCGCCAGCGCACGGCCGTTGGCGTGGTAAAGGGTCATGGCGCCGAACTCGGACGGCGGTATGCCGGCAATGGCGCAGTCAAGGCCGTCCTCGAGCGAGGCGACCAGCGCCGTGGAATAACCGCCCAGTGACATGCCGGCGATGCCGATGCGCTCGGCGCCTTCCTCGCGCAGCCAGGCGACCAGGCGACGGATGTCCCACGCCGTCTGCGTGAGGGCGTGCAGCGTGTTGGCGACATCCCCGCTGATGAATCCGGCGCCGCTGACGGCGTTGTTGGCGCGCGGGCCGTGCAAGGGCAGCACCGGGAATGCGATGTTCAGGCCGCGCCGATGCAGCCAGCCGGCGCCCATGGCGCGCAGGTCGAGCCAGGTCCGGCCCATGGCGAGGCCGTGCACGCAGATCAGCCAGTCGCGGCTGCGGGCGGCCCGCACGATGCGCACTTCAGCCGTGCGGTTGTTGCGATAGTCCAGCCAGCGTTCGCGGCCCGGGGCACCGGCGCGCGGCTCGAACTCGCTCTCGAAGCGCATCACCTCGTAGTCGATCCCCGCGGTGCGCGCCGGACCGATCGCGGCAGGGCCGACAGGCGGCGGCGCTTCGTGGAACGAGGCCGGCGCATCGAGCCAGCCGTGCGCCCGCAACCAGTCCAGCGTCTCGTCCAGTTCGCGTCCCACGCGCGGCTGCACCGGCTCGCTGTAGACCCCCATCACCGTGGTCAGGCTGCCGAGTACCGCCTCATCGACGGCAATCTCGGCCAGCACCCGCAGGTCATCCGTGGGTGGCGCTGCCTGGCCTGCCGGCACCACCAGGTCGTCGGCCGCCAGGCGCGCGGCGGCCAGCGCCGCGAGCACGGAGAGCGCGCCGAGCAGCAGCGCGCTCAAGGGCGCAAACAGGAACATGGCCAGGGCGAACAGCAGGCCCACGAGGGCGCCCGCGGCGCCGGTGCGCGGCACCAGCCGGTCGCCGGGGAAGAACATTGACGCCACCGCGGCGCCCAGCATGAGCGCACCCGGCACGGCCGCCGCCACCAGGCCGAGGAATCCGTTGTCGGCGCCGTAGCCAAACCAGGCCACGCCCGCCACGACGAGCAGCCAGGGTTCGAAGCGGCGCGCCATTTGATAGTCCATTGTCCCGCCTCCGTGGCCTCTGGATACGCGCACCTGCGCCCCGCGCGGCGCGCCCGTATGTGCCAACATAATAAGCCACCCCGGACAGCCGCAGCGGACCCTAGCGCACATGAGCCTCAGCGACGACCATCTCCGCGACCTCCCGCCGCGGGCACGCCGTTACGACACGCCGGTGGAGGACGACCTGGTGTTCTCGGTGTTTCCGAACGGGACCAAGTGCTGGGTGCTGGTGCACACCGTGGCGGGCTTCGCGCGCCGGCGCACTCTCGGGCTGTTCCCGGAAATGAAGCTGGAGCGCGCGCGCGCAGCGGCTGCGGAGGCGCGCCGTATCCTGGCGGCGGAGACCGAGCTGGCGCGCTACGGCGAACCCACGGCCGCCGCGGGACGACGCAGCTGGCTGGCGACACTGGTAGATGGCCGACCCTACCTTGCGGTGGCCCTGGGGACCGGGTTTGCCGCGGCCCTCGGGCTGCTCGTGGTGTGGCTGCTCAGTTGAGCCGCCAATCCGGCTACCAGGGAATCTTCTCCCCGTTCCAGGCGTAGAAGCCGCCGTTCTCGCTGCTGCCGAGGCCGTCGATGACGCGCAGCAGCTGCTCGGCGGCACGTTCCGGACTGAACAGCTTGTCCTCCGGCACGCTGCCGCGGAACGGCTGCGACAG
Organism: uncultured Thioalkalivibrio sp.; assembly: GCA_964413755.1. GTDB lineage: Bacteria > Pseudomonadota > Gammaproteobacteria > Steroidobacterales > XN24 > XN24. The sequence continues at coordinate 25,674 of CAYPTW010000026.1, read as the reverse complement.
CCCGGTGCGCGTGGTACCGGGGTGCAGGGTGACGCAGACGATGCCGCGCGCCCGTCGCGCCAGCTCGATGGAGAGCGTCTTCATGAACATGTTCTGCGCCGCCTTGGCACCGCGATAGGCGTACCAGCCGCCGAGCCGGTTGTCCGAGATGCTGCCGACGCGGGCCGAGAGGCTGGCGAACACCACGCGCTCACGACGCGGCAGCAGCGACTCGAAATGCCTCGCGAGAAGCAGGGGCCCGGCAGCGTTGACGGCAAACGATTGCAGCAGCCAGTCGGCCCGCACCTCCGCCAGGCGGCGCTCCGGCTGCATACCCTCGGCTTCGTGCAGCACGCCGGCGCAATTGATCACCAGGTCGAGGGGTTCGGCCTCCAGGGTGACGGTACGTGCGGCGGCCGCCAGCCGTCCCTCGTCCGTCAGGTCCAGGCCGAGCAGGCGGATGCGGTCGTCCGCCTGGGCCACGGCGGCGAGCTCAGCCGCAGCGGCGGGATTCCTGCATCCCGCCCAGATGCGGCGCACGCCGCGTTCTGCGGCCAGGCGTTGCACGAAGGCGAGCCCGATGCCGCGGCTGGCGCCGGTAACGAGGGCGGTCACCGGGCGCGTGAACCTGGAAAGGACGGAATCCGCGTCGCGGGGGCTGGCTTCTGGCTGGTCGAGTGACATGGGCACGAACGGGTCGGCGAAATGTAGGAGGAGTTTCGCAATCCAGCCCGCGTTGGATGCCATGCCCTCCGATGCGGGCCGGAAAAAAGCGCCCGGCACGAGGCCGGGCGAACTTCAGCAAGACCATCTCTACCGGGACCATGCGAGCCACGGCGTGAGAAAGATCGGCCGGGGCGTTACGCTATCGGCCAACCGTTACGGAAAAGTGACACCATGAGGCCGGGGACCACGCCATGAGCACAGTCGATTCGCGTCGCCGCTTGCCCCGATCCCCGGTCGCATGGTGCAAGCTCGTGCCGGCAGCATGGCTCGGACTTGCGCTGCTCACCGCCATGCCGGCCGCCGCACAGGTCCTGCCGGGACTCGGCGCTGCTACCAGTCAGGAGCAGGAGGCGACCCCGGCGCAAGCAGCACCTGCGGCGCCGCCGGCCGCCGCCGCATTCGCTATCGAGCAGGTGCCCGCCGAGCTCGATCGCTCCCGCGCCCTGGTGCGCCGGACAAAGGAAACGGCGCGCCCGCACCCCGATGTGGAGGAGATCCGCCGGCAAACCGAAGCCATGGCGGCGCGTATCGAGGCAATCGACACGCTCGACCCGGATGCTCCGCGTGGCACGCGCGACCTGCGTGGCCTGGATGCCGAGCTTGCACAGGCCAGCGCCATGCGCAGGACGCTCGGGGACTGGCAGTCCCGGCTCAGCCGCCGCACCGCCCAGCTGTCCGCGAGCGGTGCGGAAATTTCGCGGCACATCGAATCCTGGCGCCTGACGCAACAGTCCCTGGTGGGCCGGGATGCGCCCGCGGAAGTCCTGCGCAGTGTAGAAGAGCTCCTGAAGACGCTGAGCGAAGCCCAAGCGTCGGTATCCCAGCGACAGGAATCGGTCCTGGCCCTACAGGCCCGGCTGAGTGGTTGGGAGGCCCTGCTCGATGAACAACTGACCGCCATCAATGACTTGGTGGAGCGGGCGCGCGGCGCAATCTTCCACGCAGAGCTGCCCCCGATTTGGGCGGTCGGATTCAGCGTGCCGGACTTCGCCGCCTCCCGCGATGCGTGGCGTGCCGAGTGGCGCTCGGTGCGGGAGTACATCTACGTCAACAGCGGTGCTGTATGGGCCCACCTCGGCATGCTGATTTTCCTGCTCGCCGGGTCCTGGCTGCTGGCGCGCAAGGTACGCGACTGGGTCAAGCAGAAACCGCAATTGGCGCAGGACCTGCTGGTTTTCCAGCACCCTCTGGCCTCCGCGCTCCTGCTCACTATTCTCGCGGCGCCGTGGTTCTATCCCAATGCCCCACAGGCACTCGACGAGATCCTCGGCCTGGTGCTGCTGCTGCCGCTGCTCCGGGTCATGCAGGTCGTGGTGACGCCCTCGCTGCGCCAGCCGGTGTATGCCGTGGCCCTGCTGTACCTGCTGGTGCGCTTGAGCAGCTTGCTCAGCCCCGGGCTGGAGTTCCAGCGCTATGCGCTGTTACTGGTTGCTGCGGCCAGTGCGGTGGTGGCGTTCCGGGTCTTCAAACCTTCCGGCGTGGGCGGTCGCCTCGATGCCGGCCGCTGGTGGAGCACGGCCCGGCTGGCGGCCCGCTTCAGCCTGCTGCTGCTCGCAGCCGCGATCATCGCCAACATCGGCGGCCTGGTAGCCCTGTCGGGGCTGTTGACCAACGGCGTCGTCGCCAGCGCCTTCGTCGCCATCGTGCTGTTTGTGGGCGTGGTGGTCACGCGCTCGATGCTCGTTGCGCTGTTCCAGACCCACGCGCTGCAACGCCTGAACGTGGTGCGCTGGCACGCGGGTACGCTTGACCGCTGGTTGATGCGCATCCTGCCGCTGGCGGCGCTGCTGGGCTGGATCACGGCGGTCGCGCGTGCCTTCCGTGTCGACTCCACCCTCAGCGGCTGGCTGGATGCCGTGCTCTACAGCTCGGCGCGCATCGGCACGGTAGAAATCTCGCTGGCAGACGTGCTCGGCTTCGCTATCGCCATCTGGATCGGCCTGCTGCTGTCGCGCTTCATTCGCTTCATGCTCGAGACGGACGTGTTCCCGCGCGTCACGCTGCCGCGCGGCGTCGCCGCCACGATCCTGATGCTGGTCAACTACACCGTGATCGGTATTGCCGTCGTGCTGGCCGTGGCTGCGGCCGGGATCCAGCTCGACCGCCTCGCCATCATTGTCGGCGCGCTTTCGGTGGGCATCGGTTTCGGCCTGACGAATATCATCAATAACTTCGTCTCCGGCCTGATCCTGGCATTCGAGCGACCGGTGCAATCGGGCGACACGGTGGAATTCGGCACCATGTTCGGCAACGTCTCGCGCATCGGCGTACGTTCCAGCACGGTGCGCACCTTCGATGGCGCCGAGGTGATCGTGCCGAACGCCAACCTGATCTCGAACGAGGTCACGAACTGGACGCTGTCGGACATGCGCCGGCGCATGGAGATCCTGGTGGGCGTGGCCTACGGCACGGACCCGCACAAGGTGCTGGAACTGCTGCTCAAGGTCGCGCGTGCTGACGAACGGATCCTGGCCGACCCTCAGCCGTCAGCCCTGTTCCTCGGCTTTGGCGACAGTTCGCTGGATTTCTCGCTGCGCGCCTGGACCGACGAGTTCAACGAGTACCTCGCCATCAAGAGCGACCTGACACTCGCGGTGCACGATGCCATCTACGCTGCAGATATCGAGATTCCCTTCCCGCAACGCGACCTCCACCTGCGCTCTGTCGATCCGGCGGCAGTCCCGCGCATCGGCCCGGTCGGCTCGGCGCCCGTTGGCGATGGCGGGACAGGGTCGACGGCGCAGGGCGAAGATGCCGCGACGCAGCAAAAGCGCCCGTCCGAGCCGGACTGAAGACCCCCGGCAGGCGGCGCTTTGCGTGCCGCGCCGGCTGTCGTATGCTTTGCCGGTGCCGTCGCGTGACGGCTGGTATCCGTGAAGTCCCTGAGAGCCTGTTGAGATGAAGTCAATCTACGTGGGCAACCTGCCCTTCTCCGCCACTGAAGACGAAGTGCGCGGCCTCTTTTCTCCCTTTGGTGAAGTCGAGTCGGTGAAGATCATTACCGACCGTGAGACGGGGCGCCCGCGCGGCTTTGCCTTCGTCGACATGGCCGACGAGGGAGCCGACAATGCCATCAAGGCCCTAGAGGGCCACCAGATGGGCGGTCGCGCGCTGAAGATCAACGAGGCTCGTCCGCGGGCGCCCAGGCCCCCGCGGTTCTGACCGGACGGGAGCCCGCCGAGGGCTTCCGGGTTCCGCACCTCACCCTGCCACCGCCCGCAAGCGCGGGCGGCGCTCCTCTTTTATTCCGCGCTCGCGCTTTCCGCCCGGGTCCGCGCTGACGCGTCAGGGGCGAGCGCAGCGAAGTCGAACAAGCCCGCATCCATCAACTGGGAAGGCGCGATGTTCCCCAGCGCCGCGGCGATGGACTCGATGCGGCGCGGATGGGTCCGCTCCCATTCCGCCAGCATCGCCTTGATCTCCTTGCGTTGCAGGGTCTCCTGGCTGCCGCACAGGTTGCAGGGAATGATCGGGAATGCCCTGGCAGTCGCGTAGCGTGCCAGCTCGCGCTCGCGGCAGTACGCCAGCGGCCGGATCACCACGTTGCGCCCGTCGTCGCTCTTCAGCTTGGGCGGCATGGCTTTCAGGGTGCCGCCGAAAAACAGGTTGAGGAACAGCGTCTCGATGATGTCGTCGAGATGGTGTCCCAGCGCGATCTTGGTGAAGCCGTTCTCCGCGGCGAAGGTGTAGAGCGCGCCGCGCCGCAGGCGCGAGCACAGGCCGCAGGTGGTCTTGCCCTCCGGGATCACGCGTTTCACCACGCTGTAGGTGTCCTGTTCCAGGATGTGGAAGGGCACGCCCAGGGCGGTGAGGTAATCGGGCAGCACGTGCGCCGGGAAGCCCGGCTGCTTCTGGTCGAGGTTCACCGCCACCAGCTCGAAGGACACCGGCGCCGCGCGCTGCAGGGCGAGCAGCAGGCTGAGCATGGCATAGCTGTCCTTGCCGCCGGACAGGCACACCATGACGCGATCGCCATCGACGATCATGCCGTAGTCCTCGATCGCCTTGCCCACCTGGGTACGCAGCCGCGATTCCAGGCGGCGGGCGGTGGCGGAGA
>CAYPTW010000026.1:17913-20812 GCA_964413755.1 uncultured Thioalkalivibrio sp. | reverse complement strand
GCCTTGCCCACCTGGGTACGCAGCCGCGATTCCAGGCGGCGGGCGGTGGCGGAGATCTCGGGTAAAGCGCTCATCGCTCCTCCAGTGCAGGGCGCGCATTGTAACGGATAGCCGCCACCGGACAGGCGGGCACGGGGTTAGAATAGCTTGATGCCCGCCAAGGTCCTGTTCCTGCTCTGCGCACTTTGCCTCCTCTCCGGCCCGGCCCGGGGCGAAGCGCCGCCGTTGCAGGTGGTGGTCAGCATCCTGCCGCAGCAATACCTGGTCGAGCGGGTGGCCGGCGACCGGGTGAAAGTCCTGACCCTGGTGCAGCCGGGGGACAACGAGGCCACCTACTCGCCCGGGCCGGCGACCCTCGCCGCGCTGGACCAGGCCCGCCTGTGGTTCACCCTCGGCGTGCATTTCGAGCTGGTCTGGCTGGAGCGCATCACGCGGGACCGGCCGGCGCTGGAGGTCGTCTCGCTGGCAGCGGGCCTGCCGCTGCGCGAGGTGGAGGCGAGCTGGACCGCCGGGCGCACCGAGCACGGGGAAGGCCACGGTCATGACCACGACCATGCCGGCCTGCCCGACCCGCACACCTGGACCGACCCACGCCTCGCCGCGCGCATGGCCGGGCGTATCGCGGAGACCCTGGCCCGGCTCGATCCGGACGGGGCGGAGCAATTTCATGCCCGCGCCGAGGCGCTGCAGGCCGAGCTGCTCGCCCTGCACGAGGAGATCGCCGCGCGGCTGGAGCCGGTGCGCGGCACAGCGTTCATCGTGTTCCATCCGTCGTGGGGTTATTTCGCCGACGCCTACGGCCTGCGCCAGCTGCCCATCGAGATCGGCGGCCGCGAGCCCGGCCCGCGCGGGCTGGCCGAGCTGATCCGGCGCGGCCAGGAAGCCGACGCCCGCGTGGTCTTCGTGCAGCAGCAGTTCAGCCAGCGCAGTGCCCGCGCGGTGGCCGAGGCCATCGGCGCCGAGGTGGTCGAGGCCGACCCGCTGGCGCTGGACTACATCGACAACCTGCGTGCCGTGTCGCGGCGCATGCTCGCGGCGCTGTCGCCCGAGGGAAGCGCGCCATGACCGTTGCGCTCTCCTTCAGCAATGTCAGCTTTGCCTTCGGCGACGGCCCCGACGTGGTGCAGGACGTCGACCTGGAAATCGGCGAGCACGAGGTCATCGGCCTCATCGGTCCGAATGGCGGCGGCAAGAGCACCCTGCTGAAGCTCGCCGCCGGCCTGCTGAAACCGCGCCAGGGACAGGTACGCGTGTTCGGCCGCCCGCCACATGAGGCGCGCGACGAGATCGGCTACGTGCCGCAGTTCGCCCACTTTTCGCGCGACTTTCCCATCACCGTCGCGCAGGCGGTGCTGCTCGGCCGCATCGGCAGCGGCTTCGGGCTGCGCTGGAGCCCTGGCGACCGGGCGGCCGCCGCCCGCGCCATCGAGGAGACGGAGCTTGGCCCGCTGGCGGAGCGACCCATCGTCGCCCTCTCCGGTGGCGAACTGCAGCGCGTACTGATTGCGCGCGCGCTGGCGGCCGAACCACGCCTCCTGCTGCTGGACGAACCGACCTCCAACCTCGACCAGCGCGCCGAAGAGGACATGTTCACCCTGTTGGGACGACTCAGCGACCGCATGGCGGTGGTGCTGGTGTCACACGACGTCGGTTTCGTCACCGACTTCGTGCATCGCGTCGCCTGCATCAGCCGCACCCTCATCTGCCACGGCACCGCGGAGTTGAGCGGCGAGGTCATCAACGAGCTCTACGGCCATCCAGTGCGCGCCGTGCAGCACGAGCACGGCCATGAGCACGGCCACGCGCATCCACATCCGGACGCGAAGTGATGGAGTTCTTCAGCGCCCTGGTCGAGCATGACTTCCTGCAACGCGCGCTGGCGGGCGGTCTGCTGGCGGTGATCGGCTGCGGGATCGTCGGCAGCTACGTGGTGGTACAGCGCATCAGCCTGCTCGCGGGCGCGATCGCCCACGCGGTGCTCGGCGGCATGGGCATCGCCTGGTACTTCGGCGCGGAGCCGATCATCGGCGCACTGGTGGCGGCCGTGATCGCCGCGCTCATCATCGGCTGGGTGAAGTTGCGTTTCGCGGAGCGCGAGGACACCGCCATCTCCGCCATCTGGGCGCTGGGCATGGCGGTGGGCATCCTGTTCATCGCGCGCACGCCGGGCTACAGCGTCGACCTCATGGGCTACCTGTTCGGCAACCTGCTGATGATGTCGAGCAGCGACATCCAGCTGATCCTCGCCCTGGACGTGGTGATCATCGGCCTGGTGGCGCTGTTCTACCGCCAGTTCCTCGCCGTGTGCTTCGACCCCGAGTTCGCGCGCGTGCGCGGGCTGCACGTGGAGCGCTACTACCTGCTGCTCCTCGTGCTGGTGGCGCTGACGGTGGTGATGCTGATCCAGGTGGTGGGCCTGATCCTGGTGATCGCCCTGATGACCCTGCCGGCCGCCATCGCCGGGCGCTTCATCAATTCGCTCGCCGCCATGATGGGCCTGGCGGTGCTGCTCGGCATGGCCTTCACGGCGGGCGGGCTGGCGCTGTCCTACGCCCCCGACCTGCCCTCCGGGCCGGTTATCATCGTGCTCGCCGGCCTGAGTTACCTGGTCGCCGCCTTCCTGCGCCGCGGCGCCCGCTGAACCCGAACGGAGCCTGACCATGATCGATCCCAAGCTCGTCGCCATCATGCGCTGCCCGGTGAGCCGCGAAACGCTCAGCATCCTGCCGAAAGACCGCCTGCGCCAGCTGAATGCCGCCATCGAGGCCGGCGAGCTGACGCATGCCGATGGCCGCAAGGTCGAGGCGCCGCTGGAGGAAGGGCTGGAGACGGCGGACGGCGCCCGCGTCTACCCGGTGCGCGACGGCATCCCCATCATGCTGGCCGACGAGGCGATCAC
>CAYPTW010000026.1:0-17813 GCA_964413755.1 uncultured Thioalkalivibrio sp. | reverse complement strand
GCGTCTACCCGGTGCGCGACGGCATCCCCATCATGCTGGCCGACGAGGCGATCACAGGAGCCTCTTGATGAGGCCGGCGTGGCTCCTCGCCGCGCTGCTGTGCGCCGGGTGCACTGTGCCCGGCCCGCCATCCTCGCCGGGCGTGCCGGATGCGGCGGACCTGCAACGGCCGCCGGCGCCAGAGGAACCCATCTACTTCACCATCGACCTCGCGGCCGACCCTGAATTCCGGGCCCTCCTCAGCGGCCTTGCCGCAGAACAGCCCGGACTGGTCTTCTGGGCGGCCACCCTCGATAACCGCTATCGACAAGCACTGGGCGGCGACCCGGCTTGTGGGGCGCCGATCGATGACATGCGGTACCGCTGGGCCAACCTTTGCCGTTTTCCCGGCGCCGAGGGGGCGCGGCTGGCGGTCGAGGAACCGGACACGCTGCTCGGTCTAACGGAACAAGAGATCCTGGCGATGACCAGCACGCCCGATCCGGTTGCGCCGATCGTGGCGGAAGCCTCTACGGTTCGGCTGGCCGACCAGGCCCTGGAAGTGACCCTGCGCGCCAGCCGCCTGGCGCTGCCGCCCGACTTCCGCGGGGAACCCGAAGCCGCCCTGCGCGAGCATGTGGATGAGGTGCTCGCCACCCTGCAGCTGCGACTGGAACTGGTCACGCCCGCCTTCGCGCGCGGCGTCGATTACGCGCGCCCCGAAGGCGACCGGTGCGTACCGGTCGACCTGTATCGCGTCGCCGAGGTCATCACGCCTTAAGCGCTGCCCGGTGAACCGCGACAGGGACTACACTTAGGGCGCCATGCAGCGCCATTTCGTGAAGTTCGCCGGCACGCTGGCCGCCTACCCGGCGCGCACCCTGTTCGCCTGGTACGGGGCGCTGATGCTGGCGGGCACCCTGCTGCTCCTGCTGCCCGCCTGCCGCGCGGCCGGTGCCGACCCGTTCACATGGTCCGAGGCGTTGTTCACCGCCACCAGCGCCGCCTCGGTGACCGGGCTGATGGTGATTTCCAGCGAGAGCCAGCTCAGTTTCACCGGCCAGGCCGTGGTGCTGGCGCTGATCCAGCTCGGCGGCCTCGGCGTGATGTCCATCGGCACCCTGCTGTTCGTCAGCATCACCGGAAGGCAGCCGGTGCGCTTCCACGTGCTGACCAAGGAAACGCTGGGCGCGCCGCTGGGCGCCGATATCAGCCGTCTGATCGTGCTGGTCATTGCCCTGACCCTCGGGATGGAGGCCGTCGGCACGGTGGCGCTGTTCCTCGCGCGGCTGGGCGATGGACCGGCGACGGAAATCCTCTGGTGGGCGGTGTTCCACTCCGTTTCGGGCTTTTGCAACTCGGGTATCTCCCTGCAGGACGCCAGCCTGGCGCCGTGGTCCGGGGATCCGGCCGTGATCCTCACCATGGCGGCGCTGATCGTGGCGGGCGGCCTCGGCTTCCCGGTGCTGCTCGACCTGTTCCACCTGCGGCGCGAGTCGCGGGACCGGCGCAGCCTGCGTTTTCACACTCAGCTCGTAGTGGTCGTCTCGGCGGTGCTGCTGGTCGGCGGCGCCCTGTTCCTGTGGCTGGTCGAGCGCAACGGTGCCTTCGCCGGCATGTCGGCCGGCGAAACGGCGCTCGCCGCCGTGTTCCAGAGCGTGACGGCACGCACCGCCGGGTTCTCCACCCTGCCGATGGAGACACTCGCCTATCCCTCCCTGTTCGCGCTGCTGCTGCTCATGTTCGTCGGCGGCGGCGCCTGCTCCACCGCCGGCGGCATCAAGGTCTCCACCTTCGGCGTGCTCACGCTGCAGGGCCTGTCCCTGGCGCGACACAAGTGGCAGGTGGCGGCCTTCGGCCGCCGGGTGCCGGAGCGCATGCTGAGCACCGCGACCGCGGTGCTGTCGGTCTACACGCTGGTCTTGTTGACGGGCCTGATGCTGCTGCTGGTGCTGGAGTCGCACGACCTGGCGCATACCGGCGGCGGCGGGCATTTCATGGACCTGGTGTTCGAGGCCACATCCGCACTTGGCACGGTCGGGTTGTCGACCGGGATCACGGCCGAGCTCGGCGAGGGCTCGCGCGTGGTGCTGGTGCTGATGATGCTGCTCGGGCGTGTCGGCCCGCTGGCCATGGCCTCCGTATTGCTACAACGGCCGCAGGGACCGAAAATCCGGTATCCGGAAAGCGAGGTGATCGTTGGCTGAGAAACATTCCAGGTTCGTCGTCATCGGCCTCGGTCGCTTCGGCGCCGCGCTGGCGCAGCGGCTCGCCAAGCACGGGCATCGCGTCACCGGCGTGGACATCGACGAGGAGGCGGTGCAGGCGGTGGAGGACTGCCTCGCCAATGCGCTCGTCGCCGACGGCGCCGACGAGGAAGTACTCAAGGCGCTGGACCTGCCGAACGCCTCGGCGGTGTTCATTTCCCTCGGTGACCACGCCAACCGCAGCATCGTCGCGACCATGTTCGCGCTGGAGCTGGGCGCGGAGCGAGTGATCGTCAAGGGCATCGATGCCCTGCACGCCAAGATCCTGCGCAAGCTCGGCAAGGTCGAGGTGATCTTTGCCGAAGAGGCGATGGCGCGCTACGTCGCCGACCACCTCGTCTGAACCTGTGCTGCGCCGACCCAACTGGCGGCCCGTCCCCGCGGGCAGTACCCTTGTGGACTATCCAGCGACAAGAGAAACCGCCGCGTGAGCGAAGAATCCAGCATGAAAATCGAGCTCGGGCACCTCAAGCTCGAGGACTACCAGGAACTGCGCAAGGCCATGGAAGAAGCCTACGCCGGCATCGGCGGGGACTACTGGCCGCACGATGCCATCGCGCGCCTGCTGGACCTGTTCCCGGAGGGCCAGCTGTGCGTGAAGGTGAACGGCAAGGTGGTGGCGTCCGCGCTGTCGCTGATCATCGACTACGAAGAGTTCGGTGACCGCCACACTTTCCGCGACGTCACCGGCAACCACAGCTTCAGCACCCACGACCCCGAGGGCGACGTGCTCTACGGGATCGAAGTCTTCGTGCATCCCGAGTACCGCGGCATGCGCCTGGCGCGGCGCCTGTACGACGCGCGCAAGGAGCTGTGCGAGAACCTCAACCTGCGCGCCATCATGGCCGGCGGCCGCATCCCGAACTACGAGAAATACGCCGAGCGCATGACGCCGCGCGAGTACATCGAGCAGGTCCACCTGAAGAACATCTATGACCCGACGCTGACCTTCCAGCTCTCCAACGGCTTCCACGTCAAGAAGCTGCTGCGCAACTACCTGGCGCGGGACACCCAGTCGCTCGGCTACGCCACGCTGCTGGAATGGAACAACATCTATTTCGAGGACAAGCCGAAGCTCATCAACCGCCCGCGCAGCGTGGTGCGCGTCGGCCTCGTGCAGTGGCAGATGCGGCTGTTCAAGGACCGCGAAGCGCTGATGGACCAGGTGGAGTTCTTCGTCGACGCGATCTCCGCCTACAAGGCGGACTTCGTGCTGTTCCCGGAGTTCTTCAACGCGCCGCTGATGGCAGAGTTCAACAACCTCGACGAGCCCAAGGCGATCCGCGAGGTCTCCAAGCACACCGACTGGATTCGCCAGCGCTTTCTCGAGCTGGCCGTGTCCTACAACATCAACATCATCGCCGGCAGCATGCCGCTGGTGGAGCACGAGCGGCTCTACAACGTCAGCTTCCTGCTGCGCCGCGACGGCACCTGGGACCAGTCACGCAAGATCCACCCGACGCCCGACGAGATCTCCATCTGGGGCATGTCCGGCTGGGACCGCGTGCCGGTGTTCGACACCGACTGCGGGCGCATCGGCATCCTCATCTGCTACGACTCGGAGTTCCCCGAGCTGGCGCGCATCTGCGCCGAACAGAACATGCACATCCTGTTCGTACCCTTCCTGACGGATACGCAGAGCGCCTACATGCGGGTGCGCCTGTGCTCGCAGGCGCGCGCGGTGGAGAACGAGTGCTACGTGGCCATCGCCGGCTCGGTCGGCAACCTGCCGCAGGTCCACAACATGGACGTGCAGTATGGCCAGTCGGCGATCTTCACGCCCGCCGACTTCGCCTTCCCCACCAACTCCATCAAGGCCGAGGCCACGCCGAACACGGAGATGACCATCATCGCCGACCTCGACATGGACCTGCTCAAGGAGCTGCACGAGATCGGCAGCGTCACCAACCTCAAGGACCGGCGCAAGGACCTGTACGAGATCGTGGTCAAGGCGCCGCTGGCCGACAGCGACCTGGAGGCAGAGCGGCGGCGCGAGGAGCTGGCGCAGATCGTCTCCGACCAGGACGAGGCCGACGAGCAGGCTGCGGTGGACGCAGCCGAGGCGCTGAAAGCCGCCCCTGCCGAGAACTGAGGGACCGTGCTCGAGACCTGCGCCATCGGCTGTCCCTACTGCGGGGAGACGATCGAGATCCTCGTTGATTGCTCAGTGACGGAGCAGTCCTACGTCGAGGATTGCGCGGTGTGCTGCCAGCCGATCCTGCTGCATGTCAGTGTCACTGCGGACGGCGAGCCGAGCGTGACCCCGGAACCGGAGAACGGCTAGCGCGGACGCGCGGCGACGTGCAAAGGCGCGTCGAGGGCGGCCAGGACGCTGCCGTCCCGCGCATAGACATCACTGGCGAAATGGATCCGCCCGTCTTCCGGCACCGCCGTGCCGTACAGGGTCAACACGGGGATCGGTCGCGGCAAGGCGATGGTGACCGTCTCCCCGCTGCGCAGTGCCGCGTCCATGCGTTGCTGCTCCGCCTCGCTGCCTGCCAGCAGCAGCTGCGCCAGTTCCAGCGGGCGCTGAATGCGGATGCACCCGGAGCTGAAAGTGCGTTCTGCGCGCGCGAACAGCTCGCGCTGGGGCGTATCGTGCATGTAGACCTGGTAGGGATTGGGATAAAGGAACTTCACGCGCCCGAGCGGGTTGTACGCTCCCGGGGACTGCCGCAGCAGGTAGGGAAAGCCAGCCGCCACCACGTTCTGCCAGTCGATGGTGGCCGGATCGATGACCCGGCCCGAGTAATCCAGCACCGTCATGTGCCGGCGCGCCAAGACCCCGGGGTCGCGGCGGATATCCGGCAGCAGGTCCTCCTCCAGGATCGTCGGCGGCACGGTCCAGGTGGGGTTCAGCTCCAGGTGGGTCATGGTGGCGCGAAAGACCGGCGTCTGACGGTAGGGACGGCCGACCACCGCGCGCGTGCTCCAGCGCACCTGCCGGTGCTCCAGCAGCAGGACGCGGAAGCGCGCGATATTCACCAGCAGGAAGCGCGGCTCGAGGTCGCGGAACACCCACCGTGCACGCTCGAGGTTGACCCGCAGCTGGTCGATGCGCGTCTCCACCGGAACGTTCATAGCCGCAAGCGTGCGCTTGCCCACGAGGCCGTCGACCAGCAGCTCGTGGCGCAGCTGGAAGTGCCGCACGGCGGCCTCGAGCTCGGCGTCGAACAGGACGGGGTCTGTCGGCCTGGAGACGACGGCCAGGTCGCCGCTGGCGGCGAGGCGCGCACGCAGCTCCGGCACCCGCGGTGAAATCATGCCCGGGCGGAGGGTCTCGCCCGGCGAGACAACCGGCCACCCACCGCGGGCCGCCAGCTCGCGATGGTGCGCGAGGTGGTGGAGCAGCCCGCGGTAGTAGTCGCTGTCGGGCGCCTGGGCCTCCAGCGTGGCGCGCAGGTCAGCCGGGCCAAGCACCCGCTCGAGCAGCTCGACTCGCTCCATGACATTGATTTTGCTTCTGAAATTCCAACTGGCATGGAACTTTTCCGGGTCTACCTTGCCGAACTCCAGGTGTGCTGCGAGGCGCGCTGCCGCGTCGGTGGCAAGCAGTTCCAGCCGGACGTGGTCGACACGCCCAGACGCAACCGTGCGCAGGGCCTGCAACGCTTCCAGGTGGTAGTCCGTCGGGCGCAGGCCGTGAGCGAAGCTTGCGCGCACGGCATCGAGCAGTGCATCCAGCCGGGCACCGGCGCCCCACACCGGGCGATAGTCCCGGCGCTGGTAAAAAATGCCAAGCAGTTCAGGGTCGGCGACCCGCTCTCCGGCGATAGTGGGGTCGGCGCGCAGGTCCACCAGGGCGGCGCGCAGCTCGAACGACAGACTGGGCGGGGCCACGAAAGCTTGCGCCACCGACCCCATGCCGGTGTAAATTAGCGCCGCCAGCGTCAACGCAACGACGCGAAGATCGATTATGCCGACCGGGTGCGACGGAGTCGGTGACGGAGACCAGGCCATGTGTGAACGTTGTGATGAAATCCTTGGCGACCACGCCCATATGCGTCGTCGCGTGGTATTCGGGGGTGCAGCCGCCGGAGCGCTGATGCTGGCGCCGGCCGCCGCCCTCGCCGCGCGACCACGCACCCTGAGCTTCTATCATACGCACACCGGCGAAAAGCTTCGCCTCACCTATGCCGAGGGCGGCATGCACCTGCCGGACGCCCTGGAAGAGGTCAGCCATTTCCTGCGCGACTTCCGCAGCGGCGAAAGCCACCCCATCGATCCCGGCGTGCTGGATATCCTGCACCGGCTGAAGGAAGTCACCGGCGGCGAAGGCCCGTACGAGATCATCTCGGCCTATCGTTCACCCGGCACCAACGAGATGTTGCGCACCAGCACCAGCGGTGTGGCGCAGCGCAGCCTGCACATGCAGGGCAAGGCTATCGACGTGCGGCTGCGCAGCGTGGAAACCCGCCGGCTGCGCGAGGCCGCGATGCAACTGCAGGCGGGCGGCGTCGGTTACTACCGCGATTCGGACTTCATCCACGTCGACACGGGACGCGTCCGCTACTGGTAATCCAGCACCTGCTCGATGTCCCGCTCGGCCCGGGCGCGTTGCGCCTGTGCCGTCGCCGGGTCGATGGCCTGCCCCTCGGCATGAATGAAATGCACCTCTTCCAGCCCGATGAAACGGAAGAAGCTGGCGATCAGCGCTTCCTGCAGGTCCGCCCCGTTGCCGTTTGCATTGCCGTGCTGGTAGAAGCCGCCGCGGGCGGTGATTGCCACCACCTTCTTGCCTGACAGCAACCCCTCCTGGCCCTTGGGACCGTAGCGGAAGGTACGCCCGGGGCGACTCACCAGGTCGAACCAGGCCTTCAGCCCCGAAGTCACCGAGAAGTTGTACATCGGCGCGCCGATGAGCACGACGTCGGCCGCTTCCAGTTCCTCCAGCAGGCGGTCGGACAGGGCGGCGGCGGCCTGCTGGCGCGGGTCTCGCACGGACTCCGGCAAAGCCACCGCGGTGAGCGTGAACTCATCGGGATGGGGCGGTGGCGACAGGCCGAGATCCCGGCGAATGACGACGCCGTGGGGCTCGCGCGCGCACCAGAGCTGCACGAAGCGGGCCGTGAGACTGCGCGTGACACTGTCGTCCAGGCGCGGGCTGGAATCGATTTGCAGGAGGGTCGGCAATGGAGACTCTCTGGAGGACGCCGGAGCGCCGCGGGGCACTAGGGTAAAGCCTTGAGCAGGGCGATGCAGCCCCTTATTCGCTATCATCCGCCGTTCGGAGCCGGCGCAGACCGGCCGCAGGCAGCCAAAGAGGGGGCGCAACGATGCCGCAGGGAGCCCAGGGGATTCACGAAAGCTGGTCGTCCCGGCTGGTTTTCCTCATGGCGGCGGTGGGCGCAGCCGTCGGCCTCGGCAACCTGTGGAAGTTCCCCTACACCGCCGGGGTCAACGGCGGCGCAGCGTTCGTGCTGGTCTACCTGGCGGCGGTCGCGGCAATCGCGGTACCGGTCGTCGTGGCGGAGCTGCTGATCGGCCGGCGCGGCCGCATGAGCCCGCCCAACAGCTTTCTCGCCCTGGCCCGCGAAGCCGGCGCCAACCCCGCCTGGCGCTTCGTCGGCTGGATGAACCTGCTCGCGGTGTTCCTCATCCTGTCGTTTTACAGCGTCATCGCCGGCTGGGCCCTTGCCTATGTGCCGAAGCTGGCACTGGGACATTTTCGTGGCGCCTCACCGGACCACGTTGCCGCGGAGTTCTCGGCGTTGCTGGGCTCACCCGGCACGCTGGCCCTGCTGCACGGCCTGTTCATGGCGCTGACGGTAAGCATCGTGGCGGTCGGACTGAAGCGCGGCATCGAGCGGGCGGTGCGCTTCATGATGCCGGCCCTGCTGCTGATGCTGGTCGCACTGGTCCTGTATGCCGCCATCGAGGGCGACATGGCGCGCACGCTGCGCTTCCTGTTCCAGGCGGACTTCTCCAAGATCGATTCAGACGTGGTGCTGCAGGCTATCGGCCAGGCCTTCTTCTCGGTCAGCGTGGCCATGGGACTGCTGATCACCTACGGGGCCTACCTCGGCCGCGACACCCAACTCGGCTCCTCCGCCCTCTACATTGCGGGCGCGGACACGTTCGTGGCTCTCATGTCGGGCCTCGCCATCTTCCCGCTGGTGTTCGCCAACGCGCTCGACCCTGCCGAGGGACCCGGCCTGATCTTCGTTACCCTGCCGATCGCCTTCGGCCAGATGCCGGCCGGCGCCTTGTTCGGCGCCCTGTTCTTCCTGCTGGTGCTGGTCTCGGCACTGACCTCCTCGATTGCCATCCTCGAACCGATGGTGTCCTGGGCGGAAGAGCACGCCTGGCTGAAGCGGGGCCCGGCCGCGATTGCAGCGGGTGTGCTGGCCTGGCTGGTCGGCCTGGCCACCGTGTTCTCCTTCAACCTCTGGGCGGGGTGGTTCCCGCTGGGGCGTTTCGAGCGCTTTCGTGAGTCGACCGTGTTCGACCTGATCGACTACTTCACGTCCAACCTTTTGCTGCCGCTGGGCGGCGTGCTGATTGCCGTGTTCGTCGGCTGGGTGTTGTCCACCGAGACTGCGCGTGAAGAAGTCGGCGTGCATGACGGCTGGGCCTTCCGCGCCTGGCGCTTCGCGCTGCGCTACATCGCCCCGCTGGGCGTCGGCTGGGTCTTGTTCGCCAACCTCACCTGATCGACATCTCGGGCGGCATCGCCCATCATGCCGCCAACCGGAAGCATCGCAGGGAGGGGCGATGTCCTTCTTCGAGGAACTCAAGCAGCGCAACGTCGTCAAGGTCGCCGTGCTGTACATCGTCGCATCGTGGCTGTTGCTGCAGGTGGGCGACGTGCTGTTCGAAAACCTCGAGGCGCCCGCATGGGCGTTCCGTATCCTCCTCGCCCTGCTCGCGTTGTTCTTCCTGCCGACGCTCGTTTTCGCCTGGGTCTTCGAACTCACCCCGGAAGGCCTGAAGCGGGAAAAGAACATCGATCGCAGCCATCCGGTCGATGCCACTTCCGGGCGCAAGATCAACGGGCTGATCATCGGCCTGCTGCTGCTGGCCATCGCCACCGTGGTAGCCGACCGGCTGTGGCCGGAAGACCCGGCCGACAGCACGCCAGGACCGCCGGCCGCAGACGTCACGCCGGCGGCTGCCGCGCCGGCGAGCGTGGCACGCGAGGCAGATCTCGCCCCGACGGCGCCCGCGGCGCCGCCCGGCTCCATCGCGGTGCTCCCCTTCGCCAATATGAGCGGCGACGTCGAAAACGAGTACTTTGCCGACGGGCTGTCGGAGGAGATCCTCAACTTCCTCGCCGGCGTGCCTGACCTGCGCGTGACCGCACGCACTTCTTCCTTCCAGTTCAAGGGCAAGAACCAGGACGTGCGGGCCATCGGCGAGTCCCTCAACGTGGCTAACGTGCTCGAGGGCAGCGTGCGCCGTTCCGGCGATCGGGCGCGCATCACGGCGCAGCTGATCCGCGCCAGCGACGGCTACCACCTCTGGTCCGAGACCTACGACCGCCAGCTGGACGACGTCTTCGAGGTGCAGACCGAGATCGCCGACAATGTCACGCGCGCGCTCGGCGTGGTGCTCGATGAGACCCAGCGCCAGGCCATGATCGACGCCGGCCTGCGCAACGTCGAGGCCTTCATCGCGTACCAGAAGGGCCGCCAGGCATTCATGGATGCGCACACACAGGCGATCGACATGGACCTGCTGGCCGCGGCCACGAACGACTTCACGCGCGCCGTCGAGCTCGAGCCGGCCTTCGCGCAGGCCTATTTCTTGCGCAGCGACTACTACGCCCACCGCATGACGCTGCAGGAACTCGACAGCGCCCAGCGCGAGGCCGCGTTCGTCGAATACCAGCGCGACCTGGCGTTGGCGAGCGAGCATGCGCGCACGCCGGCGCAGCGCGCACTCATCGAGGTGGACCGGGAACTGGTGCGCCCGAGCTGGGCCGGGGTGCGCGGGCGCATGGAGGTTGCCCTGGACACTGCCGGCTGTGCGCAGCAGATGTGGCTCGAGGTGTCGCCGGTGTTCGGCTTCGCCGACCAGCAGCTTGCGCGCGCCGAGCACATAATCGATTGCGACCCCCTGAATGCGCTGAGTTATTACGACGCGGCCCGCGCGGCACTATGGGCCGGACGCCACGACGAAGCCCTGGCCTTTGCCGAAGCCGGCCTGCAGCGCGTGCCCGACGATCCGACCCTCGCCCTGACCGCAGTGAACATCCTGATTGCCCAGGGCCGCCTGGACGAAGCACGCGATAGAACCCGTGCGCTGCGCCACTGGTACCTCGACCTCGCGCGCATCAACCTGGCGGTCGCCAGCGGCGAGATCGAGTCCGCCCGGCAGCAGGTCCCGGGCATCCTGGCGAAAGCCACCCCCGGCCTGCGTCATATGCTCGACATCAACGTCAATGCGATCGTCGGGAATCGCGCCGCCACCAATGCAGCCGCGGCCCGTCTCGACACCTTGCCCTCGGGCGCGCTGATGCTCGCCTCCATCACACTAGAGTGCATGTGCGGCGCGCCGTTCGACCTGGACGCCACGCCGCGCTTTCGCCAGCGGCTCGAGGAGGCCGGCGTGGCCTGGCCGCCCGCCACGATCCTCCCGGTGGCGCCGCCCCTGGACTGACGTCGGACCGCCCCGCGGGCTCTGCCGGGCCATTGTCCGGCCGCACCGACTGGCAAGCCCAGCCATCTCTACTATCCTTCGGATACTGCGTATTGCTGGTCCGGGCATCGCCCGTTGACACTGTGCGCAACATAGATACATAAATTCTGCATTAATCATGAGCGCCCCCTCGGCCACCCCCTCCTCCAAGCCCCGCGGACTTCGCATCCTCGCCTTCGCCACCGCAATTGCGGTCGGTGTGCTGGGCGGACTGGGCGTATTCACCCTCGGCTACGGCGACGGCCTGTCGTACCTGACGAAGGACTCCACCGCCTGCGCCAACTGCCATGTCATGCAGAGTCATTTCGACTCCTGGATCAATTCCAGCCATCGCGACGTGGCCGGCTGCGGCGACTGCCACCTGCCGCACGACTTCGTCGGCAAATGGTTCACCAAGGCCGACAACGGTTTCTTCCACGCGCTGGCGTTCACCACCGGCGATTTCCACGAACCCATCCAGATCAAGGCACGCAACCGGCGGGTGACCCAGGGCGCGTGTCTCTCCTGTCACAGCGAACTGGTCAATGCCCTGCTCCCCGCGGAGCACGGCGGCGACATGCAGCTGTGTGTGCATTGCCATAGCGACGTCGGCCATGCGGGCCGGCGCTAGACATACCTCGAGGTCCCAGATGATGAATACAGCACCCCGGAACAGCCGCCGACCGAGCCACGGGCAGGCGGGCGCTCAACGCGGGAACGCCCTGTTACTCGGTCTCGTATTCGTGGTCGCGATCGTCGCCACGGTCCTGGTGACCTACGTGCTGATCACGATGTTCGGCCACAAGCAGGATGCGCGCCAGCCTTTCGTGCGCGTGACCGAGGTCAGCGAGATCAGCACGGACCCCGAGCCCTGGGGCCAGAACTGGCCGCGCCAGTTCGACGGCTGGAAATCGACCTCCGGCGACGAGTTCTACGGCGGCAGCAGTGCCCTCCCCGAAAGCAAGCTCGATCACCAGCCCTACCTCAAGCGGCTGTATGCCGGCTACGCCTTCAGCATCGACTACCGCGAGGCACGCGGCCACGCCTACATGCTCTACGACCAGGGCGTCACCGAGCGCGTCACGCAGAAGCCGCAGGCCGGCGCCTGCCTGCATTGTCACGGCTCGACCACGGTGCTGTATCGCCGCGTCGGCCTCGAGGCGATGGGCGAGGAAGTGACCGACGAGAAGCTGGCAGCGGAGTTCAACATGCCGGCGGTCATCCGCGGGTTCCAGGAAGTGAGCCAGAAGCCTTACCAGGAAGTGCTGGCCATGCTGTACGCGACGCCGGACGGCACGCCGGGCGAGAACGAGCCAGTGTTCCCGATGGCGCCGACGGGCGGCTTCACCGGCGAGTATGCCGGCCAGGAGCTGCCGGAAGGCCACCAGATGGTCGGCGAGGCGCATCCCGTGACCTGCATCGACTGCCACGACCCGGAGACCATGTCGATCCGCGTCACGCGCCCCGGCTTCATGCTCGGCATCGCCGCCCTCGCGGCAGGCGAAGGCGACGCGTCGCACCTGCCCAGCGTGGAGAAGTGGCGTGCCGGCAACCGCGCGGAACCCTACGACCCGAACAAGCTGGCGACACGCCAGGAAATGCGTTCCTTCACCTGCGGGCAGTGCCATGTCGAGTACTACTGCGCCAACAAGGACACCCTCACCTTCCCCTGGGGCGAGGGCCTGACGGTCGAAGATGCCGAGCAGGTATGGAGCGAGAAGGTATTCCCGGACGGCACGCCGTTCTTCGACTACAAGCATGGTGAGACCGGGGCGCCGGCGTTCAAGGCGCAGCATCCGGAATTCGAGCTGTGGAGCCAGGGCATCCACGCGCGCAGCGGCGTGAGCTGTGCCGACTGCCACATGCCTTACGAGCGCGAAGGCGCCATGAAGGTGAGCAACCACAACGTGCGCAGCCCGATGGAAAACATCAACGGCGCCTGCCAGACCTGCCACAACGTGAGCGAGGACGAACTGCGTAACCGCGTGGAGACGATCCAGGCGCGCACGGTGTCCATGACGCACCGCGCCGGCGAAGCAGTCACCGACATGCTCGACGCCATCATGGAAGCCAAGGCCGCCGGCGCGACCGACGCCGACCTGGCGGAGATCTTCGACCTGCAACGCAAGGCCATGTGGCGGCTGGACTACATCAGCAGCGAGAACTCCAAGGGCTTCCACGCCGACCAGGAGTCCGCGCGGATCCTGGCCGAGTCGATGGATTACAGCCGCCAGGCCCAGGCAGCCGCCCTGCGCTGGCGCGCCCCCGAGGCGCCCAGCACCGAGGACCTGCCCACCGAACCGGTCAAGGGCGTGACGCCGGGAGAATAGTGCGTTCTAATCAGCGCTTTTGGGGAGCGCGCCATGCGGGCCATACTTTTGTTTGGATGGATGACCCGGCGCGCTCGCCCCGCGGCGCTGCTGTTGCTCGCGGGCGCGACCGCGCTCTCCGGCTGCACTCAGCCGGTCAAGGTGCAAGGCGATTGGCATGAAGGGGTACCGCGTGACCAGTCCTTCAGCCGTGTGCTGGTGGTGGGCATCAGCCCCGATTACAACCAGCGCTGCGCCTTCGAAGGCTTCGTGGCCAATCAACTACGCAGCGAGGCAACCACCGCGTTCACCAGTTGCCGCGTGCTCTCCAGCAAGGAACCGTTGACGCGCGAGAACATCGAACGCGCGGTCGCCGAGCATAATGCGGATGCGGTGTTTGCGACCATCCTGGTCGCCGCAGAAATCGAGGCCAAGGAAGGCGGGAGCAGCGAAACGCGTGGCGATGGCTACTACAAGGCCACCGGCTTCGATTACGAGCCTGCCTACTACGGCAGGTACGGTGCTTACCGCAGCTACGGCGTATACGGTGTGCCGGTGGTTTACGGCGAGTTCCGCACCGCTCCGCCGCTCACCACCGTCCAAGGTTCGGTGGAAGTCGCCAGCAGGTTGTACGAGACGGGCGGCGCAACGCTGGTCTACGAAATGCTCACTACCGCGCACGACCTGGAATCGCGTGCCGGCGGCCTCGCCGAAGTGTCGGGAGCGATTGCAGATCGCCTGCGCAAGGACGGCCTGGTCCGCTAGATCGTAGCCGCGGCGCAGCTGCCGCGGCTCGGATCTCGTCGTGAACCCCCGCAATCCTGACCGTCCAATGGAAACGCCCCTGTGAAGACCCCCGTCAACTCGTTCGCCGAACTCGGCCTGGGCGGCGATGTCCTGGACGCCATAGCGGCGGTCGGCTACGAAGCACCCTCCCCCATCCAGGCAGCGACCATTCCCGTGCTGCTTGCCGGCCGGGACATGCTTGGCCAGGCGCAGACCGGCACGGGAAAAACTGCGGCGTTCGCGCTGCCGATGCTGAGCCGGATCGAAGTCCGGCGTGGTCCACCGCAGGGCATCGTGCTGGTGCCTACCCGCGAACTGGCCATTCAGGTCGCCGAGGCCTTCCAGCGCTACGCCTCGAAGATCAAGGGCTTCCACGTCTTGCCGATCTACGGCGGACAGAGCTACGAGCCGCAGCTGGCCAGCCTCAAGCGCGGCGCGCAAGTCGTCGTCGGCACCCCGGGCCGCGTCATGGATCACCTCAGGCGGGGCACGCTAGACCTCGGCGGGGTTACCTGCCTGGTGCTGGACGAAGCCGACGAAATGCTCCAGATGGGCTTCGTCGCGGACATCGAATGGATCCTCGAGCAGACGCCACCCGGCCGCCAGGTCGCCCTGTTTTCCGCCACCCTGCCCGGCCCGATTCGACGCATCGCGCAACAACACCTGCACGATCCGGTCGAGGTCTCGATCAAGAGCAAGACCAGCACCGCCACCAACATCCGGCAGCGCTACTGGGTGGTGAGCGGTTTGCACAAGCTCGACGCATTGACGCGGATACTCGAGGTGGAGCCGTTCGACGGCATGCTGATTTTCGCCCGCACGAAGGTGGCCACGGTCGAGCTTGCAGAACGACTGGAGGCGCGCGGCTTCGCGGCCGCGGCCCTGAACGGCGATATGCAACAAAAGGAGCGCGAACGCACGGTCGCGCGCTTCAAGAGCGGCAAACTCGACATCCTCGTCGCCACCGACGTCGCGGCGCGTGGCCTCGACGTGGAGCGCATCAGCCATGTGGTGAACTACGACGTGCCTTACGACACCGAGTCGTATGTCCACCGTATCGGCCGGACCGGCCGCGCCGGGCGCAGCGGCGAGGCGATCCTCTTCGTCACGCCGCGCGAGCGCAACCTGTTGCGTGCCATCGAGCGGGCCACCCGCTCACCGCTCGAGGCGATGGAGTTGCCGACCCATGCCGACGTGAACGAGCAGCGGGTGGCGCGCTTCCGCCTGCGCATCGTTGAAGCCATAGCGGCCGGCCATGCCGAGCCGTTCATCAGCCTGATCGAAGAGTTCGAGCGCGAGCAGGATGTCCCGGCCGTGGAGATCGCTGCCGCACTGGCGAGCCTGTTGCAGGGCGGCAGCCCGTTGCTTCTCAAGGAAGGGGCCGACGCTCCTGCGACCAGGGACGGCGGCATGCGCGAGCACCGGGAGCGCGGCGCGCCGCGGTCGCAGTCCCAGCAACGGCTGAGCGACGAAGACACGGAGACTTTCCGTATCGAGGTCGGCTACGCGCACGGCGTGAAACCCGGCAACATCGTGGGCGCCATCACCAACGTGGCCGGCCTCGAGGGCTGGCAGATCGGCCATGTCGACATCCGCGAGGACCACACCTTCGTCGGGTTGCCGCAGGGCATGCCGAAAGAGGTCATCTCTGAGCTCGCCAAGACGCGGGTTGCCGGCCAGGCGCTGCGCATCAGCGCGGCCACGGACGTGCCGCCGAAAACGGCGCGCAAGCACCCGTCAAAGGGGCCGCGCAAGGGGGCGCGTAAGGCGCCCGGGAAACCGGCGCGCAAATCGGCCGGCAAGTCGAGCCGCAAGCCGACGAAGGGTTCAAGGACGAAGTAACGGCTCCGGCAGCGCCTCACGCAGGCGCTCCTCGCCGACTTCCGGATACGCCTCGCGGAAGCTCTGCAGCAACTGTTGCGCGCGTTCGGCTTCGCCATTCTTCCAGGCCATCTCGATACGAGCCAGTGCCTCCTGGATTGCACGATCCTCGGCAGCGGACGAGCGCGGCTCGGGCTCAGCGGCTTGCTTCAACAGGTCAGTTGCCATGACCCCCTCGGCTTGCGACCCCCTGGCCGACCCGGCGGCGTCGCTGCGCGCAGGAGGGTCTGACAAGAGACGAGGCGCAACAGGAGTGTCTGCCTCCTGCGGGAGGGCAGCGGGCCGCTCTTCCGCGCCATCCGTTACCGGCCGTGCAGCACCGTTGCCATCATCCAGTGATCTCTCCGCCTCACTAAACTCCGGCGGTAGCAGGCCACCTTCGCGTTGGATCGACACCACGAGGATCGTGCTCAGCATGACCGCTGCGGCAATCGCCAACGGCCGCTCCCACCTCAGCTTCGGCCGCCCGCGCCGCGGCGCCGGTGCAGCCGCCTCCTCGCGCGCCGCATCCAGGATGGCGCGGTCGACCGACGCCGACGGCTGCGGGCCGCCGCCGCTCCGGTACCGGCGCGACAGTTCGCTGTCACCGGACAGGTAACTATCCAACGCGTCGCCTTCTTTGTCCTTGGCTTCACTCATGGTATTCGCTCAGGCCGGCGCGCAACTTGTTGACAGCATAGCGCAGGCGACTCTTGGCAGTTTCCGGTGCGACACCCGTGCAGTCGGCGATCTCTTCGATGCTCATTCCGGCCTCCTCGCGCAGCAGAAAGGCCTCGCGCTGGTCCGGCGGCAATTGCATGACCAGGGCCAGCAGGCGGTCGATACCCTGCGTCGATTCGGCCCGCCGCTCGGGCTGCTCGCAGGCCGGTGCAACCGGTTCCGCTGCACCGCCGCTGTCGGTGTCGGCGTCATCGACGAGGCGCAGCGAGCGACGCCGGTAATGATCAATGACACGGTTGCGCGCCACCTGGTAAAGCCAGGTCGTGAAGCTGGCCTTTACCTCGTAGTTGGACCGCGCCTTGATGACGCGCATCCACACGTCCTGGAACAGTTCCTCGGCCACGGCCTGCTCGCCGCACTGGCGCAGGATGAAGCGAAAGAGGCCACCGCGATGGCGCTGGTAGAGCGTCTCGAACGCCCCGGCGTCGCCATCGCGGTAGCGGCACATCAATGCCTCGTCGGCGGCGGGCGCGTCCATGGCGCCGAGTCTAGGTCCGCCCTGGCCAAGCGGTCAAAGCGATTCCCACATCGCCGGGTCAGTCCTCGCCATCGACCCGCGCCAGCGGTCCGGGCTGGGCCAGCGACCCGGCCAGGGCCACCAGGCCGACGAACTCCCCGCGGTATCCGTAGGGGTCCTTGCCGCGCGCAGTATTGGCCAGCGCGGTGATGTCAGCGTATGTGAACTCACCGGTGTAGTCGCCGCCGCGCAGCTGTTGCGCGAACGCCGCGACTGCCGCCGAGAAGCGGAAGTCCGCCGACGCCTGGCGCACGTCATCGAGCATCTCCGCACGCTCAATCGCCCATTCCAGCAACTTGCTTTGCCCGCTGTCGGGCGCCTTGTAGCGCATTTTCAGGAATGCGATCTCTTTGCCTGTCGGCGTGGTTAAGGGTTCGTCCTGGTAGCGCAGCGGATCGCTCAGCTGGCCCCGGCTGCCAACCAGCGAGATTTCATACACGGCCGTGACGCTATGACCGGCCCCGATCTCGCCGGCGTCGATCTTGTCGTTATTGAAGTCCTCGCGCTGCAACAGGCGGTTCTCGTAGCCGATCAGGCGGTACTCGGCAACCACTGCCGGGTTGAACTCGACCTGGATCTTCACGTCCTTGGCGATGGTCAGCATGGTCGAATGCAACTCATCGACCAGCACTTTCTGCGCCTCGTTCAGGGTGTCGATGTAGGCGTAGTTGCCGTTGCCCACGTCGGCGATCTGCTCCATCAGGTGGTCGTTGTAGTTGCCGGTGCCGAAACCCA
>CAYPTW010000025.1:0-29233 GCA_964413755.1 uncultured Thioalkalivibrio sp. | reverse complement strand
CGCCGAGACCATCGCCGACCATGCCGGTGAGCACGAACTGGTACCGGAGCCGCTCGACGCCCGGGTGCACGACGCGGTGGCGCAGGCCGTGGCCCAGGCGGCCAGGGACTCAGGGGCGAGTGGCCCTCAGTAACGCACTCCGGCGCCGCGGTAGGCCGCGGCCAGCAGCCACAACGGCCCGATCATCAGGAACTGCAGGTCCTTGAAGAAGGAAGGCTTGCGGCCCTCGATGTGGTGGCCGATGAACTGGCCGACCCAGGCCACCACGAAGATCGCCAGCGACAGCGCCCACAGGGGCGTGGCGAGGCGATCCAGCGCGGCAGCCGCGAGCAGCAGCAGCGCCAGTCCGGCCGCCGCGCCGACGCCCAGCGGCACGGAGAGGATGAAGTAGTACACTACGGCAGCCATGGCGAACAGCACGGCCCAGTTCATGGCCGGCGAGATGTCGCCGAAAGCGGCGGGCACCGGCAGGGACCACAACAGGCCGATGACGCTGAGCACGATGGCCGGCACGCAGATCCAGTGGATCCGCTTGTTGACGGGGTTCTGGTGGCTTTCGCCGTATTCATCCAGCCACTGGTGGATGCTGCGCATCGGTCTCCTCCAGGCAGTTCCGGAACGCGCGCCGGGCGCGACGGTCTGAGAAACTAACACAAGCCGCCATGGGTCGGACCTCGGCCCGGTGGCGCAAAACACGAACAACGGAGAAACATCATGGCTTCCCGCACGCAGCGTCTTCTGCTTACCGCCGTTGCCGCCACCCTGGTGGCCGGCTGCCAGACCGTCGACCCCTATACCGGCGAGACCAAGACCGCGAGCGCGACCAAGGGCGCCGCCATCGGTGCCGGAGCCGGGGCGCTGCTGGGCATTCTCACCGGTGACGATTCCAAGGAACGGCGCAAGCGGGCCCTGATCGGCGCAGGTGTCGGTGCCCTGGCCGGCGGCGCGGTGGGCAACTACATGGACCAGCAGGAGGCCGAGCTGCGGCAGCAGCTGGAAGGCACCGGCGTCAGCGTCACGCGCGTGGGCGACGAGATCTTGCTCAACATGCCCGGCAACGTCACCTTCGAGACCAACAGCGCCGACCTGAAGCCGCAGTTCTTCGGCGTGCTCGACTCGGTGGCGCTGGTGGCGCAGAAGTACGACCAGACCGTGGTCGAAGTGAGCGGGCATACCGACAGCACCGGCTCCGCGCAATACAACCAGACGCTGTCGGAGCAGCGTGCGGCCACCGTGGCGACCTATCTCAACAACCGGGGTATCGATCGCCAGCGCATCCTGGCGTACGGCCGGGGCCTGACGCAGCCGATCGCGGACAACAGCACCGCGGCAGGGCGGGCGATGAACCGTCGGGTGGAAATCCGGTTGTCGCCGATTACGCGCTGAGGGCGTCCCGGCAGGACCAGGCTAGGCTGACCAGGCGGCGCCGGGCTCGGACAGCGCCGCGCGCAGCTTCTTCATCGCTGCCGCCTCGATCTGCCGGATGCGCTCGGCGGACACGCCGTATTCGGCCGCCAGCTCCTGCAGGGTCGCCTTCTGCTCGCTGAGCCAGCGGCGCTGCAGGATGTCGCGCCCGCGCTGGTCCAGGTCGGCGAGTGCGGCGCCCAGCGCCTCGGTCGCGTTGTCTGCCCAGTCGTCCTGCGCGACCAGCTCGGCCGGGTCGGCATCCGGGGCCGGCAGGAAGTGTGCCGGCGCGCCGATGCGTTCCTCGTCGTCGGCGTCGGGCGCCGGGTCCAGCGCCATGTCGCGGGCCGCGAGGCGTTGCTCCATCTCGTTGACTTCGGCCGGCGTCACGCCCAGGTCCTCAGCCACGGCCCGGGTCTCCTCGGCGGACAGCCAGCCCAGGCGTTGCTTGGCCTTGCGCAGGTTGAAGAACAGCTTGCGCTGCGCCTTGGTGGTGGCGACCTTGACGAGGCGCCAGTTGCGCAGCACGAACTCGTGGATTTCGGCGCGGATCCAGTGCACGGCGAAGGACACCAGGCGCACGCCCACGCTGGGGTCGAAGCGCTTCACGGCCTTCATCAGGCCGATGTTGCCTTCCTGCACCAGGTCGCCCAGGGGCAGGCCGTAACCGTTGTAGCCGCGCGCGATGTGCACCACGAAGCGCAGGTGCGACAGCACCAGCTGGCGGGCGGCATCGAGGTCGTTCTCGCGCCGGAAGCGCCAGGCCAGCTCAGTCTCTTCTTCCGCGCTCAAGACGGGCACGCTGGACACCGCGTTGATGTACGCGTCCAGGTTGCCGACCGGTACGGCCAGCATCATTCCGTCATGTCGTGCAACGAGCGCTGAGCTCATTCGTATCCTCCCATCGCGGCCAGATTTTAGCACTCGATCGTTTAGAGTGCTAAGTGCCCCCCGGGTTCCCTTACAGGCCGGGCTCCACGCGGCGCAGGTGCCGTGTCGCGGACACCCAGGCCCCGAGCCAGCCGAGGCCGGCGCCCAGCAGCAGCAGGCTCGCCGCGCCCGCGCCGCCGAGGCCGCCGGGGCGGAAGCCGGAGCCGTACAGTCCGGCGAGGCGCGCCACCGGGTCCGACAGCGTCCACAGCCCGAGCTGCACTATGGCCAGCGCCACCAGGGCACCGCCCAGGCCGTACCAGGTGCCGCCGTAGAGCAGCGGTCGGCGGATGAAGCCGTCCGTGCCGCCGATGAGCTTCATGACCTCGATTTCGGCGCGCCGGTTCTGGATGTCCAGGCGGATGGTGTTGCCGACGATCACCAGCACGCCCACGGCAAGCAGCACGGCGGCCAGCGTGGCGAGGCGCCGCGCGATCTCCAGCATGGCGAACAGGCGGCGCACCCAGTCGGCATCTGCCTGCACCAGGTCCGCTTCCGGGAGCGCGCGCAGGCGCTCGGCCATGGCCTCGATGGCCTCGGGCGATTCGTGGCCGGGCGCGGGCTTGATGGTTATCAGGTGCGGCAACGGGTTGTGTTCCAGCGTGCCCAGGGCTTCGCCGAGGCCGGAGTCCGCACGGAAGCTCGCCAGCGCCTCCTCGGCCGTGACCAGGTCGGTCACTGCGACTTCGTCCCACGCCTCGATGTCGGCCGCGAGGGACCTGGCCTGGGCCTCCGGCTGGCCCGGCTCGAGGTAGACGGACAGGTCGACGCCTTGCTCCCAGTGTCCCGACAGCCCCTGCAGGTTGTTCACCAGCAGGTACAGGCTCGTGGGCAGGGCCAGGGCGATGCCGATCACGGCCAGCGTCATGGCGGTGGCCACGGGCTGCTCGGCCAGCCTGCCGAGGGAGCCGACCAGCGTCTGCACGTGCAGGCGCACCCAGCTGCGCAGCAGGCCGGCGCCGCGCCAGCGCGGCCACTTGAGCGACGGCAGCGGCAGGCGCAAGGCGGCGAGGCGGGCCAGCAGCGGTCGCTGCCCGCGCCGTCGCCCGCCCTTGCGGGCCCTAGGCCGGGGCGCCCGGGAAGGCATGGCCCAGGTCCTCCGTGAGACGCCCGTCGCCGAGCGCGATGCGGCGATGGCCCATGCGCTCGAGCAGCGCCAGGTCGTGGCTGGCCACCAGCACGGTGGTGCCGACGCGGTTCAGGCGCGCGAACAGGTACATGATGTCCAGCGACAGGTCGGGATCGAGGTTCCCGGTCGGCTCGTCGGCAATCAGCAGCGGCGGTCGCGCGGCGATGGCGCGCGCAATGCCCACGCGTTGCTGTTCGCCGGTGGACAGCATCACCGGCGGCAGGCCTTCCTTGCCCAGCAGGCCGACCTGGTCCAGTGCGGCGCGCACGCGCCGGCCGGTCTCGCGCGTGCCGGTGCCGGCAATCACCAGGGGCATGGCGACATTGTCGAACACCGTGCGGTCGGCCAGCAGCTTGTGGTCCTGGAACACCATGCCGATGCGGCGCCGGAAGGCGGGCACCTGGCGGCGCGAGATGCCGGCGGTGTTGCGGCCCCCGATCAGCACCTGGCCGCGCGTGGGGCGCTCGATGCAGGCGATGAGCTTGAGCAGCGTGCTCTTGCCGGCGCCGGAATGCCCGGTGAGAAATACCATCTCGCCCTCGGCGATGCGGAAGCTCAGGTCACGCAGGGCATCGCGTCCGCCCGGATAGCGCTTGTAGACCTGCTCGAAGCGGATCACGGGCTCACCGCGCGGCGCGTTCGCCGGACAAGCCCAGCAAGGCGTCGACGAAGGGTGCCGCTTCGAAGGGCGCGAGGTCCTCGATGCCTTCGCCGATGCCGATGAAGCGCACCGGCAGCTGCAGCTCGCGTGCCACCGCCAGCACCACGCCGCCCTTGGCCGTGCCGTCCAGCTTGGTGATGGCGACGCCGGTGAGGCCGATGGCCTCGTTGAAGCGGCGCGCCTGCAGCAGGGCGTTCTGGCCGCTGCCGCCGTCCAGCACCAGCAGCACTTCGTGCGGCGCGGAAGGGTCGAGGCGCGTCAGCACGCGCTTCACCTTGCGCAGCTCGTCCATGAGGTTTTCCTGGGTGTGCAGCCGGCCCGCGGTGTCGGCCAGCAGGACATCCACGCCGCGGGCGCGGGCGGCCTCGAAAGCGTCATAGGCGACCGCCGCGGGGTCGGCCCCGGTGCCCTGGGCGATCACCGGCACGTCGTTGCGCTGGCCCCAGGTCTGCAGCTGCTCCACCGCCGCGGCGCGGAAAGTGTCGCCCGCCGCCAGCATCACCGACAGGCCGTCGGCTTTCAGGCGGTGCGCGATCTTGCCGATGGTGGTGGTCTTGCCCGAGCCGTTCACGCCGACCACCAGCACCACGAAGGGTCGCGGCTGTGCGGGAATCTCCAGCGGCCGCTCGCAGGGGCCGAGGATCGCGAGCATGCTGTCGCGGATGGTGCCCAGCACGGCGCGGCTGTCGCCGAGCTCGTCGCGCCACAGCTTCTTTTCCAGCCCCTCGACGATCTGTTGCGTCGCGTCCACGCCCACGTCGCCGGTCAGCAGGCGCGTCTCCATCTCCTCGATGAACTCCTCGCCGACCTTGCCGCCCGGCAACAGGTGGGCGAGGTCGTAGGTGAGCCAGCTGTCGCCCTTGTTGAGGCGCTCGCGCAGGCGGCGGAAGAAGCCCTTGCGCTTCTCGCCGGTGCCGGACTCCGTTGCCGGGGTTGAGGGATGTGAGGACATGTGTGGTGCGGGGGCGGTTGCGGGCAGGACCCTATGCTACCGCTTCGCTTGCGACGCCGGAAAGAAAACGGGCGGCCCGAAGGCCGCCCGTCCTGTTAAGGCCTGTGACTACAGTCCGTTCCGTCAGTCCACCGGAACCGGGACGTTGGTCCGCACCCGGTCGGGCGCGGCGCAGTTGTCGTCGAAGTTGCCGTAGACCGACGGCGCGAGCGGGCTGCCGCTGGCGCCGAAGATCAGCGTCTGGCCGTTCGGGGGCACCGGCAGCAGCGGGTTGCCGGCGATGAACACGACCTGCTGGCCCTGCATCTCGCCGGTCACCGTCTGCGACTCGGGCGTGGTCCCCGGGTCGAGCTGCGAGCCGTGCGTGGCCCCGTTGGTGAAGCAGACGCGCGCCTTCAGGCCGGCCGGGTCGATCACCGGGGTCGGCGAGAAGGCATAGTCGGTCAGGCCGGCCCGCTCCATCTCCGCGGCGAGGCGGTTGGAGGCGCTGTTCGGCACCACCGTGTCGCCGTCCACCTGGATGAAGTGGATGGCGGCGGCGCCGGCGGCATCGGCCGCATGGCTGATCGGGTCACCGGCATCGACCAGGGTCTGCAGGTCGCGGATGAAGTTGTTGTACAGGCTGGTGTTGGGCACCAGCCCGTTGCCGATCAGTCCGGCCTCGATGCGCGGACCGAAGGAGAAGCTGTCCAGCAGCAGGTCGGAGATGACGCCACCCGGCACGCCGAGGGTCGCGGTGACCGCCGTATCGTCCATGGCCAGGTAGTTGGTGCCGGCGATGCCGCCCAGCGAGGTGCCGATGAAGTGCACGCGGCTGCCGTCGAGGTCGGGTGTCTCGTCGCCGTCCAGGTCGATGGTCGGGATGGTGCGCGTCAGCGCCACCAGGTCGGCCGCCGCCTGGCGCAGGTTGTCACGGCTCACCAGCCCGTTCGAGAGGTTGATGAAATGCGCGCCGCTGGAGTCGATCACGCCGTCGGGGCCTGCTGCGCCCGTGGTGTTGTTGAGCAGGTCGAGGTCGAAAGTGCGCTCGGGGACGCCCGGGACGCGCAGCAGCGCGTTCGGGTTGTTCGCCAGGATGTCGGCGAGCTCTTCCGGCGTGATGGTCTCGAAATCGATTTCCGCGGCGGCAATGCCGTGCAGCGGCTGGTCGATGGCGATGACGGCGTACCCGGCGTTGTTCAGCGGCTCGGTGAGCGCCAGCGCGTCGAGACGGTTGCGCGTGATGCCGTGGTAGAAGATCACCACCGGCCAGCCGGCTTCCGGCTTCACGGCCGTTCCGCCCAGCGCCGCAGCATAGTCCGTGTTGTCGTTCGGCACCGTGATGAGTGCGGGCACCGGCTGGTCGGCGCGCTTCAGGGGCACCGGGTTGAACTTGTTGAGCACCAGGCTGGTGCCGTCGAGCGGGCTCTCGGTGGCCGCGACCCAGGGCAGGTTCAGCGGCGCCGTCGGCGCTTCCGCGGTCGGCGGCGACAGGTAGTACGGCAGCACCACGGCGCCGGCGTACACGTCACCCTCGCCGGGGATGGTGCTGGCGTCGATCCCCTGCAGTCCGAGCAGCAGGGCGGTCGTCACCGGGGTGCCCGGCGGCAGGGTGAGCTCGGGGGAGACCGGTACCGGCACCGGTGTAACCGCGCGCTCGATCTGGCTCGGACCGGCAGTCGCCATGTCCGCCACCGTGTCGCGCACGGTGCTGGTGTCCTGCGTGGTGAAGCTGGCCGTGACGATCACGCTGGCCGGGTCGACCTGCACCACTTCGCCCACCGCCAGGTGTGCGGCAACGAAGATGCCCAGGAGCTGCTCGGTGGTCAGGCCGGGCGGCAGGCCCACCTCCGGGTCGGGCAGCTGGATGGCGCCCGAGAGGAAGCCGGCGCGGATGGCCGCATAGGTGGCGTCGGGCTGCGCGGGATTGCCCGCGGTGTCGGTGATGCCGTCCGTCAGCAACAGCAGGTAGCCGTTCTCGGTGCCCGGCGAAAACAGGTTGGCCCGGTTCGAGTTCAGCGGGCGCAGCGGCTTGAGCTGGATGGTCTGGCCGCCGGCGTCGATGTCAGGGGCCACGCCGACGGCGTAGTCGACGCCCTGCACCAGGAACGGGCTCTGCCCGCCCCAGGCGACGCCGATCGAGGCACAGGCTTCCGGCGGCGCGGCGCCGAGCTTGCACAGCGTGGTGTCGGACAGGCCGACCACGCCCTTGGTGGACGGGTCGATCGCCACTTCGATGAGGAACACGGTAGCCGGGGTCAGGCTGGCCCCGTCCACCGCGCGCGTGAAGTTGGCGGTGATGCGGCCGTTGGTGGAGAAGCCGTCGAGCTGGTTGACCAGCGGCGCCAGCGGCTGCAGCGGCTGCGCCGGCAGGTTCAGCGTGCCGTCCGTGCCCGGCGCGGCGACGAAGCCGAGGATGTCGTTCGGGTACGGCATGATGGCCTTCAGCGGGTCGAACTGCGCCCGGAAGGTCGCATCGGCCGTGGGCACCTGCGGCACGCCGGTGTTCGGATCGGTGATGGTGCCGGGGACTTTTTCCGAGTCCTTGATGCATCCGGACAATGCCAACGCCACGGCGACGAGCGTCACCGAATAGAGGCTTCTCATTGTTCTGACTCCTCCCAACAGGGGTGATCTTTATCGAATCTTATGGTCGGGGACGCGCGCGCCGCGGCTCAGCCATGCTGCTGTCTGCCGCCGCACGTCTCAGCAAGCCTACGCCGGTTGTCGGAGTCGTTTCAAGGCCTTAACTTTGCTGCATGGCCAAATCCAGTAACCGCAGACACAGGCGCGCGCCAGGCGGCCCGCCCGGCGCGTTCCGCATCATCGGCGGCGAGTGGCGCAGCAGGCGACTCGCCGTGCCGGCGCTCGACGACGTCCGCCCCACGCCGGATCGCGTGCGGGAAACGCTGTTCAACTGGCTGGCGCCTGTAATTGCCGGCGCGCGCTGCCTCGATCTCTACGCGGGCAGCGGTGCGCTGGGACTGGAGGCGCTGTCGCGCGGTGCCGGCGAAGTCGTGTTCGTCGACCGGGCGCACGGCGCGCTACGCCAGGTGGCAGCCAACCTCGAATTGCTGCGCTGCGATCGCGGCCGCACCGTGTGCATGGACGCCGCCGCGTACCTGGAAGGCACGGTGACGCCCTACGACGTCGTGTTCCTCGACCCACCGTACCGGCGCGACCTGCTCGGCCCCGTGTTCGCGCGGCTGGTGGAGCGCGGCTGGGTGGGACCGGCAGGCCTGGTCTACCTGGAACACGAGGCCGGAGCGGCGGCGCCGGAGTTGCCGCCGGGCTGGATGCTGGCGCGCAGCGCCGCGGCGGGCCAGGTGCGTTACCATCTGGCGCGTTTCGAGCCGCACACGGCAGGACAGACATGAGCACCTCGGCGCTGTACCCCGGTACCTTCGACCCCATCACCAACGGCCACCAGGACCTGATCCGGCGGGCCGCTTCGATTTTCGAGCGCGTGGTGGTTGCGATCGCGGCCAACCCGTCCAAGGCGCCGCTGTTCAGCCTGGACGAGCGCGTGGCGCTGGCGCGCGAGGTGTTGTCCGACATCTCCAACGTGGAGGTGCGCGGTTACAGCGGCCTGACCGTGAAGTTCGCCGAGGAGCATGGCCTCGACGTCATGGTGCGCGGCTTGCGGGCGGTATCCGACTTCGAGTTCGAGT
This sequence comes from uncultured Thioalkalivibrio sp., assembly GCA_964413755.1. Lineage (GTDB taxonomy): Bacteria > Pseudomonadota > Gammaproteobacteria > Steroidobacterales > XN24 > XN24. Next base: position 20,507 of record CAYPTW010000025.1, on the reverse strand, counting down.
TCCAGCTCGCCACCATGAGCCGCCACATCGCCGGCCACGTGGAGACGGTCTTCCTCACCCCGACCGAGCAGTTCAGCTTCATCTCTTCCAGCATGGTGCGCGAGATCGCGCTGCTCGGGGGCGACGTGTCGCGCTTCGTGCATCCGGCGGTGGAAGAGGCGTTGCGCCAGCGGCGCGCGGCGGCAGGAGGCAAGTGATGTTCTACCCGGGGCTTGTGCGCCGGCTCGCCTGCCTGGCACTGATGCTGCTGGCGTGGGGCGGCAACGCCGTGGCGCAGCCGGCGTCGTCACCACCGGGCCAGGCGGCGATCGCCAGCGCTCACCCGCTGGCGACGCGCGCCGGCATGGAGGTGCTCAAGGCCGGCGGCAATGCCTTCGATGCGGCAGTGGCCGTGAGCGCGGCGCTCGGCGTGGTGGAGCCGTTCTCCTCCGGCCTCGGCGGCGGCGGGTTCTGGCTGCTGCACTTTGCCGAGGATGGGCGCCAGGTGGTGGTGGACGCGCGCGAGACCGCACCCGGCGCGGCGCATGCCGAGATGTACCTCGACGACGCCGGCGAACCGATCAAGGGACTGTCGCTCAACGGGCCGCTCGCCGCCGGGATCCCGGGCACGCCGGCCGCGCTGGTGCACATCAGCGAGCGCTACGGGCGCCTCCCCCTCGGGCAGGCGCTGGCCCCGGCCATCCGCCAGGCGCGCGAGGGATTTCCGCTCTACAACCGCATGCACCTGGGCCTGACCTTCAAGGCTGAGCAGCTACGGCGCTGGCCGGGCGCCGAGGCGTACCTGCCGGACGGCAAGGTGCCGGAGCCGGGCACGCTGATCCGCCTGCCGGGCCTGGCCGAGGTGATGGAGCGCCTCGCCGCCGAGGGCGCGGCGGGTTTCTACCAGGGCGAAATCGCGACGCGCATGGTGACGGCCGTGCGCGAGCACGGCGGCATCTGGTCGCTCGAGGACCTGCAGGACTACCGCGTGGTGGAGCGCGAGCCGCTGGTAGCGGAGTATCCGGGCGGCCTGCGCCTGGTCGTGCCGCCGCCGCCGTCGGCCGGCGGCGTGGCCATGATCCAGGCCTTCAACCTGCTGCAGTCGGGGTGGCCGGAAGAGCTGTCCGAGGCGGACCGCAAGCACCTCGTGGTCGAGGTGTTGCGGCGCGCCTTTCGCGACCGCGCCTGGCTCGGCGACCCGGCATTCGTCGACATGCCGCTGCAGACGCTGCTGCACCCGGCCTATGCGGAAGGCCTGCGCGCCACGCTGCGGCTCGATCGGGCCACGCCGAGCGCGACCTTCGCGCCGCTGCACAGCGAGGACGGCGGCGAGCACACCACGCACTTTTCCATCATCGACGCCGAGGGCAACCGTGTCGCCGTGACCCAGACCATCAACGGCTGGTTCGGCAGCAGCTTTGCCGTGCCCGGGCTCGACCTGCTGCTGAACAACGAGATGGACGACTTCGCAGTGAAACCGGGCGCGCCCAACCTCTACCAGCTGGTGGGCGCCGGAGCGAACAACATCGAGCCGGGCAAGCGCATGCTCTCGAGCATGACGCCGACGTTCCTCGAATCGCCGCGCGGCGTCGCGGTGCTGGGCACGCCGGGCGGCAGCCGCATCATCAGCATGGTGCTGCTGGCCTCGCTGGCGTGGGCGGACGGCGCCGATGCCGCGGGCATGGTCGCGCTGCCGCGCTACCACCACCAGTACCTGCCGGACCGCGTGCTGTACGAGGAGGGCGCGTTGAGCGCCGCAGAGCTCGCCGAGCTCGAGCAGCGCGGCCACGTGCTGCAACAGAGCCGGCGCCTGTACGGCAACATGAACGTGGTTACCTGGGACCTGGCCGAGCGACGCATGGAGGCGGCGACCGACCCGCGTGCGGAGGTGGAGACATGGACCTACTGAAGCGCTTTGCCGTGTACCTCTGCCTGTGCCTCTGTCTTGGGCTCGGCGCAGCCGCAGTGCCGGCAAGCTCCGAGATGTACCCGCCGGACGCCTTCATGGCGCGCATTGCGAGCCACTGCGGCCAGGCGTTCGCCGGGCGCATCGTCGCCAACGAGCCGGCCCAGCCGGACGATCCTTTCGCCGGCAAGGCGCTGGTGATGCACGTACGCGAATGTGCCGCAGACGAGCTGAAGATTCCTTTCCACGTCGGCGACGATCACAGCCGGACCTGGGTGCTGACGCGCACCCCGGAGGGACTGCGCCTCAAGCACGACCACCGGCATGAGGACGGCAGCGAAGACGAGCTGACGCAATATGGCGGCGACAGCGCCGGCCCGGGCGCGCCGTGGCGCCAGGAATTCCCGGTGGACGACTATTCCGTCGCCATGTTCGAGCGCGCCGGCCTGGCGGCCTCGGTGCAGAACACCTGGGCGATGGAGATCGCACCGGGCGAGCGTTTCGTGTACGAGCTGGCGCGACCCTCGGGCCGGCTGTTCCGCGTCGAGTTCGACCTGGCGACCCCGGTGGCGCTCCCGCCGACGCCATGGGGCCATGCGGAGCTGGAATAAAACTTGAGCGGCGCGCAGCGGCAACGGCGCGCGCCTGGAGGATGACCGCATGCGCCTGATCGTCGCGAGACTGGTTGTTGTTCTTCTCAGTGCCGGGCTGCTGGCTGCCGCACCGGCGCAGGCCGCCGAGCCGTGGCGCATCGCGGGCGTGGAACGCGTGGTCGCGGTCGGCGACGTGCACGGCGCCTACGAGGAGTTGTACGGCCTGTTGCAGGACGTCGGCCTGCTCGACGCCGCGGGGCAATGGAGCGGCGGCGCCACGCACCTGGTCTCGATCGGCGACCTGCTCGATCGTGGCGACTACGGGCGCCAGGTGATGGACCTGCTGATGCGCCTGCAGGAGGAGGCTGCCGCAGCCGGCGGCGCGGTGCACGTCCTGGTCGGCAATCACGAGGCGATGAACCTGGTCGGCGACCTGCGCTACGTCAGCAGCGGAGACTACGCGCAGTTCGGCGCCGAGCCGCGCGACGGCTTTCCCGCCGGCTTCTTTGAGCGTCGCGCGGCACTGGAGCCGGACGGCGCCTACGGCCGCTGGCTGCTGTCCCTGCCCTTCGCGCTGGCCATCAACGACACCTTGTTCGTGCACGGCGGCTTGTCGTCGCTGGTCGACGGCTTGTCCCTGGCCGAGATCAACCGCTCCGCCGGCGACGACCTGCGCACCGTGACGGAGGGGTGGCACGCGCTGCGCGCAGCCGGCGTCATTGCGGACGACGACGACTTCGGTGAAGTGCGCGACTGGGCACGCGCCACGGCGGGCGGCGCAGCTACTGCAACGCTGGCGAGCCGGGCGCGGCCGATGGCGGATGCGCTGGACGGCCTGCCGTTCAATCCGGACGGCATTCTCTGGTACCGCGGCAACGCCATATGCCATGAATGGGCGGAGGCGCCGATGTTGCGCGGCCTGCTGGCCGCGCTTGGCGCCGAGCGCGTGGTGATCGGCCACACGACGACTGCGTCGCGGCGCCTCACGCAACGCATGGACGGCCTGGTCTATCGCGTCGATGCCGGTATGAATCGCGCCGCCTACAACGGCAATCCCGCGGCGCTGGTGTTCGAGGGCGACGCGATATTCGCCTGGTATCCCGGTGAAGGTGCGGTGCCCGTGGCGGCGGAGCCCGGTGTGCGCCAGTGGGCCCGGCCCTACGGCATGAGCGACGCCGAGATCGAGGACTTCCTGCGCAGTGCCGAGATCACGCTCGTGGAGGACCTGGGTGAAGGCGTGACCCGGCCCCGCCGCCTCACGCTGGAGCAGGACGGCAAGGTCATGCGGGGCGTGTTCAAGACCGTGGACACGGACCCGGGCCTCGAGAGCAAGCGGCGCTGGTCGCGTTCGGACGATCGCGCCGACCGTCACATCTACGACGTCGTGGCGTACAAGCTCGACCGCATCCTCGGGCTGGAGATGGTGCCGGTGGCCGTAGAGCGTTCTCTCGACGGCGAGGCCGGCACGCTGCAGTACTGGCTGCCCGACAGTTTCAACGAAGGCAAGCGGCGCCGCGAAGGGATTCCGCTCGACACCCCCTGCAGCATCGCGGCGCAGTTCAACCTGATGAACGTCTTCGACCTGCTGATCTTCAATGTCGACCGCAACCTCGGCAACGTGCTGTACGACGCCCGGCACCAGGTGTGGCTGATCGACCACAGCCGCGCCTTCGGCACGGAGCGGGGCATCCCCGACATGCTGGCGGATGCCAGCGTGGAGATCACGCCCGAGCTGGCGGCCATGCTGGCGCGTGTCACCGCGGAGCAGCTGGAGTCGCTGAGGCCGTACCTGAACCGGCGCCAGGTCGACGCCCTGGTCAGCCGGGCACAGGCTCTGCAGCAGCTTCCATGAAGCGGGGCACGGGGTCGGCGCCGTAGCTGATGGCAAACACCGACTCGACGCTCAGGCCTTCGAAGTCGGTCGCCGCCACGCGCACTTCCACGGTGCCGCTTTCCCCGGCCGGCGGCCGGATGGTGAAGCTGTGGTTGAAGGCGTCGAAGCGCACCCAGCCCGGCAACGGGGTCCCATCCTCGCAGCACGCCTGGAAGCGCAGCGCGTCACCCGGGTCCGGGTCGAGGAAGGCATGCTCGGGCACGGTGAATACCAGCATCTGCCCGGCCGGCACGTAGACGTCCGGCAGGCGCGCATTCACCACGGGGGGCAGGTTGGCGAGATTCTGCCGGATCTCGTTGCGGTGGTGGCGGCCGATGCCGAGGCCGAGGCCGACCAGCACCAGCGCCAGGCCGACGTTCACGGCGATGATGGTGCTCACGCCGAGGGTGAGGACCTGCGCCATGAGAAAAATCATTGCGGCGTACACCAGGTCGCCGAAGCGCGCGAAGAAGGTATCGATGGTGGTCTTGCCGACGTACTTCTCGTCGCGCGTGACCGGCAGGTACAGCGCATGATTGGTGGTGTTCTGCACCGAGTAGTTGGTCGCGCTCTCGGCGATCATCATCACCCGCACCAGGGCGAACACCGGCACCAGCAGCATCAGGCTGTAGCTCGCCACCATCACCAGCGGCAGCACCAGGATCGCGCCGCGCACGCCGAACCAGCGGAAGATGCGTGACACCAGGAACAGCTGCAGGCCGATCTGCAGGGCCGTGATCCAGGCGAAGAAGTTGCCGTAAAAGCGCGCCAGCACCTCGCCGCTGGTGACGGCGCCGCCGCTGGCGAGCACCGTCGCATCCGCATGCGCGCTGACGAAGGTGGCGAGGATGTAGGTGCCGGTGGAGTTCACCCAGTTGAGCAGCAGCACGAACATCGCGATGCGCAGCAGGTAGCCGCTGCGCGCCACCACCTGGAACCCGGCCAGCACCTTGGAGATCGCGTTGGGCTCTTCCGGGGGCGGATCGCGCGAATCGATGCTGCGCGATCCTTCGGGGACCACCCGCTCCGCCGCGCGGCTGATGAGCAGCGTCACCGCCAGGATGCCGGCCGCCAGCAGCATGAGGAGCGGCGCGCCGAGTACGGCGAACAACCGCCCGGCCACCTGGCTGCCCAGCCACGCGCCGACCGCGGCGCCCACCATGATGAGCGCAAACAGGCGCTGCCCGGTCTTGACGTTGAACAGGTCCGCAGCAAAGGCCCAGAACTGGGCCACCACCATCACGCTGAACACCCCGAGCCAGATGTAGAACGGCACTGCTACCGGGATCTCGAGCCAGATCATGGCGGCGAAGATCACCAGGTTGACGACGAAGAATGCGCCGACCCAGCGCAGCACGGCCGACTTCCTGCCGCTGTTCTTCAGGTAGTAGAACAGCATCTTGTACAGCGGGATGATGAATATCAGCACCAGCGCCACGGCCCCGGTGGCATAGGCGCGGATCTCCGGCGAGCCCTCGTCGAGGATGAGCGCCTCGCGCAGCGGCCGCAGCAGGTAGTAGCTCAGCATGAGCAGGAAGATCTGCGCCAGCATCAGGAAGATGCCGCGGCCTTCGCCGGGCCGTATCGAGGTGAGCGTCGACAACAGCCTCTCGAAAGGCGTCAGGCGGGAGAAGCTGAACAGGCTCATCGCTTGCGGTTCATCTTTGGCATCCGGGGCAATAGTAGGTCGTGCGTTGTCCCTGCACGATGGCCCTGATGATGCCATGACAGCGCTGGCAAGGCTGGCCCGCGCGGTCGTAGGCGGCCAGCTCGATGCGGAAATAGCCGCTCTGGCCGTCGCCCCAGGCGAAGTCGCGCAGCGTGGTGCCGCCCTGGCGGATGGCGTCCTCCAGCACCTCGCGGATGGAGGCGACCAGCGCGGCGATGCGTGGCGCGCCGATGCGTCCCGCGGCGCGGGCCGGATGGATGCCGGCGCGGAACAGCGATTCGCTGGCGTAGATGTTGCCCACGCCCACGACGATGCGGCCGTTCATGATGTGCTGCTTGATGGCCGTGCGCCGGCCGCGGCAGGCAGCGAGCAGGTACTGCGCGTTGAACTCCGGGCCGAGCGGCTCCGGCCCGAGCTCGCGCAGCAGCGGATGCAACAACGGGTCGCCGCGTACCCAGTCCACCGAGCCGAAGCGCCGCGGATCGCGGAAACGCAGCACGCGACCATTCTCCAGCATGATGTCGAGATGATCGTGCACGCCGGCCGGTTCGGGCCGCTGCAGTACGCGCAGGCTGCCGCTCATGCCGAGGTGCAGCATCAGGGTGTGATCGCCCTCGGTCTCGAACAGCAGGTATTTCGCGCGGCGGCGCGCCGCCAGGATCCGTCGTCCCGGGAGTTCGCGCGCCATGCTGCGCGGTACCGGCCAGCGCAGGGCAGGCTGGCGCAAGTCCACCGCGCTGACCCGCACGCCCTCGATCCACGGCGCCACGCCGCGGCGCGTCGTCTCGACTTCCGGCAGCTCAGGCATGCTGCATGCCCGCAACGGGATAAACGCCCGGCATGACTTCCACCTGCCGACCCTCTATAGTCGCGCGAACGATTCTCAATACGGTGCGCTCCCTGTGATGGATTTTATTCTCGCTCATTTCAACGGCCTGCTCGGCCTCTCCGCGTGGGGCTACGTGCTGGCCTCCCTGCTCATGGTGCAGGTCACGGTCTTCGCCGTCACGCTGTACCTGCACCGGGATGCAGCGCACCGCGCCGTGGACCTGCATCCGGCGATCCGGCATTTCTGTCGCCTCTGGTTGTGGCTCACCACCGGCATCAGCACGCGCGAGTGGGTGGCCATCCACCGCAAGCACCACGCGCGCTGCGAAACCCCGGACGACCCGCACAGCCCCCAGGTCGAGGGCCTGCGCAAGGTGCTCCTGGAAGGGGCGGAACTGTACCGCGCCGAAGCGCGGAATACCGACACGCTGGAGAAGTACGGGCGCGGCACGCCCGACGACTGGCTGGAGCGCAACCTCTACTCCGGCCACACCTACCTCGGCATCGGCCTGATGGTGGTCTCCTTCCTGCTGCTGTTCGGCGTCCCGGGCATCATCATGATCGCGGTGCAGCTGGCATCGCAGCCGCTGCTGGCAGCGGGGATCGTCAACGGCGTCGGCCACTACGCCGGCTACCGCAACTTCGAGTGTGCCGATGCTTCCCGGAACGTCACGCCCTGGGGCCTGTTCCTCGGCGGCGAGGAGCTGCATAACAACCACCACGCCTATCCTTCCTCGGCGCGCTTCTCGATCCGCCCCTGGGAGGTCGACATCGGCTGGGGCGTGCTGCGGCTGCTGGCGCTGTTCGGCCTGGCACGCGTGCGACGCACGGCGCCGCAGCCGGAGTGCCTGCCGGCCGCTCCGCAGGCCGAGCTGGAGACGCTGCGCGCCGTGGTCGTGGCGCGCATGCACGTGATGCGCGACTACACCCGGCACGTGACCCTGCCGACGCTGCGCCTGGAGCTGGCCGCGCTGCGCGCGCGCCTGCCGGAGCGTGCCGGGCATCTGCGGCGACTGCTGGTACGCGAGACCAGCCTGCTCGACACAGCGGCGCGTCGTCGGCTGGATGCCGTGCTGGCGAACAGCCAGGCGCTGGCCACGGTGCACGAGTTCCGCGAACGGCTGAAGTCGATCTGGAGCGGCCGTGCGGCCAGCAACGAGATGCTGCTGGCACAGTTCCGCGAGTGGTGTGCCCAGGCCGAGCAGAGCGGCGTCCGCGCCTTGCAGGAGTTTGCCGCGTCCCTGCGCGGCTACCAGCTGCGCACCGCCTGAGGCGCCTTCCGGCCCGTCGCGGCAGACCCCGGAAACGAAAAAGCCCGCCGAAAGGCGGGCTTTTTCTTGTGCCGTGGCAGGCGCGGCAGGCCTTACTTGATCTTGGCTTCCTTGTACGCCACGTGCTTGCGCACCCGGGGGTCATATTTCATGACCTCCATCTTCTCCGGGTGCAGGCGCTTGTTCTTCGTGGTGGTGTAGAAGTGGCCGGTGCCGGCGCTCGATACGAGCCTGATCTTGTCGCGCATCGTATTACTCCTCAGACCTTTTCGCCGCGGGCGCGCAGATCCGACAGGACACTGTCGATGCCCTTGCGGTCGATGATCCGCAGTCCACGCTGGGAGACGCGCAGCTTGACGAAACGCTGCTCGCTCTCCACCCAGATGCGATGGGTGTGGAGATTCGGCAGGAAGCGCCGACGCGTCTTGTTGTTCGCGTGGGACACGTTGTTCCCGGTGATCGGCCCCTTGCCGGTGACCTGGCAGACTCGCGACATGACTGTTATTCCTCGAAAAAACCGGTGACCCGGTCGCTGGAGAGTCGGGCATTATGCCGCCCTGCCTGCCGCGGTGCAAGACTCGCGGCGGCGAGCGGGAGTACTCCGGCCTACAGCAGGCCCCGCTCGGCAAAGGACACGCAGGTGGCGTCGCCGACCACGAGGTGATCCAGCACCCGGATGTCCACCAGCGCCAGCGCGCTCTTCAGGCGGCGGGTGATGACCTCGTCGGCCTGGCTCGGCTCGGCCACGCCGGAGGGATGGTTGTGAGCGAGGATGAGGGCGGCGGCATTCTGCGCCAGGGCGTGCTTGACGACTTCCCGCGGGTGGACGCTGGCGCCGTCGATGGTGCCGCGGAACAGCTCCTCGAAGGCGATCACCCGGTTGCGATTGTCCAGGTACAGGCAGCAGAACACCTCGTGCGGCAGGTCGCGCAGCCGCGCCCGCAGGAAGTGGCGCACGGCGTCCGGCGAGCCCAGGGCGGGGCCGCGGCGCACCGTTTCTTCGAGGTGGCGCCGCGCCAGCTCGAGCCCGGCCTGCAGCTGCGCGTATTTCACCGGGCCGAGGCCGGGCAGGGCACAGAAGCGCGGCAGGTCGGCGCTGAGCAGGCCGCGCAGGCCGCCGAATCCCAGCAGCAGCTCGCGCGCCAGGTCGACGGCGCTGCGGCCGCGGGCGCCGGTGCGCAGGAAGATGGCCAGCAGCTCGGCGTCCGACAGCCGCCCCGGCCCGCCGGCGAGGAGTTTTTCGCGCGGCCGCTCGCTCTTCGGCCAGTCCCGGATAGGCAGGTGTGGCATGGCTTGCGGGTGTCCCTAGGTTGCCAATTCGAGGGTCAGTCAGGTTAAGCTGCCGCACGCATCCGGGGCATGGAGCCTTTATGGGCAGTCTGGCTGGAAAACAGGTGCTTCTCGGCGTCACCGGCGGCATCGCCGCGTACAAGGCGCCCGATCTGGTGCGCCGCCTGCGCGAGCAGGGCGCCGAGGTGCGCGTCGTCATGACCCCGGCGGCGGCACGGTTCGTCACGCCGCTCACTTTCCAGGCGGTGTCCGGCAACCCGGTGCGCGACAGCCTGTGGGACGAGGCCGCAGAAGCGGCGATGGGCCATATCGAGCTGGCACGCTGGGCGGACATCGTCCTGGTGGCGCCCGCTACGGCGGATTTCCTCGCCCGGCTCACCGCCGGCATGGCGGACGACCTGCTGGCCACGTTATGCCTCGCGACCGAGGCGCCGCTCTGCGTGGCGCCCGCCATGAACCGGCAGATGTGGGCCCATGCCGCCACGCGGGACAATATCGCGCGCCTGCAGTCCCGCGGTGTGCGCCTGCTGGGACCCGCCGAGGGCGCCCAGGCCTGCGGCGAGACCGGGGCGGGGCGCATGCTCGAGCCGGTCGAGATCGTGGCCGCGCTGCAGCAGGCGTCGATCCCTGCCGACGGGGTTCTGGCCGGGCGCAAGGTGCTGGTCACCGCCGGACCGACGCGCGAGGCGCTCGATCCCGTGCGTTACCTCACCAACCGCAGTTCCGGGAAGATGGGTTACGCCGTCGCCCGCGCGGCGCTCGAGGCCGGCGCCGAGGTGGTGCTGGTGAGCGGGCCGGTCGACCTGCCGGCGCCGCCCGCGGCGCGCGTGCTGCGGGTGGAGACGGCCGCGCAGATGCGTGCGGCCGTGCAGGGCGAGCTGGCCGGCACGGATGTCTTCATCGCCGCGGCGGCAGTGGCGGACTACCGCCCGGCGCAGGTCGCGGAGCGCAAGATCAAGAAACAGGCGGATGAGATGCAGCTCGAGCTGCTGCGCAACCCGGACATTCTCGCCGAGGTGGCGGCGGCCGAGCCGCGGCCTTTCGTGGTCGGCTTCGCCGCCGAGACCGATAACGTCGAGGCCAACGCGCTGCAGAAACTCGAGGGCAAGCGCCTGGACATGATCGCCGCCAACCGGGTCGGCGCCGACTGCGGTTTCGACCGCGAGGACAACGCGTTGCGCGTGCTCTGGCCGGGCGGCGGCGAGGACCTGGGGAGCGGCGCCAAGGCCGGGCTGGCGCGGCGCCTGGTAGAGCTCATTGCGGAGAGGATGCGTGCAGGTCATCAAGCTCAAGATTCTTGACCCGCGGCTGGGCCGTGACTTCCCCCTGCCGGAGTACGCCACGGCGGGTTCCGCCGGGCTGGACCTGCGCGCCTGCGTCGACGGCCCGCTGGAACTGGCGCCGGGCCAGACGGAGCTGGTGCCGACCGGCATGGCGATCCACCTCGATGACCCGGGCCTCGCGGCAGTGCTGCTGCCGCGTTCCGGGCTCGGGCACAAGCACGGCATCGTGCTCGGCAACCTGGTGGGGCTGATCGACTCGGACTACCAGGGGCAGGTGTTCGTCTCGACCTGGAACCGGGGCACCGCGCCGTTCACCATCCAGCCGGGCGAACGCATTGCCCAGATGGTGATCGTGCCGGTGGTGCGGGCGCGCTTCGAGGTGGTGGAGGATTTCGACGCCAGCGCGCGCGGCGCCGGCGGCTTCGGGCACTCGGGCCGGCACTAGGCGGGGCGCGGCTCCCGGCTCCGGCCGGGCTTATTCCGGCGGGGTGGGCTCAGGCGGCGTCGGCTCTACCGGTTCCGGCAGGCCCTTCAACTCGCGAAAACGCGTGATGTCGGCGTCGAACTCGGCGCGGATGCGCGCGATTTCCTGGTTGCGCCGGTCGATCTCGGTTTCGTACTCGCCAATGCGCTGCGTGACGGTGGCCAGCTCGTTCACCGCGTTGGGGTTGTCCTGCAGGTCTTGCTGGCGCAGCTTCAGGCCCTGCAGCCGGTCGCGCGCCACCTCGTTCTGTGAGTCGAGGTAACCGGCGCGACGATCGCGCACCTCCTCGATCTCCGCCACGCTGCCGTAGGTTGCCAGCAGGGCGCGGTCGCGGTCGCTGCGCACGGGCCCCGCCTCGCTCACCTCGTTCACCGTGGTGCGCACGCCGCGCTCGTCCAGGACCTCGTGGCGCTCCTTGGAATACTCGGGCGGAATGGCGTCGCCGAAATGCACCACGCCGTTCTCGTCGACCCAGCGATAGATCTTGCCGGAGCCGGCCCAGGCGGACGCGCCGGGCGCCAGGGCGAGCGCCAGCGTAATCAGCAAGCCGAAATGCTTCATGCTCCTCCTGCCTCGTGAGTCGTTCCTGCCTGTGTCCATGATACGCCTTCGGGAGTGCATCCCGCTCAATTTACCCCATAGCGCGCGCGGTATTCGCGCAGCGCTGCCAGGCTCTCCGGCTCGGCGTCGGCCCGCGCCGCCATGTCCGCCAGCAGGTCCGCCAGCGTGATGATGCTCGCCACGGGCAAGCCCATGTCCTGTTCGACTTCCTGCACCGCGGAGCGTTCCCCCTGGCCGCGTTCCTGGCGGTCCAGCGCCAGGACCACGCCGCAGGGTTCGGCGCCGGCGCCGCGGATGATGCCGATGGACTCGCGAATGGCGGTGCCGGCCGTGATGACGTCGTCGATCACCAGCACGCGCCCCGCGAGCGGGGCGCCGACGAGGTTGCCGCCCTCGCCGTGGTCCTTGGCCTCCTTGCGGTTGAAGCACCACGGCACGTCGCGCCCGTGGCGCTCCGCCAGCGCCGTGGCCGTGGCCGTGGCCAGCGGGATGCCCTTGTAGGCCGGCCCGAACAGCACGTCGAACTCGATGCCGGAGGCGGCCACGGCATCGGCGTAGCAGGACCCGAGCTCGGCGAGTGCTGCGCCGGTGTTGAACAGTCCGGCGTTGAAGAAGTAGGGGCTCACGCGCCCGGACTTCAGCGTGAAGCTGCCGAATTTCAGGGCGCCGCGCCGGATGGCGAGCTCGATGAAGGCGTGCTTGTAGTCCTGCATGAGGCGGTCCGCGAGTAGTTGAACAGGCAGCGCTGCGGCTAATCTCGAGCCGACGGGTATCATACACGCCGGGCCCGAGCTCTCATGTGAAATGCGTATCATCAGCCTCAACGCCAACGGTATCCGTTCCGCCGCCCGCAAGGGCTTCTTCGAGTGGCTCGCCGGCCAGCGCGCCGACGTCGTCTGCCTGCAGGAGACGCGCGCCCAGGAGCACCAGATCACGGACGGCGTGTTCCGGCCGCAGGGCTATCACTGCTATTACCTGGATGCCGAGCGCAAGGGCTACAGCGGCGTCGCGCTGTACTGCCGCCAGGAGCCGATCCGCGTCATCCAGGGCCTCGGCTCAGCCGAGTTCGATCCGGAAGCGCGCTATATCGAGGCGGTGTTCCCGGGGCTGTCGGTGGCGTCGCTGTACATGCCTTCCGGCTCCTCCGGCGAGGTGCGCCAGGAGGCAAAGTTCCGCTTCCTGGACGAGTTCGAGGATTTCCTGCGCCGCGTGAAGCGCCGGCCGCGCGAGTACGTCATCTGCGGTGACTGGAACATCGCCCACAAGCAGATCGACATCAAGAACTGGCGCGGCAACCTGAAGAATTCGGGCTTCCTGCCCGAGGAGCGCGCCTGGATGGACATGCTCTTCGAGCGCATGAAGTTCGTCGATGCCTTTCGTGTCGTCGACCCGCGGCCGGAGCGCTACACCTGGTGGTCCAACCGCGGCCGGGCGCGCGAGAAGAACGTGGGCTGGCGCATCGATTACCAGGTGGTCACGCCCGGGCTGGGCAAGCGCGTGCGGGGCGCCGACATCTACACCGGCGAGCGCTTCTCGGACCACGCGCCGCTGGTGATCGACTACGACTTCGAGTTCGGGAGCGCCGGCGGGTGAGCAGCCGCCTCGGCGCCTGGCTCGAGGCAGCGCGTATCTACCGGCATCCGCGGGTGCTGGCCATGCTGTTCCTCGGCTTTTCCGCCGGGCTGCCGTTCCCGATGGTGTTCTCCACCCTCTCGGCGTGGCTGCGGGATTTCGGCGTGGAGCGGGCCACCATCGGCTTCTTTGCCTGGATCGGGATCACTTACTCGGTGAAAGTGCTGTGGGCGCCGGTGGTGGACCGCGTCGCCCTGCCCGGGCTGACGCGGCTGCTCGGCCAGCGGCGCTCATGGATGCTGCTGGCGCAGGGCGGCGTGGCGCTGGGGCTGTACATGCTCTCGCGTCTCGATCCCGCCCTGCAGATCGGCAGCGTGGTGGCTTTTGCGCTGGTGGTCGCCTTCTCTTCCGCGACCCAGGACATCACGGTGGACGCCTGGCGCATCGAGGCGGTGGAGCAGTCCCGCCAGGGCGCCATGGCCGCCGCCTACAACTTCGGCTACCGCTTCGCGGTGCTGGCCGGCGGCGCAGGCGCGCTGTACCTGGCGGATTTCTACAACTGGCACGTGGCATACGCGGTGATGGCGGGCCTCATGCTGGTGGGCGTCGTCACGACGCTGTCGGTCGGCGAGCCGGACCGTCGCACCGACCCGATTACCGCGGAGATGGAGGGCGAGATCGCCCGCTACCTGGCGGCGCACGCGGGCTTGTGGGCGCCGCTGCGGCGGGCGGCGGCCTGGATCGGCGCCGCCGTGGTCTCACCGTTCGCCGAGTTTTTCCGCCGCAACGGCCGCTTCGCGCTGGTGCTGCTGGCCCTGGTGTTGTGCTTCAACATCTCCGATCGCGTGCTGGGCATCATGGCCAACCCCTTCTATCTCGACCTGGGCTTCACCAAGTCCGAGATCGCCAGCGTCACCAAGGTCTTCGGCTTCATCATGACCATCGTCGGCGCCGCCGCCGGCGGCGTGCTGGTGGCGCGCTGGGGCACGTTGCAGACCATGCTGCTGGCTGCGGTGATGCTGGCCGTCACCAACCTGATGTTCATGTTCCTGGCCCTGTCGGGACCGGACCTGCGGATTCTCACCTTCACCATCAGTGGCGACAACCTGAGCATGGGCCTGGCCGGCGTGGCTTTCATCGCCTGGCTGTCCAGCCTCACCAACCAGGCGTACACCGCCACCCAGTACGCGCTGTTCAGTTCGCTGATGTCGCTGGTGGGCAAGGCCGTCAGCGGCTGGTCCGGGGTATTCGTGGATGCCTTCGGCTATCCGCTGTTCTTCATCTACGCGGCGGCCACGGGGATTCCCGCCATCGTCCTGGTGCTGGTGGTGATGCGGCACCAGCGCGCGGTCGCCGGGAGGGGCAGCTGACCGGGGCTTGACGTCAGGAGGTTTGCACGGCAAACTAGTTTGCAACCTTAGGGGAGCAGACGAATGCACGTGAACCTCAATGACCTCGACCAACTCGCTGCACGCGCCCAGCGCTACGCGCGTTATTCCCGCAGCGCCGGCGGACTCAGCTCCGTTATCGGCGGCATCCTGCTCTTCGCCAGCTTCCTGGCCAACGCCTACATGGAGCTCGGCGCGGCGGACCGGATCGTGCTGGCGTGCGCGCCGCTGTTGTGGCTGCTGGCCAAGGAGCTGCTGCGGGTCGGCTATTACCAGCGTGACGGCCAGGTCCTGCAGGCCCCCACGGAAAAGGAGAAGCGCAGCCACCGCTGGACCGTCGTTTACCTCGCGGTTATCTCGGCCCTGGTGCTCGGCGTGCTGGCTTACACCGCCTTCCAGGCCGGCCGGGTGCCGCCTGCGGGGATGCTTGGCTACGCGGCGATCGTCGCCGCGCTGCCGCTGGTTGCCTGGCGCTGGTTCTGGTCGGTGAGCGACTTCCTGGTCGGCGTGCTGCTGCTGTGCCAGTCCGCCGTGGTGATAGGGGGCGGCAACTATCCGGCCATCTGGCTTGTTTACGTCGGCGCCTGCGCGGCGATCGCCGTGTTCTATGGCCTGCGTGAGCACCGCGAGTACCTCGCCCTGCGGGCGGAGTTCGCCGCGCAGGGGCCGCGCGAATGAAAGACAGCACGCGCGATGCCATCGACGGCGTGCTGGGTGTCGACCGTCTCGTCCACGAACCTGCGCGCCTCGCCATTCTCACCGTGCTGAGCCAGGCCGAGCACGCCGAGTTCAGTTTCCTGGAAATGGCCTGCCGGCTTAGCAAGGGCAACCTGTCCAGCCACCTCAGCAAGCTGGAGGCCGGCGGCCTGGTGCAGATAGAGAAGCGCTTCGTCGGCAAGCGTCCGCAGACCCGGGTGGCCATCACCCCGGCGGGACAGGAGGCGCTGGCGCGTTACCGCGACCAGCTCAAGGCCTTGATTGGTGAAGTGCATGACAACGACGCTGGAGGAGAGCAGAAATGAAAACGATCGTGCAGCGGACGCTGCTGGTGTTGACACTGTGCGGGCTGGCGGGACATGCCGCCGCAGCATCGGCCGAGACCCAGACCGAGACCGAGACCGGGGCTGATGCGGCGGTGCTGGAAACCGGGCGCCAGCTGACCGGGCAATGGATGTCGGGAGAGATTGCCGACCTGTGGGACCGTCTCGGCGCCCAGATGCAGGCGCTGGTCGGCAGTCGCGACGGGCTGGCGCAGACCGGCGCCGGCATCCTGGCGCAGCTCGGCGAGGAAGAGGCAGTGCTGTCGGAGCAGGTCACGCGGCAGCAGGACATCACCGTGTATCGCCGCGTGAGCCGGTGGAGCGCGGCGCCGACGCCCATCGCCGTGACCTGGGCGCTGGGATCGGACGGCCTCATCGAAGGTTTCGGCGTGCGGCCGGCACCGGCCGAGAATCTCGGCGCGGGCCTGCCTGCCGACAAGACGCCGGATGGCCGCCTCCCCGGCGATGAGGTGGTGGCGCAGTACCTGGCGGAATTCGTCGACCAGCGGCAGGTGGCGCCCGGCGTGGTCGTCGGCCTGCTCGACAGCGAGGGCACGCGTTTCGTCGCGCATGGCGATGCCGGTGACGGCCGCGCGCCGGATGCCGATACGGTGTTCGAGGCCGGTTCCGTCACCAAGGGACTGACCGGCCTGTTGCTGGCGCAGATGGCCGACGCGGGTGATGTGCGCCTCGACCAGCCCATAGGCGAGCTGCTGCCGGCGGGGCTGGATGTCGCCCCGGGCGTGGCGGCCATCACGCTCGAAGAGCTGGCGACGCATCGTTCCGGCCTGCCGCGACTGGCGAGCGGGCCGGAGATGCAGGCCCGCATGAGCAGCGCGGACCCCTATGCCGGCAGCACGCCGCAAGAGATCTTCGCCGACCTGGCGCGGGTCGACGCGGCGCAGGTCGCCGCCGGCCGCGGCGCGTACGCGTACTCCAATTTCGGCGCAGCCCTGCTGGGCCAGTTACTCGCGCGCGCGGGCGAGGCGTCGTACGCAGAGTTGCTGGCGCAGCGGGTGTTCGAGCCGCTGGGGCTGGCCGCGCCCGCGCTGGCGCCGGACGCCGTTGACGGCCGCCGGGCGCTCGGACACCAGGCTGGCCAGCCTGTCCCGCCCTGGACGCTGGACGCGTACGCCCCGACGGGCGGCTGGCAGACTTCGGCGCGGGACGCCCTGGCGCTGGCGCAGCGCCTGGTGGCCGGGGAGCCGGACTGGGTGCTCACCGCGCTACGGCCGCGCGACGGCGACGGCACCGGCCTGGCCTGGCACCAGGCAGACATCACGGACCGGGCGGTGACCTGGCACAACGGCGGGACCGCCGGCAGCAGCAGTTTTCTTGCCGTCGTGCCTGCAGAGGGGATTGCGCTGGTGGTGCTGGCGAACTCGGGCGGCGGCGTGGCCGACGGCCTGGCGCGCGCGCTCCTGGCCCATGGCCGCTAGTGCAAGGGGCGTGCGGCCTGCGGGCGTGCCTGCACCGGTGCGCCGTGATGCAGGCGCATCTTCCAGCCCTCGCCGGTCAGCTCGTAGACATTGGTCACGCTGACCACCACCGTGCCGTCGTTCGGCACCTTGATGACTTCCAGGCCGACGTGGATCACCAGGCGGTCGACCGCGAAGCGGCTGCGCGGCTCGTAGTTGACGCGGATGCCGTTGCCGGCGTCCAGGATCGTGTTCCAGCTCTTGATCACGGCGTCGAAACCGATCAGCGGCATGGCGCCCGGATGGACGCAGGTGGTTTCCGGAGACATCAGCCAGGCGCGGCGCATGTCATCGCTGTTGCCTTCGCGCATGGCGCGGTAGAACGCTTCCTGGCAGTCCTCCGCGCTGCTGAAGCCGGCGGTTCGGCTGGGTGGGCTCAAGGCGTAAACCTCCCTGTTTGCGCCCCGGTGCTGCCACCGAGGGAGTGTCGCGTCGGGCAGACGAGTTATTCGGAGCGGTCCAGGTAGTCGAGGGGGTTCGACCACTCCTGTTTCGCGGGCTGGTCCAGGTCGGCGCGGTAGTCTTCCCGCTCGATGTCGAGCGACCCGGAATAGTCCTCCGGCGGCTCGGCCGCCTGGAACTCGCTTTCCTCCCAGGCATCGAGGTCCAGTTCCTCCACGGTACCATCGAAGTGCTGGATATCGATGGTGCCGTCCTGCTCGTTTACGGCGACGACTTCGAACAACACGCCCCCGGGGGCCTGGAACCAGTCTCCGATCGACGGTGTGGGCAATGACATTGTGATTTCCCCGTTCAGCCGGGCCTGCTATCCTTGCCCGCCTTCGCAGCGACTCGCTGCCTGGATTTTTTGCTCCTGCCCTCACTTATAGCTCACCTGCACCCGGGCGCAAGTGTGCTTCGCAACAAAGCCGCGCGGTCATGACCGAGCAACTCCTCAAGACATTCATCATTTTCTTCGTGGTCATCGAGCCGGTGTCCCTGGTGCCGATGTTCGGCGCGCTCACCCGTGGCGGCGAGCCGGGATACCGCAAGAAGATGGCCCTGAAGTCGATCGCCATCTCGGCGGGCATTTTCATCGTGTTTGCCCTGGCGGGCGACGCGCTGCTGCGCCTGCTCGGCATCAGCGTCTCCGCGTTCAAGATCGCCGGGGGCATCCTGCTGTTCCTGCTGGCGGTGGACATGGTGCTGGCGCGCGAGTCGGGCCTGCGTTCCACCACGGTGCGCGAGCAGGACGAGGCGCGTTACCGCGAGGACATCTCGGTGTTCCCGATGGCGTTCCCGCTCATCACCGGTCCGGGCGCGCTGGCCACCATGCTGCTGTTGACTGCCGGCGCGGCCGACTGGATCGGCGTCGGCCTGGTGCTGGCCATGGGCCTGCTGGCCCTCGCCGTGACGCTGGTGATGCTGTTGCTGACGCAGCCGCTGATGCGCGTCATCGGCGTGACTGCCGGCTCGGTGATCAGCCGCCTGCTGGGCGTGGTGCTGGCCGCCCTGGCCGCACAGTACGTGGTCGACGGCGTCACCGAGGTGTTCGTCTAGCCGCGGCGGTAGAGCAGGTCGAAGACCTCGTGGCCGAGCTTCAGGCCGCGGCGTTCGAACTTGGTCTGCGGTCGTGTCCCGGGACGCGGTGCGTAGCCTCCGCCGGGCACCATGTTCTCGAAGTGCGGCGAGCTCTCGCACACCTCCAGCATCTGCTCCGCATACGGCGCCCAGTCGGTCGCGAGGTGCAGTCGCGCACCGCCGGCCATGACCCGGGCGAGGCGGTCGAGGAATGCCGCTTGCAGCAGGCGCCGCTTGTGGTGGCGCTTCTTGTGCCAGGGGTCGGGGAAGAAGATCAGCGCCTCGTCGATCGATGCAGGCGGCAGCCAGCGGTCGATGACCTCGACCGCATCATGGTGCGCGATGCGAATGTTCTCCAGCCCTTCGCGTTCCATGCGCAGCAGCAGGTGCCCGACGCCGGGGTCGTGCACCTCGACGCCGAGGTAGTCCCGTTCCGGATGCCGTGCGGCCAGTTCGGCCAGGTTGTCACCGTTACCGAAGCCGATCTCCAGCGTGCGCGGCGCGGAGCGTCCAAACAGGGCGTCCAGGTCGAGCGGCGCCTGCGGTGGCGCGATGCCGAAGCGCGGCCAGAGCTGCTCCAGCGCGCGCGCCTGCGACGGCGTGAGCCGCCCGGCGCGCTTGACGAAGCTGCGGATGGGGCGATGGTCCGGCGCGGCGGGGTCGTTCACCTTCAGAAGAAAGTGCCGTCGATGGGCGAGGAAGCGGAGGCGAAGCGCTTGCGCGGGATGCGCCCGGCAAGAAAGGCCTCGCGGCCTGCCTCCACTGCCTTGCGCATGGCCGAGGCCATGAGCACGGGGTTCCTGGCCCCGGCGATGGCGGTGTTCATCAGCACGCCATCGCAGCCGAGCTCCATCGCCACCGCGGCGTCGGAGGCCGTGCCCACGCCGGCATCCACCAGGATCGGCACCTTCGCGTTCTCCACGATGGTGAGGATGTTGTAGGGGTTGCGGATACCGAGGCCGGAGCCGATCGGCGCCGCCAGCGGCATCACCGAGATGCAACCCATTTCCTCCAGGCGCTTGGCAATGATCGGGTCGTCGTTGGTGTAGACCATCACCTGGAAGCCTTCTTTCACGAGTATCTCGGTCGCCTCGAGCGTGGCGGTGACGTCGGGGAACAGCGTCTGCTGGTCGGCCAGCACCTCGAGCTTCACCAGCGGCGACCCGTCGAGCAGTTCGCGCGCCAGGCGGCAGGTGCGCACTGCGTCCTTTGCGGTGAAGCAGCCGGCGGTGTTGGGCAGGATGGTGAACCGCTCCGGCGACAGGTAGTCGAGCAGGTTGGGCTGGTCCTTGTCCTGGCCGATGTTGGTGCGCCGGATCGCCACGGTGACGATCTCCGCGCCCGCGGCCTCGGTGGCCGCGAGGGTTTCCTCGAAATCGCGATACTTGCCGGAACCCGTGAGCAGGCGCGAGTGGTAAGTGCGGCCGGCGAGCTCGAGCACGTCGGCCGTGGGCTTGCTTGATTCAGTCATTTCATCCGCCTCCGACGGCTTGCACGATTTCGACGCGGTCGCCCGGCATCAGCCGGTGCCCGGGATGGGCGCTGCGCGGCACCAGTTCGCCGTTCACTTCCATGGCGTAGCGTCGGCCGGCGAGGCCGAGCTGCTCAACCAGCTGGGCGGCGGTAGTGCCTTCCGGCAGTTCCATCGGCGCGCCGTTCAGGGTGATTTCCATGGCCGCTATTTTACACGGCAGTGAGTGCGCGCCCGTCGCCAAGGTAGAATCCGCGCCATGAGCGGACGCATCGGTTTTGTCAGCCTGGGCTGCCCCAA